>NZ_LR738849.1:2115000-2415000 GCF_902702915.1 Desulfovibrio sp. 86 | reverse complement strand
TGCGCATGCAGCACAAGTTTCAGGGACGCTCGGAGGACGTGGACGCGCTCATACGCACGGTGGGGCTGGAGGAGTTCCGTCAGTCCTATCCGCACCAGCTTTCCGGCGGCATGGCGCAGCGCGTGGCGCTCATACGCACCATGATCAACGATCCCGAAGTGTTTTTGCTGGACGAACCCCTGGGCGCGCTGGACGCCTTTACCCGAATGCACATGCAGGACGAACTGCTGAACATGTGGGCACAGCGCAAACGCATGATGCTCATGGTTACGCACGACATTGACGAGGCCATCTATATGGGCATGCGGGTGCTGGTCATGGCCCCCCGCCCCGGACGCATCCGCGAGGACATCAGCATAGACATGCCCTATCCCCGCAACCGTACCAGCAAAAAATTTCTGGAATACCGCTCGCACGTTATGGAAATGCTCGATTTTGGCTGGGCCGAAGCGTGAGACGCACGCTTTGAGCTGCAAAGAACATCTTTAACCTCTGGAGAACGCAATGAAGGCAAAACTGTTGATTCTGTGCATGGCTGTCAGCCTTGCTCTTGGCGCAGCGGCCGTGGCTGGCGACAAGAACGCTGACGAGGCCGCCGCCAAAGCCGCTGAAGACGCGGCGTGGAAAAAGGAGCCCGCCTACGGCAAAACCTTGAAGATCGGCTATAATGGCGGCTTGTGCCTGGGAACCTTTGGCATTGCCCAGCTCAAGGGCTTCTATGCCGCCGAAGGGTTGAAAACGGAAGTGGTGCGCATGGCTGGCGACAGCAGCGGTCAGACCAACGCCCTCGGCACAGGCAAGGTGGACGTTTCCGGCGACCATATCGCCACCATGCTGGTGCCCACGGTCAACGGCGTGCGGGTCAAGTTCACCACCGGCATCCACACCGGCTGCAAGTCCCTCTATGTGCTGGGTAAATCCGACATCAAGTCCACCAAGGATCTGGTGGGCAAGACGGTGGCCATCCCCGACGGCATAGGCGGTTCTGACCACAATATCGCCATGCGCTTCTTCAACCATGACAAAATTGACCCGCGCACAGTCAAGTTCAAGCCCGTGGAAGCTGGCGTGGCCGTTCTGGCCATGCAGAATGGTGAACTCCAGGGGGCCGTCCTCGGCGACCAGTTCGCCAAAAAGTTTCTGGACGACGGCACGCTGCGCATTGTGCGCTCCCTGACCTTTGACGACGATTTCAAAAAAGAAGCCTGCTGCATCCATGCCGTGGGGGCTGACTTTTACGAAGCCAATCCCATTACCGTGAAAAAACTCACGCGCGCTCATGAAGCCGCCAGCAAATGGATGACGGAAAACCCCGAAGAAGCGGTGAAGATCCTTCAGGAAAACAAGTGGGCTTCCGGCGACCCCAAGCTGGTGCTGGAAATCTTCAAGACCTACAACTTCATGATCAGCGACGATCTTACCGCAGCCACGCTGCGCAGCACCATAGACGACTACAAGACGTTCGGACTTATCAAAAAAGACAAGGATACCGAAGAGCTTATGAAGCAGATATGGATTCCTGTGATGGCTGACGAAAGCAAGTAGCACGTCACGCGCCTCCGTTTCGGCATGAAGCGGAGGCGCGAAACAGAAAGAAGAGCGGCAAGAGCATGAACGGCCTTTGTCCACGCCCGCGCCAGATGCGCCTTTGTCGTGCATGGCTAACATTTTATGGGAAATTGCCGATACTCAGGGTAAGTGCCTGACGTTTGACCCATAAAAGCAGTAGGGGCGTAGCATGGATTTTTTTGATCAGATCATGGCGTATTCATTCCTGAAAAGCGGCAGCCTGGAGCTTTTGCTCAACAACATGCCCCAGCATACAACCGCGCCGCGCGGCAAGTCGGGCAGGCAGATCATGGCCGAGGCGCTCACAGGAAAAATCAGGAGCAACGCCGCCATGCTCCGGCAAGGCGCAAATAATGCTTCCGAGGCTGCCTCCATGTCGGGCAGCATCGCAAACGCCGCCGCCTCCCTGAGCGCCACATTGAGCGAAATGCTTGCCCTTGCGCAAAAAGTGCAGGCAGACCCCAGCCAGAGCGCCACGGCAAGCCCCGCGTTTAAAGCCCTGGCCACAACACTTGCCGCCACGGTATCCGGCGCGCAATACAACGGCATATCCCTTTTGGACAGCGACGCCTGGGGCACGGACAAACGCCTGACCGTCAGCGCCGACGGCGCCATGGCCACAGTGCCGATCCAGCTGGGCTATGGAACCTCAACATTTTCCCTGTATAGTCTGTCAGGACTGAAGGGATTGACCTCGGTGGATTTGAGCACCATCTCGCCTGCGGATTTGACGGCGCTCACGAATTCTCTGACAGGCTACGGCAATATCGCCGACAGCCTCAATGCAAATTACACGTCGCTGGCAACGTCCTATACAAGTGAAAAAAACTTTATGATTGAGCAGGCCGAAATACTTGCCCGCGCGGCAAAAAACGCGCTGCCCGATGAAACGGATCCTTTATTGCGCAACCGGGGCGGCATAGTATCCTCCCTGGGCTGAGACCTTTCTGCCTGTACCTCGCCGTGCGGCTCCTGCCCCCGACAACCCGGAATACTGCTGGCTGTTTGCCATCATCCTTCCACCGACCTGCCCTGTGACCCGCCGGCGCAAGGGCTCTCCGGCGCAAGGGCTCTCCGGCTGGCAGGATTTGCCAAGGCTTCATCCCTGCGACGCGCCGCAACCCTGCATTGCCTCAACCATAGTTCTGGGGTATGGATAACGCCCCTGCACGCGCAAACCTGAATCACTGTACTTTCCACTGTTCTGCACTATTTTACAGTAGGACGATGTCGAGAATGTGCATTCCGGCGCGGTAGAGCGTTTTGCCCTGAAAAGGGCGCATGTTCTGTTGTTGCGCGAGAGTACAGCGCGCCACAACGTGGCGTGGATTCAGTTGAAAATGCGATTTTGAGCAGAATGACAAATTGAAATGCAAAGCATTTCAAAGGTGATTTGATCCAGCAGGAGACACGATGGCAGACATACTGATTTTATTGCTGGTCTTTGGCGGCATTGCGGTTTTTTACCTGCTTGCCCTCAAAAAAGGCTGGCTGCCCATAGACCGCATGAATTGTGGCTGAGTGCCCTTCGACAAGCGGCGTGCCCAGCTTGAAGAAGACGAACGCAGAAAGGCAAGAGCGAAACAGCGGAAATAAGGATGCCCCGGCAAGCCGGAAGGGGGCTTGTGCCCGCAAGGAGCATTTTTTCAAGGCATTCTTTCAATAGCATCCTTTCAACAATACGGGCCCGGCCCCCAATGCCTCTGGCTGGGCAGCGTGCCCTTCAATACGCGACAACCATGTGCGCCCCCGAAGTCTTTCAGGGGCGCACTTTTATTGCGACGTCCGGCACCCCGCGCCCCACACGCTTTTGGCTCCAATTGCCTTTGATAATATGCATTCTCAAAGGGTAAGACGCGCCCGCTTCAGCGCTTGCCAGCGCATATAATCGGCGCAAATTAGCAGCGCAAATTAGCGGCGGCGCTGTCTTTGTCCGCATCCGTGGCGGGCTTGCACGCCTGCCCTGCTCGCCTGCCCTGCCCGCCTGCCCTCTTCTGTGCGTCATGCCGCCCTGCATGCCTGCCTTGCCCACCGACCCTCTTCTGTGTGCCGTGCCTGCCCTGCATGCGCGGCAGATCGGCAACGTTCGGGGCAAACCCTGCGTGCGCCGCTGGGGCGTGTTGTCCCAGAAACGCCACTGCGTTGTTCATAAAACAAAATTCTTCTGAAATCGCGCAATGGTATCTCGCAGTGGCAGTCCGCGCTTTGTGTCATTACTGCGCGCGCCCATTGCCCGCCGCGCCAGAACGTAACAATTGCCAGCGCGGCACGCTGCGCTCAGTACAACAATCATTTATATTGTAAATAATTACGAATAGCACCCCGCAACACGCCCTCACCGCCACTATGCGCAAAAACCTGTCATACCGTCACCCAATTGTCATACTTGAGCGCTACTTCTTTGGGCAATCCATTATCCTACCGGAGACTGCCTATATGCCAACGCCGTTAGTGCCAAACCCACCTGCTTCCGGCAATGAACCGCTGGTCCTGTGCCCGGGCCCGCGCCCTCTGGAAAAACCTCTTGCCGCCATGCGGGCCGCCGCACGCGCCGCCGCTCGCGCAACCGCGCTGGCAGCGGAGGAACGACAGGCCCTGTGGGATATCCTGCACAACAAAAGCATCCACAGTGTGCTGCAACCCATAATCTCCCTGCGGGACGGCTCCATTTTTGGCTTTGAAGCGCTGGGGCGCGGCCCTGCGGGCAGTCCCCTTGAAGGCCCCGAAGCCCTCATTAACGCGGCCCTGCGCCACGGACGCATGCTTGAGCTGGAACATTTGTTCCGCTACAGCGCCCTCAGGGCTGCACGGCAGATCGCCACGGGCATACGCCTGTTCCTCAACGTCAACCCCAACATTATACAGGACCCGCATTTCGGCGTGGGATTCACCAAGGAATACCTCACCCGCTTTGCCCTCAGCGCCGAAGACATGGTTTTTGAAATCACGGAACGCGAATCCGTGGACAACCTGCGCGGCTTTAAAAAAATCATCGAGCACTACAAGGCCCAGAACTATCAGATAAGCATTGACGACGCAGGGGCCGGATATTCCGGCCTCAACCTCATTTCAGACGTGCAGCCGCACTTCATCAAGCTGGACATGCGCCTCATCCGCGGGGTGGACAAAGACCTCACCCGTCAGGCGCTTATCAAGAGCATGCAGGAATTCGCCTCCCTGACCAATACGCGCATCATTGCCGAGGGCATTGAAACCGAAGAAGAGATGGCGACCCTGATCAGCTTCGACGTGCCCTATGGTCAGGGCTACTTCATCCAGCGTCCCGCACTGCATCCGCAGCCCATTATGGAACATGTGGTGCGCTTCATCCACCGCGAAAACAAGATAAAGAACCGCTTTTTCGGCGCGCGCGTGCACAAGTTCCACGTGCGGCACATCATCCGGCCCGGCTTCACCATTCCCCCATCCCTGCCGGTAATCGAGGCCGCCGAGCGCTTTGAGCATGACGACAATCTGCAAGGCCTGTGCGTGGTGGATGAGGGCAAGCCTGTGGGCACCATCATGCGCCACCGCCTGCACCGCCAGTTGAGCGGACGCTTCGGCTTTTCGCTCTTTGCCGGAAAAACCGTCGCCTCTGTCATGGACAGGGGATTTTTGAGCGTCGATCACCAGACCACCATTGACGTCGTCTCCCGCCATGCCATGCGCCGCGAGAACAACCAGATATATGACTTTGTCACCGTCACCCGCGACAACAAATACGTGGGCATCGTCACCGTGCGCGAACTGCTTGAAAAAAGCATCGAGCTTGAGGTGGCCAACGCGCGCCAGCTCAACCCCCTCTCCGAACTGCCGGGCAACGCCCTCATAGATATCGAGCTGGAACGCCTCGTGCGGCTCTGCCTGGACAAGAGCGTCCTCTACTTCGATATCGACAACTTCAAGGCGTACAACGACAAATACGGCTTCAAAAACGGCGACCGCGTCCTCAAGCGCCTTGCGTCCATTATCTCCGAAAGCACGCCAAAGGGGGACTTTGTGGGGCACATCGGCGGCGACGACTTCATAGCCGTCACTGACCGCTTCAAAGCTGAAAAGGTCTGCCAGGACATCATCAGCGCCTTTGCCCAGGGCGTGTCCGCCTACTATAACGCCGAAGATTTCCAGAACGGCTACATTGAGGGCAAAAACCGCAACCAGCAGGAAGAGCGCTTTCCCCTCATGTCCCTGACCATTGTGGGCGTTAGCGCCACCAGCTTTCAGAGCAGCTTTGACCTGGCACGGGCCGCGGCCAGCCTGAAAAAACGCTGCAAGCAGATGCCGGGCAACAACTACATGTTTGACGACTGCGAAGATGCCCCCGCAGCCGAAACCAGCACGGAATAACAGCCGCTACCGTACGCAGGCCCGATGGCGGGAGAATGCCGCCATTGATGGGTCATGGACGGATAGGGGCGTTAACCACCATAAGGACTGAAGATGCCAATGAAGCTGAGCGCGAAACTGGTTCTTTCGTTTTGCAGCATCATTCTATTTATGCTGCTCCTTTTTGCGGTCTATATGCGCAACAGCCAAAAAATCACCGCCACCGTCGATCACATCACCGAAACGGTCATTCCTTCGGTGGTGGCGGTTCAATCCATGAATGCCCTGCTCTATTCCATACGCTCGGATCTGGCCGCCGTAAGCACCCGCACAGACAAGGTGAGCATCACCGAATACACCTCACGCATCAATCGCGCCCTGCGCGCCCTGGCCGAACACGAGAAAAACTACGCGCAACTGGCGGCCCGACCCGTGCCCGAAGAATGCGCCCCGCCAGACGCCGCCGGCACGTCCGGCCAGGACGGCCATGACAGCCAGGACGGCGAAAAGCAGGCCGCGAGCCTGCCGGAACTGCTGGAGCACATTGCCGCCGCCACGCAGGAAGACGCCCGGAACCGTCAGCAGATTATCGATCACGCCAAGGAAGGCGAAACAGATGAGGCCGTGGCCCTCTTTGACCGCAGCAGGGCCAACTTCCTGCGGCTGGCGCGGTTTTACGAACAGGTGCTGGAACGGGACACGGCCCGCAGCCGTCAGGCCGCCGAAGCCGCGCGCCATATTGCCGAGCAGTCACGAAACATAGCCGAGGGCCTGACCGGGGCGGCGCTGCTGTTCAGCGTTTGCGTTACCTGCCTGCTGATTTTTTCCGTCAAACGCCAGCTGGGCATAGATCCCGGCCAGCTCAACATCCTTGCCCAGCGGGTGGCCAGGGGGGACTACCAGACGGACGCCGACGGCGGCCCCAAAAAACGTCGCGGGGTTTATGCCTCCATCCTGTCCATGGTGGCTTCGTTACAGGAGCACATCAGCAATGCCGACGCCCAGTCGCAGATGGCCCTGAGCCAGTCGCAACGGGCCGAGGCTGCCCTGCGTGAAGCCGAGGACGCGCGGGCGCAGGCCCAGGGCAGAACAGAAACCCTCCTGCACGCGGCCGCGCAACTTGAGGGCGTCGCACATAACCTGACGTCCGCATCCGGCCAATTGACGCGGCAGATCGAGCAATCCAGCCAGGGGGCCACGGCCACGGCGGAAAATCTGGACAGCGCCGCCACCGCCATGGAGCAGATGAACGCCACGGTACGCGAGGTGGCCGACAATGCCGGACAGGCCGCGCAGGCATCAGCCGGAACGCGGGCCAGCGCCGAAGAAGGCGCGCGGGTCGTACGGCAGGCCCTGGACAGCATCAACAGGGTCAACGAGGTTTCAGAGCGGCTCAAGGCCAACATGGATGATCTCAACGCGCGCGCCCACGACATCAGCCGCATCATGGGCTTCATCTCCGATATTGCGGACCAGACAAACTTGCTGGCCCTCAACGCAGCCATAGAAGCGGCCCGTGCCGGGGACGCCGGACGCGGCTTTGCCGTGGTGGCCGACGAGGTGCGCAAGCTGGCGGAAAAGACGGTGACGTCCACTCAGGATGTGGGAACCGCCATCACCGCCATGCAAAAAAGCACGGCCCACAGTATGACCTCCCTGGACGAAGCCGTGGCCCAGGTCAAGCTGGCCACAGCCAGCGCCGACAAATCCGGCTCTGCCCTTGAAGCCATCGTCAGCATGGCCGATGCCACGGCGGGACAGGTGCGCGCCATTGCCGCCGCCAGCGAAGAGCAGTCCGCCGCCAGTCAGGAGGTAACCTGCACCATCAGCAATGTCAGCCTGGCGGCCAGAGAAAGCGCGCAAACCATGGCCGAGGCCGCCCAGGCCGTGATCCACCTGTCGCAGCAGGCAGAAACAGTGGAAAACCTTGTGGAAAAACTGCGCAGCAATGGGTGAGCTTGAGAATGCATGTTGGAATATTTTGTGGGGGAGGGACGACGAATGCGAATCGCCGCGCATCTCTGAAGGCGCATTAAAGCGCTTTGTGGGGGAGGGACCCTTTTGCAAAAGGGTCTCCTCCCCCACGCCCCCTCCCCCTAAAATTCTTATAGTGTGTCACCGTGACGCATATGTGCTGGCGGCTGTTGCATGGCGTGTCTGACATCTTGGCGTGAGCATGGTAATACCCGCTCGCTCCTCGCCGCACAGACGTTTTCACGACGGCCACAGGTAGCGTCACCATGTGCAGAACCAATGCGCAGGCCCCAACGCACAGATGCCGGACAGCTTTCGCTGCCCGGCATCCGAACATTGGCGCAACTACCGCAGAGCGGTATTGAAGATTACGGTTTGGCGGTTTTTTCGGCCGCTGCGGCTTCACGCGCGGCGGGGCTCATGTGGCAGGGACGGCAGCCCTTGAACTGCGGGAACTTGCCGGGATTTTCAGCCGCGAGCTTCTTGTGGCAGCCAAGGCAGGAGCGGTCGCCGTTCTTGGAATGGAAGGCCATGAACATGCTCATGGGGTCACGCTCGCGCGCGCCGGGCGTGGCATGGCATTCGGTGCAGGCAACATAGCGTCCGTCACCACCTTCTTCGTGGTGACAGTGAAAACAGGAGATGCCCTTGTGCGCCGTATGCGGGAACATGACATTCATGCGCTTGGAGCCGGAAGCTTCAATCTCAATGGGTTTTTTGATGGTGTCCGCCATCTCCTTGACGCTGCGGGCCTGCGCTCCGCCGGCACACAAAAGGGTCAGGGCAAAAAGAGTGATGACCAAGGTTTTCATGAACAAGCTCCTCCTGAGGTAGTAGACCTTCATGTCTTGGCGCATGCGGAGCGCCCTTGCCGGGCGGCCGCCGGGTCTCGTCCGCAGCCCCATGGCGTTGGACGCGTTCCCTCCCGGTTACCCGGTTCGGCATGCTTTCGGTCTTTTCAGAACATATGACGCAAGAAAATTTCGTTCTCCGGCCAGGAAGGACTTTTTAGGGAAGCACTGATTAAAGAGCCTCCTGAAAACGCGCTGGTATTTCGCTTGGAAGGCGCGATCTTTTTTTGAAGCAGGAGTGGACTCTTCCGTCCTCGTCTGTTTCAAAAAAAGTGAAGCAACGATGCCAAACGGAATACATCAGCGTTTCCCTAAAACGTATTCCAGAACGAAGGTTTGAGCGGGCGCAGCTTTTTGCGGGCCGCCACCATATCCAGATGCATCATGCCAAGGGCCAGCGCGTCAAGGTCAGGGTTTCCCTCCCGTTCACGCAAATCCACAGTGGGACAATAGCTCTTGCACTGGGTGCACCAGTCCAGCCGCTCTCCCTGAGCCGCCTCGCTTTCGCGCAACATTTCCATCACGCCCGACCCATCCTTGCCGCATGAAGGACAGACGCGACGCATAAACTTCCAGTTAGCGCCGCACAGGCTGCAGTGCAGATGCTTTTTACCGCCGCCGCCCGCAAGATACGCATTTTTCTCATCCACAAGCGGCTTGTCCAGCCAGCCTATGCTGGCAAAACTGCCGCACACGGGGCAGTAGCCCTGCTTCCACTGGCTGCCCGCGTCCCAGGGGGCCTCCCCCTCTTCAGGCAGGCTCTGCGCCACAAGGGCGCGCAGCACAGGCGCAAGCACAAAGCCAAAGGCGAACAGCAGCACCGAAGGATCAAGGTTATACTGCTCCGCAAGGCGCGTCTCTTGCTCACTGTTGCCCGAAAGCACGGCCTCGGCCAGTGATTCACGCGGGTCGGGCGCTGCCGTGGCCGTGGTTTTCTTCTTGGAGGCCTTTTTCACCGGCGCAAGCAGCAGGGCTTCCAGCGCGGCCATATGCGGGGCCATGGCCTCAAGCCCGGCCAGCAGGGGCAACAGCTTTTCGGCGCTGCTGCGCAGGGGCGCGGCAAGGCCATTCAGGGGCATGCCAGCCAGCAACGAAAGCCCTTCTTGTATGGCTTCGGGTTGAAGCTCGGGCAGACGCAGCCCTGTGGCGCGAACGCTTTCGGCCAGGTCTTCAGTCAGTTGGGCCTGGGCGGTCAGCAAGGGCTCGAAAGCCCGCAATACGGGTTCCAGAACGGGACGGCGCGCCGCCACGTCCTCCAGGGTTTTTGCCACGCTTTGGCGGGATAAGGCCATTGATGCTCCAAAACCCGGAGGCCGCGACCTCCGATCGAAAGGTGACAGCGGCGCACAGGAAACCCCGCGCGCCACACTTGATACAAAACTGCGCCTCACCACCGGGGCGGCAGGCCAGCTTCCGGGGAAAATGGCTTTCACCGGGCGTATTCAAGCGCCTCACCCGGCCGTACTGGCATTCGCGGCTGTCCGCCCCGAACGCCAATACGGCCATGGCTACATTGCTGTAAGTCAGCATAATTTCAGTTTACAATTATGGCAATGCCAAACTGAAACCTGACTGAGGCACTCTACATAAACGCTGCGAACTCGTAATACTTGTCCTTGGTGTCAGCCAGAAGATAGATGACGCTCACGTCTTCCATGTCGGCAAGAAAGGCCTTGGGCCAGCGCTTTTTGGCTGTTTCAAGACGCTTTTGGGCCACAGGCAGTATCTCTTCACGCTCACCGAAAACCATGGCCCCCGTGGGGCAGGTTTTGACGCAGATAGGCTGCATACCCGCAGAAACACGGTCAATGCACATATCGCACTTGGTCAGGCGGCCGCTTTTGGGGTCGCGCCTCGGTATGTTGTAGGGGCAGGCTTCCTGCACGGCCTGGGCGTCTTCTTCACTGAGCTTGGCGGATTTGTCCGTGGCCAGCACGGCGCCGGTTTTCTTGTCCTGAATAATGGCCCCGGGCACGCTCATATCGGCCACGTCCATGCAGGGGGGCGTCTGGCAATGGCGGCACTGGTCGGGAAAAAAGTTCCAGACCACGTTGCCTTCATCGTTCACATATTCGTGAAACCGGACAATTTTGAGGTTGTTCGGGTTCAGGTCCGGCGGATTCTGGTGCGTGCCGAGCTGCTTGGTGTGATTGGCGGGCAGATCGTGCCATTCCTTACAGGCCAACTGGCAGCCACGACATGCCGTGCACCGCGTGGTGTCAACTAAGAATGTTTTCGGCATAGTATGCTCCTTGTGGGGCGCGCCCCCGCGAGGGGGACGCGCCTTGCTCGTTAGCCTATTTCGGTCAGCTTGTCGGCCTTGCGCAGGTTCACGCAGCAGGCCTTGGACTCAGGAATGGTGGTATTGGGGTCATACGCGCCCACGGTCAGCCTGTTGGTGGAGTCGCCACATTTTGGCGTTGTCCAGCCGAAGGCGAAGGGCATGCCCACAAGGTGGACTGTCTTGCCCATAACCGTGAAGGGCCGTATGCGCACGGTCACCATGGCGATGGCCTCGCACTTGCCGCGCGCGCTTTCCAGCAACACGCCGTCGCCGTTCTTGATGCCCTTTTCCTTGGCCAGCTCGTGGCTCATTTCCACATAGAGCTGGGGTTCGGCTTCAAGCAGGTTGGGCACATTGCGAGTTTCGCCGCCGCCGCACCAATGCTCGGTGAGGCTATAGGTAGTCAGCACAATGGGGAAGCGCGGATCGGCCGGAGGCGCGATCTGGTCCAGAGGCGACTTGTGGTACTTGTACACGGGACTGCTGAGCTGCTTGGAGAACGGATGGCTCGCCAGGGGCGTTTCAGCAGGTTCGTAGTGCTCGGGGAAGGGCCCGTCGGCGGGACCGGGGCCGTAGAACTGGGCATGCCCGTCCTTGACCATGATGAAGGGCAGCTTGCCCCCCTTGGGGTCGGACATGGGCGGCCAGGGGCCGTCGGGCACGTCGCCCACCCATTTGCTGCCGTCCCATTCAATAACGGCTTTCTTGGGATTGAAGGGCTTGCCGTTCACGTCCACCGAGGCGCGGTTGTACAGAATGCGGCGGTTGACGGGCCAGCACCACGACCAGTTGGGGAAGAGGCCGATATTGGCCTGCATGGGCGTCTGGCTGGGGTCGCGCCGCCGTGACTTGTTGCCGTCTTCTTCAGTCCAGCTTCCCGTGTATATCCAGTTGAGGGAAGAGGTCGAGCCGTCGTCCTTGAGGGCGGCAAACGCGGGCACAAGCTGGCCGCGTTTGTAGGTCTTGTCGCCCACCTTGCTGTCGGCCCAGAAGAAGCCGTTGATGCGCCTGGCCCAGTCCTGGGGATCGTACTTGTCGGTCCAGTGCATCTTCATGATGGGATCGGGCAGCACGCCGCCCTCTTGCGCGTACATCTTGCGGATGGTGTTGAAGAGGGGCACGACCACGTCAGCGAAGTTACGCGCTTCGCCGCCGGGCTGCACAGCCTGGTCAAACCACTGGAGCCAGCGTCCGCTGTTGCTGATGGTGCCCGCCTTTTCAATGCGGTGGGCCGACGGCAGCAAAAAGACTTCCGTCTTCTTGGTTTTGGGGTCAACCCCGGGGCGCTTCCAGTTATCCGTGGTTTCGGAGTTGTGGATTTCAGAGCAGACGAGCCAGTCCAGATTGTCCAGGGCTGTGCGCATCTTGTTGGTGTTGGGGAAGCTGTTCATGGGGTTCACGCCCATGATGAAGCCGCCCTTGATCTTGTTGTTATATATCCTGTCCATCATATACATGTACGAATAGTCTTCGCCCGGCTCCAGCTTGGGCAAAAGGCTGTAGCAGAAGTCGTTCTCTGGCGTGGCGGCGTCGCCGAACCAGCCCTTGAGCAGACTTGCCACGTACTTGGGCCTGTTGCCCCACCAGTTGGCGCTGTTGGGCAGGGTGGTGACCGGCGTATTGGCCTTGTTGTAGTCGGCCAGGGTCTGCCACGGAGCCTGCGGGGTGCCGTGATAACCGGGGATGTTGTTGTACAGCAGGGCATGGTCCGTTGAACCCTGCACATTGGGTTCGCCGCGCAGGGCGTTGATGCCGCCGCCAGCGACGCCGATGTTGCCCAGCAGAAGCTGCACAAGGGTGGAAAGGCGGATGTTCTGCACGCCCACGGTATGCTGAGTCCAGCCCAGGGCGTACAAAATGGTGCCTGCCTTGTCAGGGCTGCCGGTGGCGCAGAAGTTCTTGTAGACCTTGAGCAGGTTTTCCTGCGACACGCCCGTAATGTCGGAGACATTCTTGAGAGTGTAGCGGGAATAGTGGTCTTTCATCAGGTTGATGACGCAACGCGGGTTCTTGTGCGTGGGGTCGATGACAGGCGCGCCGTCAGGCCCTGCGGCCTTGGCCCACAGTTTTTTGTCGTACTTGCGGGCCTCGGCGTCGAAGCCGCTGAAGAGTCCGTCTTCAAAGGCGTAGCCGTCGCCCACCACAAAGGCCGCGTCAGTGTAGTTGTTAACGTAATCCTTGTGATAACAGCCGTTTTCAAGGATATAGTTGACCATGCCGCCAAGGAAGGGGATGTCCGTGCCGGAACGAAGGGGCACGTGGAAATCACACCTGGCGGATGTGCGCGAGAATTTGGGGTCAACGTGCATGAGCACGGCCCCGTTGTCCTTGGCTTTCATGATCCATTTGAAAGCCACGGGATGATGTTCAGCGGCATTACTGCCGATAATAAGCACCGCATCGGCATTCTTGATGTCGATCCAGTGGTTGGTCATTGCACCGCGTCCGAACGACTCTGCCAGAGCCGCAACAGTGGGGCTGTGTCAGACCCGCGCCTGGTGGTCCATATGGACAACACCCAGGCCGCGCAAGGCTTGATGGATAACGGCGCATTCCTCGTTGGAGGCGTGCGAGGTTCCCATCCAGAATATGGTTTCCAGGCGGTTGACCGTCTGGCCTTTTTCGTTTTTGAGGATCATGTCCTTGTCGCGGGCGTCTTTTACGCGCCGCGCGATCTGCTCAAGGGTCCAGTCCCAGTCCTTCTCTTCCCACTTATCGCTGTGAGGCGCGCGGTACAGGGGCTTTTTCAGACGATGATCGCTTGTGTACATCGAATAGAGGGCCGCGCCCTTGGCACAGAGTGCGCCTTCAGTGATGGGAAAATCAGGGTCACCCTCGGTGGAGACGAGCTTGCCGTCTTTCACATAGGCGATGATCTGACACTGAACGGAACAAAAGGGGCAAATGCTCGATACTTCGCGAGCCCCTTCAATTTTGAGTTTAACGGCGTAAGCCTGAGCTTCGCCCAGATCGAAGCCCAGGTTCCCCAGTGTCAGGCATAATACCCCTGCACCGACACCTTTGAGAAAACTCCGTCGGGTGCTTTTCATAAGACCTCTCCTTGTTTGAGCCTATCACATGCGCGGGGCCGAGGCAGGCGGGCGCGCAAAAATCGCTGTGGCGACCTCTATGCGGACGCCCTCTTACGACAATAAGAATCGAAGTCACCATATTATAAAAATCGTGATGTCGCAAGGACGTACGTTTTTTTATATTGGATTCTCAGTACTTTGTGATATTTTTCCCCACATGGTAAAATGTCATACCATTACAGATGTATACTGATTGTGTAGCATTTAATGTTTTGGGTTTTCCTGAAAATCCTTGCGTTCCTTGCGCCGTCATCTGCGCTGAATAATTATATTTTTGCTTGACGATTTTATTTTTGCCATTGCCTGATTTTTTTTGCGCCAACCAAAAAAAAACGCGCGGCGATCATGCAGACAGGCCGCCCGGATACCGGGCGGCCTGTCAAAATCAGCGCACATGGCTGTGTAGTTACGTATTGAAGGATTTGAAGCTCGTTGTGAATTTCATCTCAAACCGTTTGCAAAATCTCCCCCCGCAAACCCAAAAGAACCACGCCGCAGGCATCAAGGTCAGCGCGCCCGGTCATTTTGATATTTCTCTGGCGGGATGCTTCTGGCTACATACAAGCGGCAAATCTTGACATAGTTTTGCTCTATATACGTCTTGAACCCATTGTCATCAAAGTATTCCTCCACAAGACCAGACCAGAGCACCTTTGGAGCTTTCGTCATGATCAACTCGGGGATATCATAAAGCTCCTTGCCTCGGGAAAAATGCGCATTCTCCAGTTGGCACAACTCCAGGATATGCCCGTAGTACCCGAGAGCGTCCCTGCGGACAGGGCAAATTTCATGGCTTCCCAAAATCTCCTCATTCTCACCGGTAACACGCAACACGATGTCATATTCCCGTTTGACGCACGTATTCGTTTTAACCCATACGAATTTGTAAATATTTAGCCCAGCATTGAATATGACAAGAAGCAGAAGCAGGACAACAATTGCATTCTTGTTCTTGCGATCCTGCACTATGCTGAAACTGCTTGAGAGCGTCATGATAATGAAAGGAAAAAGAGGTATGTAGTACTGCCAATACGGAGTGGGCAAAATAGCGAAAAAAACGCAAAAAACCAAAAATATAACTGACGTAAACTGAAATTTAGCCCTTTTTATTATGCCTGTTTCCGCCATAATAAGAGCAATGCTACAAAAAAGCAGAGGCGGCTTCACGAGGATCTTGCCATACTCAAAAGGAATCATAAAATTGAAAAGCCAGTTCAGCTCTACGTAGTCAATGAGCACATGCTCCTTCAGCATGAAGTACAGCAGATAGGCGAGCAGAAAAAGCGGGAGCGCCAGTGCTGTCAGAAAATCCCGAAGACGTAGCTCCTTCTTGTACAGATGGTAGATGGCACAAATGCCAAAACCAAAGAGCAGAAAAATCGCTTTTTGGAGAAACAGAAATGAAGCAAAAAAAAGGAGAAAAGAAAGAACTAGCGGGAATATGTTCTTATATTTTAAATAAATGATATAGTAATACAAACCCGCAAAAAAAGCGGCAACCATAAACATGTCGGGCCGCACCAAAATGCCTGACCAAACAATGATGTCTATGCTTAACAATACGGTGACAAAAAGAAAAACGCTCCTTTTGTCCCCTCCTTTCAGCACAGATATTTTGTACGTATAAAATGCGGTTGCAAGAATCGCACAAAGCGACAGGCAACGTGCTATATAAAGAAGATATGGCGTATCTGAAAAAATTTTTACTACTGGAGCAAGCAAAAGCCAGGATAAGAAGTGGTGGTGCTGAAAGAAATCCCTATAGGGAAGTTGCCCCTGCACCATGAGGTATGAAGAATACAGGTGCTCATATTCGTCACGATTCAGAGGGCGATAGAGTACGGAATACCCCAGAATGAGCAGACTGACGCAAAAAAGAAAAACACAAAGAAGAGAGACTGACGGCCTGTCCATAAGGTTGGCGCGTGACGCGTCCCTGGCTGCTGGTTTGGCGCTCATACTAGAAATGGCAGGCCACCCAGGGGCATAAGCCACGGGGGTGTTTTTTGAAGTCCTTACCGCAGGCCAGGCGGCCTGCCCTGCCTCTGCCCTTGTACCGCAGACCCGTCAGCGCCATCAGGAACACCTGCTTTTCCTGTTTTTCTTCATGATATTCATTTTCTGCATGGATCTTCCAGATATCATGCTCAGGGCAAAATGCTCTGGCCCCTGGCCACACGGAACCACAGGCAGAAAAATCCGGCCCGCATGGTGCGCACAGGTCCATAGTAAAAAAAAATCGCCAAGTTGAGGCTGCGCGGGTAGTGGAAAAAATGTTTGACGAAATCGATTCTTGAAACCCCATCGCGCAGGAGCATAGCCCTGTCTTCAAGCTCCGGGTCAGCCCGGCCGGACCAGCAGCACTAATAATGGTGCTTTTATGTACCACTCTTGATATTTGCGATGGTCCTGCGCACCTGACTGCGTATACCAACATTGAAGGAAAAATATTTGTGCGCGATAAAGGAATAAACAGTGATAACGCCCACAGAAAAGACGTGTGCAACAAACTGTGAAGAAACGGCAAAACCAGCCAGGGCAACGTCTTCAATTTCAAAAAAAAGAAGCAATTGCATGGAAAAATGGGCGACAATGGCCGTCAGCACCGTGCCTATGGTAGCAACAACCAGAAATGTGCCAAACTGCTGTGAAAGCTTGCGGCCTTTATACTTGAAATTCAGCTTGTAATTCAGGAAAAAGTTTACAAGCAGGCCCGCACTGGCTGCAATAAAAACAGAAACTATGTATGGAAAAAGTTCAGCATTGTACAAGAAATAGCCGCAGATGAGGTTCACCAGAGCGGCTGTGCCCCCAAAAGCTATAAAATATAAAAAGTTTCGAGAGATCAAAAATTTAAACATACGATCCTGAGAACCCGTAGTAATCAACCCCACCAAGGCGGAAAAAACCCGTCGCCGAGCCCCGAATGTATTGAATTCGCCAACCTATACGCATCAGTAAAAAATTACAATACAGAGGCCGCCCGATCTGATCGTTTGCCTGAGAAAAAGGGTAGCTTGCCCAAGATATAAAGCTGTCAGGGCCAAAAGCGCTCGGGAGCCGACTGGCGCGCCTTTTCACGGCGCCGCCCGGCGTCCACATTTTCGCGCAGGCTCGTCAAGACGCGCTGGCGGTTCTTTGCGCGGACACGCGCCGGAACCGATGGCGCGGCCAGGGCATTTAAGGAAACACTGATTGACGAACCTCTTGGAAACGCGCAGAGCAGGCAACTCATTTCATTGGTTAACTGCTCAAGAAACAGCCCCTAGGCGTCCTGCCCCGGGCCGTCGCCTTTTGGCAAGGATGTCCTGGTGGACGGCCCTGCCCATAATTTTTTTTCCACTATATAGCGGGGCCTGTTTTTCACCTCAGCGAACATTTTTGCGATATATTCACCCATGAGCGCAAGGCAAAACAACTGTACAGACCCAAGCAGCAGCACCACGATAATCATGGACGTCCAGCCCTGGATTGTTTCGCCCATGGCATACTTGAAAAGCGAAACGCACGTGTAGGCCAGAGCGGCAATCATCAGGATAAAACTCATAAATCCAGCAAGGCGCAACGGGGCCGCGCTGCATGAGGTGATCCCTTTCCAGGCGAAAGAAACCATCTTCCAGAAAGGATACTTGCTTTCACCCGCTGTGCGCTCGCGGCGCTCATAGTGCACCTCGCTGTGACTGAAGCCCAGAGAGGGAAACAGCCCACGCAAAAACAGCCCCTGCTCACGGATATTGTCAAGAATCTCAAGCACAGGGCGACTCACAAGCCGATAGTCGGCATGGTCGGGAATGAGGGGAACTTTCAGCCAGCGCATGAAACCATAGAACATCCGCGCGGTACGTCGCTTGAAGGCGGTATCGGTACTGCGGTCGCAACGCACGCCGTAAACGATATCGCTGCCATTGGCATACTGCTCCAGCATCCTGGGAATGGCGGCAATGTCGTCCTGCAGGTCCGCATCAAGGCTTATGATGCAATCAACGCCCCAGTCCCGCGCGGTGATCATACCCGCCCATACGGCGTTCTGGTGACCGGCATTGCCCGCAAAGCTGATGGCCCTGCAAAAGGGATCGGCGGCATGGCGTTCTTCAAGCAAGCGCCAGGTGCCGTCCGCGCTGCCGTCATTTACATACAGGACATAGCTTTCATCCTGGATGAGCCCCTTGGCCTTGCACTCTGTGAGCACGCTCGAGAGCGCGTCCATAGTTTTGGGCAAAATCTCTTCTTCATTATAACAAGGCACAATCAGCGCCAATAAAGGAATGCCAGGTCGATTCATTTTTTTCTCCGGTCGTATCACGTCGAAAATACCTGCGCGCAGCCTGACTACCTGCTACATGCCAGCGGCTCTGAACGCAACCTGTTTCAAGACCGTGGGCTTGCCGGTCTCACTGATTGCCACATAGACAAGACTGCTCAAATCCATAATTCCCTCAATGTGCAGACAGCCTTGCCCTCGGCGGTGACCGTTGCGGAGGCTGGAGCGTAACGCGAAGTTACGGCGGGTGTAGAGCTTGTTTCACTGGCCGTCAAGGGAGCAAGCCTGCGCAAAACGGCTTGTAGGTTACTGACGGCCGTCTGCCTGTGGACTAGAGCAGATTACCTTTGAAATGTGAAATATTTCTATGGTAATCTGCCCTGGCCGTAACGCCACTTTGAAATGCTTTGTGGGTGGGGAGGCCCGCTTTCAATAGCCCCTCCAGCTTCGAAGCTAGGGGGGAACAACGTGTTGACACTCTACACCTAGAGCATTTTCGCTTTGAGAATATCCACTCTCGCGGTAGCCGTTGCCCGCTCCTGCGGGCTTGCCTGAACCGTTGGCGGGAACCGCCTTACGGGGCAGGACAGCACCGCTACGGATAGCGACAGCGATTCTTCCACTTATATGTCGTGTAACCAATTACTGTCTTCAGGCGTACTTTCCTGCGTCACAACGCCTGAAGCAATGCTTCCCAGACGCCCACTCCGGCGTTTAACCGCGCAGATAAACTGCGCTTACGCCTCTGCGGCGGGTGTCTGCTCCCGCATCCGCCAAAGCATTTCAACATAGCAACACTCTGCAATGAAGTTTCCCAGATAATAAAAGTGCAACATAAAGGCTGCCAGCACTGTTCTGCTGGCAGCCTTTATGTTGCACTTTTTACTCTGAATACTGTTCCGCCTTGCTACTGCAGCAAAGCAGAAGAAAAAACATAGGCCGGGGCCTCAGCCTGCATGCGCTCCCCGTCTACTTGCCAAACCAGCATTTTGGCCAGGTGCAGGTATGGCAGGAGAGGCAATAGCCCCCGTCGCCCATACGCGCGAGTTCGGCGCGGGTGATCCCGCGGTTGGACAAAAGACGCGGCAACACCAGATCCAGAAACGTCGTTTTGAAGTACAGCGCGCAGGCGGGCACGCCGAGCACCTGCATGTCGCCGTCGGGGCCGGGGATGCGCCCCATAAGGCTCATGGTGCCCGGCAGCACGGGCACGCCGTGCAGCACGTCGGTCAGGCCGGCATCCATCATGGCATGCCGCGTCACATCGTCAGGATCAACGGAAAGGCCGCCTGTGGTGATCAGCAGGTCAGCCCCGGCCTCGCGCATTCCAGCCACGGCCCTGACCATCATTTCTCTGTCGTCGGGAACGATATCCGTCTTGACCACGCTGCACCCAAGCATGGTGACCTTGGCCGTAATAACGGGAATAAACTTGTCCTCGATGATGCCCTGAAAAACTTCCGTGCCTGTGACCAGAATGCCCACACGCGCCTTGCGCAGGGGCAGCACGCTGAAGAGCGGTCCGCCTTCCAGAACCTCAAGCGCCTGTGAGAGCCGCTCGCGGGAGATGAAAAGCGGAATGGCCCGCGTGCCCGCCAGGGGGCCGTTCTGCTTGACCAGGGTGGCGTCCTGCCGCGAAGCCACCATTATTTCGGGCACAAGGTTGAACTGACGCATGCGTTCCACATCCACGCTGAAAAGGCCGTCCCTGGCTGCGGTAAATTCCACCTTGCCTTCGCGCGGCGGCAGGGAATAAGCCACACCCTCGCCCGCCATGCGGCGGGCGAAAATCTCGGCCGCCTCATTTTCGTGGACAAGATTGTCCTCGCCAGAGGCAAAGGAAGGAGCCGCCCCTTCCCCGGCGGGGGCGTCCGTCACCGCCACATGAAAACGCCCCATCTGTTGCAGGCGGCAGATATCGCCCACGCTGATGCGCTGTCCGGCCTTGAATTCCGGCCCCTTGAACTGGCCAGGGTCTATGCGGGTCATATCGTGAACCAGGGTCTGACCCACGGCTTCCTGCACAGGCACCACGCGCACGCCAGTGGCGGCCTCGTGGCGTTCTGCAGCCTTGATTTCGCGCCGGGCGACCACGTACGGCGCTTCGCCCTGACAGCCCCGGCACACGGGGCCGTCCTCAGCGGGATAGGCCTCGCCGCACACAGGACAGCAGACAATGCGCGACATATGCTTGTGCCCGATGAAGCGGCGCTTCACCATAATCGGCTCAATCTTGCAAATGGTGTCGCCAGCCTGTTCTATTTCGGCCTCAAGACGGGGAACATCCTGATCTTTCTTGGCTTTTTTCTTTAAAAACCACCCTTCGATTTCGGGATACGCGGCCATTTTCACCGGGTCAACGCTCACGCGCACGCCTTCGCCCGTATGCTTGTCAAAAAGCGACACGGCGTAGCGGCCCAGATTGTGTATCTTCATCCAGCCGTTGCCTATGCTGCACAGGGTCAGCAGTTGCACCGCGTCGGGCAGGCATTTGCCGGACTCCACCACTGCTTCGAAAAGCGTGCCCTCGGGCAGATGCCTCTTGGCCAGCTCAACCATGTACCCGCCCACAAGCAGGCCAGGAGCGGCGTAACCGTGAAAATTCTCCGCCAGACGGCGAAATTCGTCAAAAGTATAGGAGCCGATGTTCATGCGCTTCTCCAAAAAATGCTGCCATATGCAGACAGATGGGGGACTATGCTCAGGATTTGTGTAAGCCAAGTCGCTCTTTATTGCTACCCGCCCGCCGCGCTGCCTCGACATGGCCGGGCAGCTTCTTGTGAACGGATGACGGGGCCTTCCGCCAAAGGCGTGCGTTCGTCACAGAACGGCATATCCTGATAACATAAAGGTATTATTAATAAATCACGGTTTTAAAAAAATCGTGATTTTCTATGACAGTCTGGCCCGGGCCTGGGCCAGGTCTTCGGGGCTGTTGCAGTTGAAAAAGGGTCCGGCCTCTTCAGGACCGTAATCCAAAAGACACTGTAATTCCTGAGGAATAACACTGGAAAGCCTGCGCTGCCCCTGAACGAGAGCGCCATCAAAATACGGCAGGGCCCCCACCTCATACACGGCGACGAGGGATTCAACGCGCCCGGTATGCCGTTCGCGGTATGCCGTGACAAGGCACGTGGCCGGGGCCGCAGTTCTGGCCGCGAGCAACTGGCGCAAGGTGGGGGCGTCCATAAAGGGCAGATCGCAGGAAAGCGCCAGCACGGCTGTATAGCCCATACTTTCGGCCCGTCGCAAGGCCGCTTGCAGCCCTGCCGTGGGGCCTGCACCCTGCACGGCGTCGAAAACGCAGTCATACCCCTGCCGTGGCGTGTCTTCACGGCAGGAAACAAAACATACGGGCACCAGGGAACGCACCAGAGAGTGAATACGGCTCAGCATGCTGCCGTCATGGCCGCCCGTCATATCCTCTGCGGCCCCAACGGGCGGCGGGCCAGCCAGACGCTCCAGGGCCTTGTCCCTGCCCATACGGCGGGAGAGCCCGCCCGCGAGCACGACCCCGGCAACCGGGCCCCTGTCCTGCTGTACTGTCATGTCCCCTCCCCCCATTGCGCCATGCGAACGGGGCTTGCGTATAAAACTGGCTTTAACTGGGGCTTAAACGAGCCGTGAACTGGTTTTACACTGACTGTAAACTGGCTTTTAACTGGCCAGAATGGCTGCCGTTCTCGCCGCCATGTCTGCCCACTGTAATCACTGCACGGATCATGTCAAAACCACCATGGGTCGATGCCCTTTGCGCGGGCGCAGGCCCCCTCTCTGACGCATTGTGCCGCGCCCACGCTTTTGCTATGGTGTCTGGCGCTGCCCGCTGGCGCACGCGCGCCAGCGCGACGCCAAAGGCACACGCAAGGGGCACGTTCAGGGAGAAACCATGGGCCAGGATATTTTTGACCTCATTGTTGTTCTGACGCTGGCGTTCTTTGCCGGACGCGGTTATCTTAACGGCTTTGTTGGCGAAGTGGCGGGCATTGTGTCGCTGTTGGGCGGTTTTTGGGCTGCCCACACCTATCACCATCTGCTTTCGCCCCACCTGAGCCTCATTTCTGATCCGGGGTGGCGCACCATTGCGGCCTATGTTCTGGTATTTTTGGGCGTGCTCATATCCGTGGCCCTGCTGGCCCGCCTGCTGCAAAAAATTCTTTCCCTTTCTTTTGTCAGTTGGGCCGACAGGCTGGCCGGGGCAGCGCTGGGCTTTGCCAAGGGCGCGTTGCTGTGGTCTTTGTGCATGCTTGTGCTGCAAAAATATTTCTCACAGGCGGCCTTTATGCAGCACAGCCGCGTGCCGCCCTATTTTGTCGCCCTCTCGGCGCAGGTTCGGGGCTGGCTGCCGCCCGACCTCGTATCGCGTCTTGGGCTTTAAGGAAGCACTGATTAAAGAACCTCCTGGAAACGCGCAGGTATTTTGTTTGGCAAGGCGCGATCTTTTTTTGAAACAGGAGTGGACTCTTCCGTCCTCGACTGTTCCCAAAAAATGAAGCAAGGCCGCCAAACGAAAAACATCAGCATTTCCGTAACACTGCATCCGTAACAGGCAAGGAAGCGTAGACTCTATGGAAAAGAGCGCAGTTGAAGAATTGCAGGCCGTCATTGACAAACTCACCAGCCCCGAGGGCTGTCCCTGGGACAAGGAGCAGACCGCCCAGTCCCTGGCCGACTACGTCATTGAGGAAAGCCACGAGCTGGTCAGCGCCATACGCTCCGGCAATGTGGCCGACATCCGCGAAGAGCTGGGCGATGTGGCCTTTCTGCTGCTTTTTGTGGCCCGCCTGTATGAAAAGGAAGGGCAGTTCAGCTTTGCCGACGCCCTCAACAACAACAAGGCCAAGATGATCCGCCGCCATCCGCACGTTTTTGGCGACACGGTTTTTGACAGCCTGGACGAGCAGCTCAAAGCCTGGGAAAAAATCAAAAGGGCCGAGCATGCCGACGAAGAGGGCAAGCCCAAGGGGCTCTATGACAGCCTGCCGGAAAGCCTGCCCCCCCTGCTCAAGGCCTATCGCATCCACTCCAAGGCTGCCCGCGTCGGGTTTACCTGGCCCGAGGACGAAGAAGTGGAGCAGCAGGTTGAAGCCGAATGGCTGGAGTGGCTGGACGCGTCCGCCAGCAACGATGCCGAGGCGCAAAAGCACGAACTGGGCGACCTGCTTTTCAGCATTACCGAACTGGGACGCCGCAAGGGCATCAAGGCCAGCGAGGCCCTGGACCTTGCCACGCGCCGCTTTCTGAAGCGTTTTGCCCGCATGGAAGAACTGGCCCGCCAGCAGGGACAGGACTTTACGGCCCTGAGCCTCGATGAAAAGGACGAACTGTGGAATACGGCCAAGGCAGAGGAAGAGGCCCGGTCCTGATCTCGGGGCAGAAGCGGCCCATGTCGTGCGCGGCGCAACGCCGCCCTTTTCTTGCGGCTTCCGTGTTGCCGCTGCGCTTGCTGGCGCTCTTTTTTTGCGTGCTGGCCCTGCTGCTTTGCGCCTGTACGCCACGGCAGGAGGGCGCTGCACGGCGCGCGTCCGGCGCGGCTCAGGCGGTTTCCGCCTCAAACGGCGTTCTGCCGCGCGCTGATCCCGGCTATCTGCAATGGCTTGAGCGCCAGTCCATGCTCGGCTCCACCCAGGAGCTGACCGCCCAGGTTTCCGGCACGGAACGCATCTGGCGCAACAGCGCCGCCGCCCGCCGGGTTCCCCTGCTGCTCTCCGCCGCGCCTACATGGCTGGACGTGAATCCGCATACGGTCACGGCGGGTCAGCCCTTCTGGAAGGCCCTCGGCCTGTCCGGGCTGCCGGAATTTCTTGGTCAGGCTGGCCTGAACGGCCTTTTTGCCGCGCCCACGGGCGAAAAGGGCGACATCTGGGGCAGCCAGAAAATGTCCACGCCCGGCGGCGTCAATGTGACGGCCCTGCGTCTGGACCCGGCCGTGGGAACAGAGGAAGATTTTGAGAACACCGCGTCCCGTCTGGAAAAACAGGACATCCAGATGGGCGGCGAACTGCCCCCGGCCGCCACGGGCCTTGGGCCGGACTTTATCCTGCAGGCGCGCCGCGCCTCGCGTTTTGACGGCCTCTATGCCATGATGGCCGTGCCGCAAAAAGATTGGGACGCCCTGCCTGTCACCGGTGACGAATGGGACTGCCTGCCCCTGCGCCCGCAGGCCGTGCAGACCCTTGTGCAGCGGGGACTTCTGCCTGCGGACCTCAGCCGCGACACCTTGCCCTGGGCAACGCCCGGCGGCTGGGCCGTCACTGGGGAGGTGCGCGGCGCGGACGGGCAGATCCGGCGCTGGGTGTACCGCTACAGCGGGAACGCGCTGCGCCCCGTCTTGCTGTGGCAGGACCCTTCGGGGCAAGCCCGGCGCATATTTTCGGCAGCGGTCATCCGCCATACCGGCTTGCAGCAGCACACCCTTGCAGGCTTGCGCCTGGAAGCGCTCATGGGGCTGGACGTGCCCGCCGCACAGGCAAGCGCGACGCCTGGCCAGGAAATGGGCCAGGCCATGAAGCCCTCCGTAAGCAAAACCAAAGGCCCGTCTGCCAGCCGTCAGGCCGATGCCTCCAGTCTGGCGGAACTGACGCCGGGGCTGGAAGCGCTGGACGCCCTTTCGCGCGAGATACACCGCTACGGCGGCTGGGCCATGCAGGACGACGTCCTGCCGCCCTCCCTGACCAAAGCGGTGCTGGACACGGCCGTGGATTTTACCCGCGACGTCATTACCGAACCCGCTGCGGCTTACGCCCTGTTGAGCGGCGACGCCGCCCCCCTGACCCGGCTTTTGCGCGCCTCGCTGGAGCAGGGCGTGGATCACAGCCGCCTGGCGCGCGGGCAAAAGGACGTGCAGCGCGTGGACTGGCGGCCCCTGCTGGATCTTCCGCAGGGCAGGGACATGGTGCGCCGGGCGCAGCAGCTGGCCAAGGCCTCGCCCGAAGACACCACGCTGTGGACCACGCAGGCTGGCCTTGCGGCCCTGGCCCTTGGCCTGGACGCCACAACCGCCGCCAAACCCGCCCAAACTGCGGCCATGCGGCAAACGGTATTGCTGCTGCTTTCTTTCCGCATCGGGCTTCCGGGGCTGGCCTTTATGAGCCCGCAGGACATGACAGGCGCGCTCAACCTGCCGCAGCCCCCGGCAGGCCTGCCGGCCAGCATGGGCAACGTGCCCCTGTGGGAAGAGCGCATGGGCCTTGTGGGGTCCGTGCCGCCAGCGCCCCTGGCTTTTGGCGCTCTGGACAGGCAGTGGGCGGACAAACAGAGTTTTGTTCATGAACTGGCCGCGCTTTTGCGCGCCCGCCGCGATGCCGGGCTGGCCTCTGGGCGCGTGGTGGCCATTTTTTCCGGCCCCGCAGGCTGCGTGGGCGTGCTGAGCGCCCTGCCCGGCGGCGGCTACTGGCTGCTGGCCGCCAATTTTTCCAGCAAAAGCCAGCGCCTTGCCTGCACCCTGCCAGCCCCTGTGCGCGGCGCGAGAAATATCCTGAACGGCCAGAACCTGCCCGTGCAAGGGCATACTGTGGAACTTGACCTTGACGCCCGCCAGTCCCGGCATGTGCTGCTCGTGGGACAGGCGGCAACTTCTGAAGGAGCGAATCCATGACCCAGAACCCCACCACGCCTGAAGACGACCAGCACAGCCGCGTGGACAATGCGGCCCATGCCCCTTCCAGCGGGCCCGCCACGGACGCTCAGGCCAACGCGGCTGGCGACGCGCAGGGGACAGGCCCCCTGTCTTTCGACCGGGCAGCCGCCAACCGGCAGGACGCCTCCTCCCCGCCGCAAGCTCCGCAGGATACCTACAGCGCTGGCTCTGTGCACGGCCATGCGTACAGCCCTTCGTCCGGCCCCTCGTTCGGCCCCGCGTCCGGTTCTGTCCAGCAGGACTACGCCAAGAACGCGGCCAGCCAGGATGGCGACATGGACGACGGCAAGCCCAAAGGCCGGGGCATGCTCTCCTCATGGCGGGCAAGGGCGGGCAAAACCGCTGACGGGCAAAGCGCCGCCACGGCTGCCGCCAGCGCGGCCCCGGACGCCACGGTAAAGCCCAATGCCGCGCAAAAGATTTTTGAAGCCGCCAGCCGCGTCGGCCCGTTTTTTCTGCTTCTGATACTACTGGCGCAGGCATGGCCCGCCTTTATGGGCAATGCCCTGTACTGCCCGCGCGAAGCCGAAAGCATCCTTGTGTTCAACCAGACCAGCCAGACCGGGCTGTGGCTGGCCCCGGCCGCTCCTGGCCTTGCCCACTGGCCGGTGTACCACTGGTACCTCGCGGGCATGCAGAGCCTCATGGCCATGGCTGGCCCGGGCTTTGGCCCCCTGCTCTTCCCCCTTGCGGGCCTTGCGGGCGCGCTGCTCTGCCTTTTGGGCGCGTGGACGCTGTCCCGCGTGGCTGGCCTGAACGCGCAGGAGGCGCTGGCAGGAGGCATGATTCTTCTGGCCGCCCCGCTCTTTGTGCCTCTGGCCCATTTTACCGGGCCGGAAAGCCTTGCCGCCGCCCTTACCCTCTTTGCCCTGGCTCTGCTCTGCCACGGCTGGCAAAAACCCCAGGCCTGGATAATCCTGCCTGCTGGCTTTGTGCTGGCGGCGCTGGCCGGACTCACGGGGGGGCTCTTCCACATCATGCTGCCCCTGGTGGCCAGTATCTTCTTCCTGGGCTGGCGTGGCTCTTTCCGCCGGGCGCAGGGACTGGACGGCGTGACCGGCTTTGTGCTCCTGCTGCTTATGGTGGCCTGCTGGCTTGGCGGCGTCATGCTCTGGCAGCAGCCCGACGGGTATCTGAAATTTTTGGGCGAACGCCTCATGCTCTGGCCCTGGCCCAGCGCCAAATGGTGGCTGCCCCTGCTCATAGCCGCCGCAGGCCTGCTGCCCTGGCTTGCCATTGTTGCCTGCGTTTCCTGGGTGCGCGTGCTGCGCACCGCCCCCGGCGACCTTGCGGCCTCGCGCAAGGACAGGGCCGGAATCGCCTTTATGTGGATAAGCGTCACCGTGGCCGCTGTGCTGAGCCTCACGGCCTATGATCCTGTCAGCGCCGCGCTCACCGTCATATGCCTCGCGGCCCCCTTGCTGGGCAAGGCGTTGCTGCGCCTCACGGGCCTGGGCGGCCGCCTGTTCTTCATCTTCGCCGCGCTCTGCCTGCTGCACGCGGGCATGGCCCTGACGGCGGCGGGCTTCGGCCCCACACTGGACTGGATGGGCGGCTTCTTCAAGTTCACCCTCACCGCAGACCAGCGCGCAATAGTCCTCGGCCTCAAGGCCCTGCCCATTATCGGCGTCATATGCATCGCGGCCGCCGTGCTTCTGGCCCGCATGGTGCGCAAGGGCGCGCATGGCGGCATGGGCGGCGCGCTGCTCATCTGCACGGTCATCGTCATCCTGCTGGCCCAGCCCGGCTCCCTGCTGCTTGGCCCGCAGCTCAAGGCCGTTCCCCAGGCCAAACTGAGCCATCTTGAAGAAATATTGAGCCCCGCGCCCGCGCCTGAAGCTCCCGCCAGCGAAACCCCGGCCCCGGAAGGCGCAACCCCGGAAAATACGGCCCCTGAAGCGACGGCCCCCGCCGCGCCTGCCGGCGAATCTGCAACGCCCGAAGCGGGCTCCCCCGACGCCGCCGCGCCGCAGGCCCCCGCTCCTGAAAGCGCCAAGCCGGATTCGGACAAACAGGCGTCCCCCATTGACGAGGCGCTTAAAAAGGCCGCTTCGGAAGCCTCGGACTACGACGCCAAGGTGATGGAAGAAACAAATGGCAAGTTCGGCAAGAACGGTGATGCCGCCAGCACGCCCGCGCCAGGCAAGGATGAGGTCAAGGGTGAGGGCGCGGCTTCTGGAACCTCCGGGGCCGACCCCGCTGCCCCGGCAGTGGAAGCAGCGCCAGCCGCGCAGCCTGATGCGGCTCCCAGAGCTGCCGACGGCGTCAGCGCCGCGCCGCAGGTTCCCGCACCCGCTGCGGCTCCGGCGGAAGCTCCGGCTGCGGCTCCCGCAGCTTCTGGCGACCAGCAGGCCAAGTAAGCCCTCAAGCCTCTGACCCCCTGGAATACATTAGCGCCCTCTGCCGCACGCAGAGGGCGCTTGTTATTGCCAGACAGGCAGCACCGCCAGAATGACAGTATAAATAATACAATCCAGAATAATTTCAGGGTGAAAGACTGTGTGGGGGAGGGACCCTTTTGCAAAAGGGTCGCCTCCCCCCACGCCCCCACCCCCTAAAACCTTTACTGTGTTTTAGAGCATTTTAACTTTGAAAAAGTGTAAATGCTCTAAGGCTGCACGAACGTGCAGCGCGCCGCAACGTGGCGTGGATTCAGCCGGAAATCGCGTTTTCAGCTGAATGAAAACTTTGAAATGTGAAGCATTTCAAAGTGCTTCTGTACTATCCTGCGCCGCCGATAATTCTTTCTTGGCCGCGCAAACCGCAGTAAATAAACAGGACGCCCCATGCCCTAGCAAGCTTCACGCTTCGGCCCTGGCCTGGCGCACCTCAAGCCCTGCCTCGCGCAGCACCGCGCGTGCGCCGGGCAGGTCAAACCCACGCCAGGGGCTGGCGCTTGAAGACGTATCGCGGGGGTTGGCGGCCTGTTCCACAATAATGGTATTGGCCCCGCAGCGCAGGGTCGCAGGGGTGGGCGGGTGCACGCAGAGATGCCGCCCGCCGTCGGGATACTCCAGCCGGGCAAGGGCCGCCACCCGCTTGAGATAGGCGTCGGATACCTGCCCGTAACGGGCCAGAGGCGTGCCCATGACGGGCACGCGGGCCATGACGCCCGTGCCCGATGCGCCCACCACGCGGGCGCGACGGGCCTCGATCAGTATTTCGGCAGCGCTGTGTTCCGGCCCCAGCGGCTCGATGAGATATTGCAATTCAAGGCCGCCCTTGAGCACATTCTCGATGGTGCGCATGCGCATGTCCACGCTGTGCCCCGTGTCCACGCTCTCCCGCAGCCTGACCACATGGTAGGACATGGTAAAGCCCGAATCCTTGAGCACCCTCACATCCTCAAAACCCATTTCGCCCGTATTGATGACAAGATGGATATCGCTGCCGATGCGATCCCGCGTCAGGCGGCCCAGGCGCTGCAAAACCTCTAGGGGATAGTGCTGCGTCGTGCGCAAAACCACAAAATCCGCCCCGCCGTCGGCCAGTTGCCCGGCCTTTTCCACAATAGTCTCTGCCGTCAGGGGCGGGGCAGTCTTGTAAACGTCCCAGCGCGCGGCCTGACTGCAAAACGTGCAACCCATGTCACAGGGCGTGCTGTCAATGCCTATGGCCGCCCAGACAAAACCCCGGCTGTCTGCCAGGCTGCGGCTCATGCCGTCCGCCTTTTCAAGCAGATGGGCTATGCGCCTGTCGCTGACGGTGGTATCCAGCAACAGACGTGCTTCTTCACTGACGGATAATTCCTTCGCCGTAGCCTCTGGCATGGCATGCCTCCCGGCGGCGATACCGCCTTTTTCGCGCATGTCCGCGCATGTCCCGCGCATGTACGCGCGTATCCGCGCCTGTGGGCGTCCTTACGTGCCTTTTTCGGGTCTTTTCCGGGCCTGGCCCGCGCACTGTCAGGCCTGTCAGCGCACTGTCTGCGCCCTGCCCGTATATGACGCACGCTTGTCATTGGAACCGGTAGTATTCGAGTACCCCCCACTACTAGACCAAGTCAAATAACAGAGCAACACACTTTACTTATGCCCGTGCGGAATCGAGGCAATCCCCCGCCGGGCAGGCTCGACAAGGCCCGCGCCTCTGGCTAGAATATGCACGGGAGCGGCGCTTTCCCCGTGGCGTCCGGCGGCGGGTTGCTGCCGCGCGCGCCTGCCCCGCATGGGGGACAACCGTCACGGAATACGCATGAATCCAATGAACGAACGCAAGCCCCTGCCCCATCCCGTCGCGCAAGATGACGCTGACATGGCAGCCCCACAGGATTTTCCTGTTCAGGACGAAAACCCCTTCGAGGGCTGCGCCTGTACTGGCAAAAACCTCGTAAGGCTGGTGCGCCCTGCCATCCTGACGGTGCTGGCCGAGGAAAGTCTGCACGGCTACCGCATTCTTGAGCGCCTGGCTGGCATGGCCATGTTTCACGGGCAGCCGCCGGACCCGGCGGGCATCTATCGCGTGCTCAAGAGCATGGAGCAGGAGGGCCTCGTGCACTGCGCCTGGGATCTGCAAGGCAGCGGCCCGGCACGCAGGCAGTACGCCCTTGCGGCCAGGGGGCGCTCCTGCCTCGAACAGTGGCTGGGCACCCTTGAAGACTATTTCGCTTCCGTTGGCGAGCTTGTGGACGACATACGGCGGGTGCTGGATGCCGCGCCGGGGGCGGCGCGGGCCAAGCCCACCCCTTCAGTTCCACCTGCGGGCCAGGTCAGCGCGGGCAAGCCGTGCTGCTGCGCGTCCGCGCCGCAAAGCGCGCCAATTGACAGTTCTGATTCTTTTGGGGATAGTTGAGCATCAGGAGCGCTTTTACAGGCATACCCATGCGTGGTTGCCTGAGGTCTGGCCCTGTTTGCCCGGCCTGGCCCGGCCCATCGGGGCTGTCTGGCCTATTGGAAAAGGACAGGCCAAAGCCCATTGCGCCAAACCATCGGCCAGATCGCTTGTGGCAGGCCGATTGTGGCAGGTCGATTGTGGCAGGTCGATTGCGCCAAACCATTACGGCACGCCGCTTTCACGGGCACAGGCTGACGCCGTCGGCGACAGGTGCGAAAAACGGCTCTGACGCCTCTGGAGAATATATGCAAACACAGGTGCTGACGCGCGCACGGGGGGCGGTTGCATTGACGCCTTCGGCCCTTTGCGGCCAGTGCGCGGCGTGCGCGTCCTGTGACGGCCGGAGCCTGACGCGCTCCGGCATGACCTGAGTTTTGGCGCTGTGGGGCAGGTTGTCCCGCCTGAATTTCTGAACAGCGCCAGAGTATTTTATCAGAAGGCGGTTCAGAGATTCCGCCGGTTCTTCTCCTTCACAGCGCAACCCCGCCATCAGCGGGGCTTTTTTTGGCCTTTAGAGCAATTTCTCTAGCGATGCTGTCGCCATCCGTAAGGCTTCTTCGTCGCCTAACGGCTGCCGCTTGAAATTGCTCTGGCGGATGCGGGAGCAGACGCCCGCCGCGGAGGCGTAAGCGCAGTTTATCTGCGCGGTTAAACGCCGGAGCGAGCGTCTTGGAAAATGCTCTAGTCGGATGCGCCCGCGCGCGCTCACTGCGACGGACGCGCGCTGCGCACAGGAGAAAAATAATGCTTTCAGCCGGAATAGATGTGGGTTCTGTGGCCGCCAAGGCCGTGATTTTTGATGCTGCCGCCCGAACCGTGGCCGGCAGCGCCCTGCTGCCTACGGGGTGGAATACGCGCGAAGCTGGCGAGGCGGTTCTGGACGCCGCCTGTCGTGAGGCAGGCGCAAGCCGTCATGACCTCGGGCAGGTCGTGGCCACTGGCTACGGCCGCATTGCCCTGCCCTTTGCGCAAAAAACCGTTACTGAAATCACCTGTCACGCCAAAGGGGCTTCGTGGCTTTTCCCCGGCTCCGGCGTTGTGCTCGACATCGGCGGGCAGGACAGCAAGGCCATCAGCCTGGATGAGCACGGCGGCGTGCGCGACTTTGTCATGAACGACAAATGCGCCGCGGGCACAGGGCGCTTTTTGCAGGTGCTGGCAGGCATTTTGGGCATGCCCCTGGACGAACTGGGGCAAACCGCCGCCAACGGCACGCCGGTGCCCATTTCGAGCATGTGCGCCGTCTTTGCGGAAACGGAAATTGTGGGTCTTCTGGCGCAGGGAACCCCGCCCGCCGATCTGGCGGCCGGGGTTTTTGTGTCCATAGCCAGACGCATGCGGGGCCTTGCCCGCCGCATCGCCTTTACCGGCCAGTGCGTGTTCACAGGGGGGCTGGCCACCAGCCCGGCCTTTTGCGGTTTTCTTGCCCAGGAACTCGACATGCCCGTGCAGGTGCCAGAGCAGCCGCAACTGGTGGGGGCATTGGGCGCGGCCCTGCTGGCAGCTCAAAGGCTTGAACGGAAAAAGTAAAAAACACTGATTAAAGGGCCTCTTGGAAACGCGCAGTTGTTTCGTTTGGCAAGGCGCGATCTTTTTTCAAACAGGAGTGGACTCTTCCGTTTTCGACTGTTTCAAAAAAAATGAAGCAACGCCACCCAACGGAATACATCAGCGTTTCCTAAAGAATATTCCGGCCGCTCAAGGCCAAAACAAAGGAGCAGTCATGAAGTGCGCCAGTTTTGACAAAATCACCACAGCTTTTGAAAAAAACGTGCTCAACCTTACGGAAGCCAAAGAAAAGGGCAAAAAGGTCGTCGGGCAGTTCTGCCTGTACTCGCCTTCAGAAATCGCGCTGGCCGCCGGGGCCATTCCGGTTTCTCTCTGCGGCACCAAGAACGACTCCATCCCGGCGGCGGAAGAAATCCTGCCCCGCTCCCTCTGCCCCCTTATCAAGAGCAGCTTCGGCTTTGCCCTCAAGGACAGCTGCCCCTATCTGGCCGCCGCCGACATCGTGGTGGCCGACACCACCTGTGACGGCAAGAAAAAAATGTATGAACTGCTAGCGCCCTACAAGCCCATAGCACTCCTGCAATTGCCGCAGATTCAGGACAATGACGCGCTGAACTACTGGCGCAACCAGTTTGAGGGCCTTGTGCGCCGTCTTGAACAGGAATTCGACGTAAAGATCAGTGATGCAAAGCTGCGCGACGCCATCAGGCTCATGAACCGCGAACGCCTGGCGCTCAAGGCCGTCATGGATCTGGCCCAGCGCAAACCCTCGCCTGTCACCGGCGTGGAACTGGTGGAGATCGCCTTCAAAACATCCTTCTTTCCGGACAAGGAAGTGGGCATCGCCATGCTGGAAGACCTGGCGGAAGAAATGGGCCGTCTGGCCGACGCGGGTCAGGGCGCAACCAGCCCCGAAGCCCCGCGCATTCTGCTGACCGGCGTTCCCGTGGGCCTCGGTTCGCACAAGGTGGTGCGCCTCATTGAAGAATGCGGCGGCAGCGTCGTCTGCCTGGACAACTGCTCGGCCTACAAAAAAACCCGCGTCATGATGGAAGAAGACGGCGACCCGCTGACCGTCATGGCCCGCCGCTACCTTGACGTGCCCTGCGCCGTCATGTCGCCCAACCCCAACCGCTACGACGCCCTGCGCCAGATGGCGTCCGACTTTTCTGTGGATGCCGTGGTGGATCTGACCTGGCAGGGATGCCAGACCTATGCCGTGGAAGCCTGGACCCTGAAAAAATTTGTGCAGAATGACCTGGGCCTGCCCTACCTTCAGGTGGAAACCGACTACTCCGAAACCGACACCGAACAGCTCAAGGTGCGCGTCGAAGCCTTTTTGGAAATGCTGTAGGCCCCAGAATAGTTTCAGTATGAAAGACTCTGTGGGGGAGGGACCCTTTTGCAAAAGGGTCTCCTCCCCCACGCCCCCTCCCCCTAAAACTCTTGGACAGTGCCGTCACGAACGCCTTTCCAGTTATTTCTGCGTCGAACTTCGCCTTTTATTCCTGTCGGGTACCATCAGAGTACACTCCCTGCATAAAGGCTTGTTCTCCTTGATATAACTGAAAATTCATCTCGTGACGGCACTGTCTCCTGTATTTTGATAGTGTACAAAGTATTTTTTACTTTTGGACAGGGATTCTGGAGGCCGCGCCTTTCAGGCATCACAACATCTCAAAAGTTACTCTGCCCTGGATTTCCGTTTTTATGGCAGCTACTGTAAACGCAAAAGAAGCTCCCCGTTTCGGTGGGGAGCTTCTGGTTTGCCGCAAGCGCGTCAGACTGGGGTTTGCCAATGCCCGTTGCCGGTCATATTGCCGCTAGTCCCGCCTGAAATTCCCGCCACGAGGGCGCAATTTTGTCCTTGTCCGACAGCACGGGGCATTCCACCGGCCAGACCACGCCGAGGTCAGGGTCATTCCAGCGTATGGCGCCTTCGTCCTGGGGGCAGTAATATTCCGTACATTTATAGTGAAAATGGGCGTATTCGCTGGTGACCACAAAACCGTGCGCCAGCCCCGGCGGCACCCACAACTGCCACTGGTTGTCCTGCGTCAGTTCAACGCCGTACCACTGCCCGAAGCTGGGCGACCCCGGCCGGATGTCCACAACAACGTCAAAGACGCTGCCCAGGGAGACATGCACCAGCTTGCCCTGGGGCCGTGTTTTTTGAAAATGCAGGCCACGCAAAATGCCATGGGCGGATCGGGAATGGTTGTCCTGCACAAAGGGCAGGTCAATGCCCGCAGCGGCGTACCGCTCCTGCTGCCAGGTTTCCACAAAATATCCGCGGGCATCGCCCCATACCTTGGGCTTTATGAGCGTGACGCCCCCTATGGGCGTTGCGACTACTTCCACTGTCCTATCCCCGTATCTACAAGATCCAGCAAATATTGCCCGTAACCCGTCTTGGCCATGGGCCGCGCCAGAGCGCGCACGTCATCGGAGGAAATATAGCCATTGCGCCAGGCGATCTCTTCCAGGCAGGCCACCTTGAGCCCCTGACGGTTTTCCACCGCCTGCACAAAGGCCCCCGCGTCCATGAGCGAATCGTGGGTGCCCGTATCCAGCCAGGCTATGCCGCGCCCCACAAGCTCCACATGCAAATCGCCACGGGCTAGATAGGCATTGTTGACGTCGGTAATTTCCAGCTCGCCGCGCGCCGACGGGCGCACGGCACGGGCAATGTCCACCACGTCGCTGTCATAGAAATAAAGTCCCGTGACCGCGAAATTGGACTTGGGCGTCAGAGGCTTTTCTTCAATGCTGACCACATGGCGGTTTGCGTCAAATTCCACCACGCCGTAGCGCTGCGGATCGCGCACATGATAGCCGAAAATGGTGGCGCCGTTCTCGCGCGTCATGGCCTCATGGGTGAGTTCGGGCATGCCATGGCCGAAAAAGACGTTGTCGCCAAGCACAAGGCAGGTATTGTGCCCGGCAATGTGGTCTTCAGCCAGCAGGAAGGCCTGCGCCAGCCCTTCGGGGCGCGGCTGCTCAACATAGTGTATGGAGCAGCCCCACTGTGAGCCGTCATGCAGCAATGCCCGATACAGGTGAAGATGCTCTGGCGTGGAGATGAGGCAGATGTCGCGGATGCCCGCCATGAGCAGGGTGGCCAGCGGATAGTAAATCATGGGCTTGTCGTAAATGGGCATGAGCTGCTTGCTCACGCTGAGGGTCAGGGGATAGAGGCGCGAGCCAGACCCCCCGGCCAGAATGATGCCTTTCCACTGGTTCATGGCGTTCCTCCCGTTGCGGCGGCGCGCTGCCCGTAATTGACGGCAAGCCAGTCCCTGTACGCGCCACTGCGCACATGGTCTACCCAGGGCCTGTTGGCAAGATACCACGCAACCGTTTCTTTCAGGCCGCTCTCGAATGCGTGCACCGGCTTCCAGCCCAGTTCTTTTTCGATTCTGGAGCAGTCGATGGCGTAGCGAAAATCGTGGCCCGGCCTGTCCGTCACAAAGGTTATGAGGTCGGCATGTCCGCCCTGGCCCAGAGGAACCAGTTCGTCCAGAATGGCGCAGACCGCGCGCACCACCTCAAGATTTGTGCGCTCGGCGTGGCCGCCGATATTGTAGCACCGGCCCACCGCGCCCGATTCAAGCACGCGGGCTATGGCGGCGCAGTGGTCTTCCACATGCAGCCAGTCGCGGATATTGGCTCCCTTGCCATACACGGGCAGGGGCTTGCCTTCAAGCGCGTTGAGAATCACCAGCGGAATAAGCTTTTCAGGGAACTGGCGCGGCCCGTAATTGTTGGAGCAGTTGGTCAGCAGCACCGGAAGGCCATAGGTTTCGTGAAAGGCGCGCGCCATATGGTCGCTGGCCGCCTTGGAGGCGGAATACGGGCTGTTGGGACTGTAGGGCGTGGCCTCGGTAAACGCCGGATCGCCAGGCTGCAGAGCGCCATAGACCTCGTCCGTGGACACGTGCAGAAAGCGAAACTTCTCCGCCCTGTGGGCGGGCAGGCTGCGCCACCAGTCCTTGACCACGCGCAGAAGGGACGCCGTGCCCAGCACATTGGTGCGCACAAAGGCGTCCGGGTCCACAATGGAGCGATCCACATGGCTTTCAGCGGCAAAGTTGACCACGGCGTCCGGCGCGTGCGTCTGGAGCAGAAAAGCCACCAGTTCTTCATTGCCGATGTCGCCGCGCACCAGGATATGATCCGGGTCGCCTGCCAGGGAAGACAGATTGGCCGGATTGCCCGCATAGGTGAGCTTGTCGAGATTGATGACGCGGATTCCGGCGCGGCGGGCCTCAAGCACATAGGCCGAGCCGATGAATCCGGCGCCTCCGGTTACCAGCTGGCAGGGCGCGGGCACATCTTTTTGATCTGAAAAACTGTTCATGGCAGCCTGTAGTCCTCCAAAAGAGTTCAAATAGAAAACCCGAAGGTTTTTGCAGACTAACAAAATGTGCAAAGGCATGGCAACAGGGTAAAAAACTGGGCCGCGCCCATGCGCGTCAAGCGCAGCACTGCGGAAATCCCTCATTGCACCAGGCTACCCGTCATGACATGCTCGAAACAGCAACGAACAACTCATGGAGGTCGTTATGACTGATCAAAATATTTCCGACAAAAGGCCGCAACCCGATCCGGCGGAAAAGGACGCGTTCTTTCCTTCAAGCTTTTCACTGAGTCAGTTCACCTCGCCCAAGTCCGATCTGGGCGGCGCCGACTACCCTGCCCCTTATAAAGGCGCAAAAAAAATCCTGATGATAGGCGCTGACGAGCGTTATCTTCTGACCGACAACGGCACGTTCTTCTCCACCGGCAACCACCCGGTGGAAACCCTGCTGCCCATGTACCATCTCCACAAGGCCGGTTTTGCCTTTGACGTGGCCACCCTGTCGGGAAATCCCGTCAAGTTCGAATACTGGGCCATGCCTGCGGAAGACCAGGAAGTGCAGAGCTTCTTCGCCAAATACCATCCACAGTTCAAGCAGCCCCTGGCGCTGTCAGCGACCATTGCCCAGGGTCTGGACAACTACGCCGCCATCTTCATTCCCGGTGGCCACGGCGCGCTCATCGACATCCCAAAGAACAAGGATGTGGGCGCGGCCCTGAAATGGGCGGCGGACAGCAACAGGTTCGTCATCTCTCTGTGCCACGGCCCTGCGGCCTTTCTCGCCGTTGGCGACAGCGACATGTATCGCGGCTACAAGATTTGCGCTTTCCCCGACGTCATTGACGCCATGCTCCCCGATATCGGCTACACACCAGGGCATCTGACCTGGAAATTTGGCGAAAAACTCAAAGGCCTCGGCTTTGAAATCATCAACGGAGATGCCATTTCCGGCACGGTACACAGGGATCGCAACCTGCTCACCGGCGACAGCCCGCTGGCAGCCAACGCCCTTGGCAAGCTCGCGGCGCAGACGCTGCTCAAGGAAGTCCCCGCCTGATGCCGGAAAAGATCATGCTGGAAGCGGCAGTTAGGAGCGCCCTCGCCATCGAGGGCGCCAATACCCTTTCCGTGATCAAAAACGAGATCCGCGCGTTCAGCGCTCCCCTCGGCTATGACCGTTTTGTGCTGTTCTCGGCATCCGCCGGCCGGGACGATACGGTCGAGAGCATTTATTGGGTCGAGGGCAACTGGTTCGGCACCCATGAGCCGGTTGACGCCGTGACCTATGTGCGCAGCTGCCCGGTGACGCGGCACATTCTGGAAGCCCGCGAGCCCTTCTTCTGGTCCAAGACCAGGAGCAAGGAGGGCGAATGCTACCGCGTCGTTCGCACCCCCCAGGGGGAAGGGGTTCACGGCCTGCAGGTGCCCGTGTTCGGCCCGCAGGGGCTGGAAGGAGCCATGAGCTTCGGCGGGGAGCGCATCGACGCTTCCCCGCAGGTTCGGATCGCGTTGAAACTTCTTGCTGAAGCGGCCTTTCTCGCGGCGCGCAGACTGCTGGAATCGCCCCCTGTTGATGCCATCGGCACCCTGTCCGACCGTGAGCGCGAGGTGCTGGCCTGGACAGCCGCAGGACGGCGGCAGGGCGAGATCGCCGTAACCCTTGGCCTTTCCGGACGCACGGTAGAAAACCATCTGCGCCGCATACGCAAACGCCTGGGCGTCGTGACAACGGCGCAGGCCATCCGGGTGGCGATCCGCAATGGCGAGATCGTCGCGTGACGCCATCCGTCGCGGGAGTCAGGCGGGCAGGCCAAGAAAATGCATCGGCCAAATGCAACGGGCAAATGCATCGCATGCGCACGGCGCGTGAGTGATCGCCGACGCCCGCACACGGCGAGCCTGAGGAGGCTGACATGAAACTTCTTCTTGTGGGAGCCACTGGCCTGGTCGGGCAGCAGGTTCTGAGCCAGGCGCTTGACGACCCGCGCGTCCACACGCTGGTGACGCCCGTACGCCGCCCCCTGACGACGAGCCATGACAAACTGGTCGCACCAATCGTGCGTTTTGACGATCTGCCGGCGGACGCCGACTGGTGGCAGGCCGACGCTGCCATTTGTACGCTGGGCACGACCATCAAAAAGGCCGGTTCCAGGGAAAAGTTCCGCGAGGTGGACCACGACTATCCTCTCGCCGTGGCCCGGCTCGCCAGAATGCACGGCACTCCGAGTTTCGCCATCGTTTCCGCCATGGGGGCGAACCCCAACTCCCTCTTCTTCTATTCACGGGTAAAGGGAGAACTGGAAGCCGACTTGACGGCGCTGGACTTTCCCTCGCTCACACTGGTGCGCCCGGCGCTCATCGGCGGCCACAGGAAGGAGCGCCGACCTGGCGAACAAATGGCCATGAAGGCGCTGCAACTGCTCAATCCGTTGATTCCAAAGTCTTTGCGCATCAATGCCGGCGCAACCATCGCGCAGGCTCTTCTCAATGCCGCCCTGCAAGGCCGGACGGGCATCAGGGTGATCTCCTCCGCGCAAATGTCGTAAGTAGCCATCCGACGAACTGGCGGTCCCGCTGTCCCAGGTAATCCCGGTGCCCCCAGGCGGCCCCGCTGTCCCTGTGCGCGTGCGTTAAAAAAACTTCAGCTTGGAAATGCTTTGTGGGGGAGGGACCCTTTTGCAAAAGGGTCCCTCCCCCACGCCCCCTCCCCCTAAAACTCTCAATGCTTTCCGAATTGCGGCCGGAGTTTCTGGTATCGCAGCAACCCGAAACTACTCTGCTTTGGGTTCTGAACGACTCTGAATTACTTTATATTTCAAAGTTTGCATTCAGCCAACAATGCGATTTTCAAGCTAATCCACGCCACCTTGACTTTAGAAAAAACTTGAATAGCATAGCACAGACAAGTGAAAATAATAACAAGTCTGCATCCAATGATAAATATTGATGAAAGCAATATTTATCTTTTCGTGTAATCAATACATCACGTGTTGTGCGGAACACCTTAATGGAACAACACAAAACAATTTTATTGTTACTATACCAATGAATGCATATGAAGACAAAAATCTGACATTGCGAAAATTTTGTTGCTCACAGCAGCATCTTCAATAAAGTCATAGAGTTCAATTTTTAAAATATTCTGATCTTATTCTACTGTGTTTTTTCATACTAGAGCATTTTAACTTTGAAAAAGTGTAACTGCTCTAACGATGTACGAAAGTACAGCGCGCCACAAGGTGGCGTGGATTCAGCCGCAAATCGCATTTTTCGGATGAATGAAAACTTTGAAATGTGAAGCATTTCAAAGTTAATCTGCTCTAGTTCGCTTCGTTTGTAGATTAAATGTATTACGTTGTGGCAAACTAAGGCCTCCACCAATAATGTACGGCAGTGTACTTTGAGAAATAAAAGACCTCTCGAATTTTATACGAAAAAGGCGCGGCAGCTGCACCTGTCGCAAGCACCGGCACAAGCATCCAGACAAAAGGATTCATATGCTTTGTCGAACCTTCCGGATGTGGCAAATCAACGGTGTTGCGCCTGATTTCGGGTCGGGGAAAAAGTAGATCTGAAGAAATATTATTTTTTTAAAATAAGCTGGTTACGCCGAGAGAATACATCGGCGTGTTCTGTCAGGGTTCTCATTCTTTCTTGGTTTTCCATGTTCAAATGCTTTTATGTCGGATTGTCCATTATCGGCATGCTCAAACAAGACAAAGAAGAGGTTCAAACGGGTTCAAATACGGCATATCCCAGTTCATTAACCCCCAAAATGATAGAGGATGTCCAATGAAAAAAAAATCCCCCCTTACATTTCTTTTCCTTTTCCTAGTGGCCGTTTTCAGCGCAACAGCTTTTGCTGCTGAACTTCCAACAATGCGTTACGCCTACACGATCGGCTCCAATGAAACTTCTTTCATCGTTGCCATTACCGAAGGTGAAAAATATGTGCGTGACGGCTATTCCCTTAAGACCGTTGTACCAAAAGAAAAATATCTTTTCTTAAAAGAAGGCAAACCCATTGCCCAGGTAGACATTATCATTGGCAAGGGCGGTTCTGACCTTGCCATACTTATGGGGCAAGGCCATGCAGACTTTGCGACTTTTTCTATGAGCGCGGCCATCGCGGCCATAGACCAAGGCATCAAGATAAAAATCGTCTCACCGTATGTTTTGGCCACTGGCGGACTGGTTATCCAAAGTAAAATTCCAGTGCACAACTGGGATGAAATGGTGGCCTATATCAAAAAATCCGACAGGCCAGTTAAAATTGGCTACCACTCGCCAACAAGCGCTCCAATTATCATCACCCGTGGTGCTCTTGAACTCGCCGGTCTTAAAGGCACGGACGATCCTTATGACACCAGTGCCAATATACTTTATGTAGATCTCAAAGGATGGCCAAACCTGCACCCGGCCATGGCCAGCGGGCAAATTGACATGGTTGCGGGTCCCGATCCTTTCCCCCAAGTTGCTGAGGAGCGTGGGTACGGGCGTTACATTGTTGAATTTAGAAAAATGCCGCCTAGCGGCAAATGGGAAAACTACCCGTGCTGCGCGATGATCGCCACTGATGCTTTTATAAATAAACATCCCGATCTGGTGCAAGCCATGGTTAATTTTTTGCAAGCATCTGGAAAATGGTGCAATGAACATCCCCAGGAAGCTGGAAAAATCGCAGGTGAAATGCAAGGCATTAGCCCTGAAGCCAGTGCCAAGCTGATGCCCACCTATTTGAATTCTTTTACGCCAAGCTGGATGGTTGGAGCATCATTCTACGTGAATTCATTCAACAAGCTTGGATACTTCAACGGCGCTTTGGAGGGAAAAAATTTCGATGACGTGAAGACTTTGATTTTGGACCAAAAGTTTATCAAAGAATAAGATTGCTGCACAAAGTTCAAGGGCTACCTATGTAGCCCTTGAATTTTATCAGGAATGCACATGAAAAAAGTCATACACAGCTTTATAGTGCCATGCCTTATTCCAATGCTGATCTTCCTCATTTGGTCCGTATTGTCGCCAATGATCGACAACAATATGATTTTGCCGCCACCGCATCGCGTATACGCTATTATCAGTGACCCTTTCTCACCCCTTATCGCCATGGGTTCCCTGTTTCAAAACTTCATAATTAGTTTCATCCGCGTGGGCGTCGCTTACATTATATCAGGTAGTTGTGGGATCATTCTCGGCATAGCCATTGGCTATAGCTACCGTATGGACCGGCTTTTCAGCGGCTTTCTTGAAATTTTCAGACCGCTGCCTCCAATGGCGTGGGTCCCGCTGATGCTCGCATGGACAGGCATACTGAGTTTAGCCAACGTGCTCCATGTTTCAGGCGGCCCATTGTACCCGTACATTGATCGCATTAAAATTTCCATGTTGTTCATTATTTTCATTGGCGGTTTCTTTCCGGTGCTGACAAGCACCATCCGCGGGGTTCGCTCAACACCCAAAACTTTCATCGACGCGGCGAGAGTCTTGGGTGCGAAAGAACAAGACATTTTTTTCAAGGTTCTCCTTCCTTCGGCTGCTCCTGGCATTGTTAACGGCCTGCGCATCTCTCTGGCTTTGTCCTGGTCCTGCTTGATTGCCGCTGAAATGCTGCCAGGAAGCGTATCTGGAGTCGGCTATCTTATTATCCACGCCTACAACATGGCTCGCATTGATGTTGTTATTTCCGGAATGATCTGCATTGGGGCCACTGGCGCCCTGATGGACTGGCTTTTCCACCAGTGGGAAGAACGGTGTTTCGCTTGGGCAAGGCGGGTTCGCTAATGCCAAAAGTACATGAACGGATAGTGCATCTGACGCTGGCGTTTTTCACCCCTCTGGTCATCCCCCTGCTGTCGCTGACCATGTGGGAGGTATTTGCTGGAGTATTAAACAATCCCACCATCCTGCCGAGAGCCACACAAGTCTTTTCAGTCATTATGGCTCCTTTCCACGACCTGGTGGGCTTCGGTTCAATGTTCACAAATCTCATCATGAGCCTGGCAAGAGTGTTTTCGGGGTTTCTCATGGCCAGTGCCATTGGCATTCCACTTGGAATTTTTATGGGATACAGCCATAACGCCAACCGGCTGTTTTCCGGAACTGTCGCCTTTGTGCGTTGCATTCCACCCCTTGCCTGGGTGCCGTTGGTACTCGCATGGTGCGGCATGAACAGCCTGGGCAACATTTTGGGGGTTGAACCGGGCCCCTACTACAGCTTCTTCAACAATATAAAAATCTCAATGATCGTTGTTATTTTTATTGGGAGTTTTTACCCCGTTTTGGTCAGTTCCATGCATGGCGTAAAGCAGGTGCCCAAGACGTTCATTGACGCTTCTCTCGTTCTTGGCGCAAGTAAGAGAAACATTTTTATTCAAGTACTTTTACCGGCATCTTTGCCAAATATCTTGAGCGGAATGCGCATCGGCCTCGGTGTGGCCTGGACATGCCTTGTCTCTGCCGAAATGCTTCCCGGCACACCCTCCGGACTAGGCTATTTAATCACTCATGCCTTTTCAGTCGGGCGGACTGATATTGTTATTGCCGGGATGTTCTGCATTGGCTTAACAGGAGTGTGTTTCGACTGTATTTTCAAATTTTTCGAAACCCAAAAAAACATAAATTGGCAAAAAGACGTGAAGTAGGGTACACTCAAATATACTCAGATATACCAAGCGATTAACCATGAACAACAGTAAGTTATTCTCCTGCGCTACCTGTGGCGTTATGGCCTGCTCGCATGACGCGCGTGATAAATACCCTGACGAATGCGTGAGCAAAAACATCGATCAATCCCTTGTGGATCAGGCACTTGATTTGTACAAGAGTGACCCCGCAATTGAATCCCTGGCCCGTGATGTGGCACGCATAGAAAAAGAGTTTTACTGCAAGTACACACGTGTTGAAGAAACCATCGAATTGATTTTGCGTCAGAAATACAGCCTTGTGGGTGTTGCGACCTGCATAGGACTCCTTAGGGAATGCAGTATTTTTTGCAGAATACTTGAAAAACGTGGCATAAATTATTTGGCTGTTGGGTGTAAGGTAGGCGCTATTGACAAGGAATTTCTTGGCTTGGGCAAAGATGAGAAACTGCACCCTGAGTTTGAGCACGAATCCATGTGCAATCCGGCTCTGCAAGCCTTGTATCTCAACACAAAAGGCACGCAGTTCAATGTAGTAATGGGCCTATGCCCGGGGCATGACGCTATTTTTTTGCATTATATAGAAGCCCCAACAACAGTGATGATCGTAAAAGACAGGGTACTGGCTCATAATCCGGCCGCAGCGCTTTACACCCTGAACTCTTATTACGAAAGAATAAAAGCCTAGTTTTATCTGTTTGGCAAAACTGCAGAGAAGTGATCATGACCAGGTAGGAGAATGATTACGGCGCAGATTGTCATTGCCTTACGGTCTTAGAGCAGATTAACTTTGAAATGCTTCACATTCCAAAGTTTTCATTCAGCCGAAAAATACGATTTTCGGCTGAATCCACGCCACGTTGTGGCGCGCTGCACGTTCGTGCAGCGTTAGAGCATTTACACTTTTTCAAAGTTAAAATGCTCTAATTCCAGCAATCCCCTGATGGATTTTCCATCTATCAGGGGGTTGCTGCTTGTTTTCAGCGCACACGTATCGAGAAGGCGCTGAAAAACAAAAAGGGGTTACCTGTAAATCAGGTAACCCCTTAAAAAAATGGTGGAGAAGAAGGGATTTGAACCCTCGACCCCCGCCTTGCGAAGGCGATGCTCTCCCAGCTGAGCTACTTCCCCACGATTGGAAACATCGCAGGAAGAAAGCAATAGGCAATACGCGCACTACTGTCAAGTGCTTTGCATCCGCACGGATGCACCCCCCTGCCGCAAACCCTGCAAACGCGCGCCATGCGTATAGCCCGCGCGCAATCCGTCTCGCAGTCAGGCTCGCAGTCCGTCGCGCAACCCATCCCGCAGCCTGTCTCGCAGTCCGGCGCGCAGCATGGTTCGCAGATCGTCTCGCAGCCCGTCCCACCTTCAAGTCCTGCCCAGAGCAACGAGAGCAAAGGGCGCTTCTGGCAACGCGGGCATTGTCACAACGAAAAGTCCTGCCCGGCAGCCGCCATTTCAATGCCAGCCAGTTCGCAGATGCGCCCTACCCGGTGCGTGTACTCGTGGCCCTGCCGCAAATGTTCGCGCCAGGCCAGTCGCAGTTCGCGCGCATACGCGGGCCGGGAGCGCAGGGCGTCCCAGCGCGGCCAGAAATCTTCGGGCCGGTCAAGGCGAACGGCATCAGCAATATCCGGGGCAAATATGTCCAGCCCGGACGTGGCGTCACTGAGCAGCACCCCGCCTGCGGCCCAGACGTCAAAGTGGCGCTGGCTCAGGCTGTGCGGCAAAAGCAGGCTGGTGACGTTGAGCGTCACAGCGCGGGCATACCATTCTGGCAGGGCCGCATAGTAATCCACAGGGGGCAGAATGTCCGCGCCGGGCAGAAGAACCTTCCAGCCCGCGTCACCGATGATCCGCAGCGGCGGACGTTCCTCCCCGCCTGTTCCATCACACTTGCCCGTCCTGCCCTCCAGCAGCGTCCGCAGCCATCTGGCGCGGTTGGCGCGGGCGCAGATTTCCGCTCCAAGCCCAGCCCCGCGCACGGAGGAACCGGGCCAGGCCGCCCCTCCCAGCCGATGCCGCCACCAGAAATAATTGGGCCCGCCCGACGGGGTTTCATTATTCTCAAGCAGTGCCAGCGCTTCATCCCGGAGACGTTCCGGCACACTGGCCGCTGCAAAAAACCGCTCTTTCTGCGGAAAGGCGGAGCGCCCCACAAAAAGCGCTTCAGCCTTTTCCGGCGCAGCAGGCACGGCTTCCTGCGCACGCCACATGTGCGGGGCCGCCGCCAGCGGCAGATGGTGCACATGACGCGCCCCGGCCGCCGCCAGTTCCGGCATAAAGGAGGCGTCCGTCACAAAGATGCGGGCCTCGCGCCACCAGGGCAGCCGCAAGGCGGACAGCACGTGCCAGGGATTGTCCACCAGCCACAGGGCCACAGGCACGCCCATGTCCCGGCAGAGATGGAACACCCGCCCTTCGGCGTCCAGCCCGCGCAGATTCACGGACAACAGCAGGCGCGGTTTGCCCTGACAAAAGAGTTCGCGCCACACGGCGTGCACGTCCGCGCACGCTTGCCATTGCTCCGGCATGGGCAGCACTGGCCCCAGCCCGCAGGCCGTCAGCGCCTGGCGCAATTCCTGATGCAGCAACTGGCCGTCATGCCCCGGCAGCAGCACAGGCCCGCGCGATTTTTTACGGAACGCACGTGATGCGGCACACTTGAGGCCAGGCGCGGCAGGCTGGTCAGGCACAACGGCCCCGGCAGTCGCGGCATGTCTGTCGGACGCAGCAGATTTGTCGAACGCAGTGGCCCCGCCAGGCGCAACGGCCCCGGCAGGAGCGCCATGTGCAGGGCCGTCGTTTTCCGCCGCCCCTTCCGCCTGCGCGCAGGCTTCCAGCAGCGCGGCGTCCACGCGCCCCAGCAGCGGGCCCCAGAACTCCGGAGCCAGACGCATGCCAGGGCCATAAAAGTAGCAGGCGCAACGCCTGGCCAGGGCCACGGCCGCCTCGGCGGAAACCTGTCGCCAATGGGCGGGCAGGCCCGCCCCGCCCCTTTGGTCAAGAGGCGGCAGGGCTTGCAGGATTGGGGCGTGCTCAAGCCAGTAGACAGTCCGCGCGTTTGCCGCAAGAGGCGTTTGCCACGGGCAGCCGGGGCCAAGCCCCAAGACCAGCGCGTCCTCTCCGCCGCCCATACGCCGCCAGGACTCCTGCCCGTCGGGCAGCGTCTGCATGCGCCCGGTAAAATCGGGCAGCCGGATGCGTTGTGGTCTGGATGCGTGTTCTGTGCTCAAGAGTTTTCCTGATTGGCTGTTTACCGTTGCGTCGCCATTGCGGGCATGCCGGGGCACAAACCCAGGGCGGCTGAAATTTTTTTGCCCTGCCCCGCTGACGCGCAGCATAGCCAATGCCTGCCGCCACGGGCAAGCCCGACGCGCAAAAAAACCCCGCCACATTTCGCGGCGGGGCCAGTACAATAAAGAAAGGATATGACGTGCTAGAGCAGTTTACGAATGAAATGAGTTAAATGCTCTGCAAGGGTTTTTCTGAAAAATCCTTGCCACGAAATGCGAGCAGGCGGGCTTTTGCCTGCCGTACGCGAGCATTTCAAGTGTTAAATGCTCTAGTTGATCACGCCGCAGGCTATGCGGGCTCCGCCGCCGCCCAGGGGCGCGGGCTGGTCGGAGTAGTTGTCGCCGCCGGCATGAATAATCACGGAGCGGCCCTTGAGGTCCTTGACGGCCAGGTTGGGGGCGTGCAGCTTGCCCTTGACTTCGCCCTTGGCGTCGGCGGTAAGGGCGGGCAGGTCACCCTTGTGACCATGCTTGCCGGGGCCTTCATGCTTGCCGGTTTTATCGGGGTCAAAATGGCCGCCAGCGGCGAGGCCAGCCACCTTTTTGCCGTCCTTTTCCACAGCGGCGCACGAGGGATTTTCATGCACGTGGAAACCGTGCTGCCCTTCGCTGATGCCCACCACGTCCATCAGAATATCCACGCCGCCCTTTCCGTCATCAGTAAAGGTGATGAAGCCGATGGCGTCGCCCACGCCTTCATCGGTAATTTTATTGACAGGAACCTTGACGCTTTCCGCCTGCACGGCGCCTGCTCCGATCAGGAGGGCGCAGCACATGAAGCACAAAGCCAGCAGATTTTTTTTCATATTCTATCTCCTTAGTTTTTGGCGCGCAACGAGGGGAATCGTCGCTACCTGTGAAAACCTACTATTAAGCTAGCGCATCCACACGGTCTGGTCAACGCGTCATTTTTTTTTCGCGGCCTTCTCCCCAAAGCGCCACTTGGCGAAGCGGATAAAAAAGAGTATGGTCACGTGTTGGTATTTATTATGAAGGAATATCGAGACCATTACTTCCTCAAGGCCAAGCGCGAGAACTATCCCGCGCGTTCGGTCTACAAACTCAAGGAACTGGATGCCAAGTTCCGCCTGTTGCGGCCCGGCCAAAAGATTTTGGACCTGGGGGCAGCCCCTGGCTCATGGTCATTGGGCGCGGCGGAAAAGGTAGGCTCCAAGGGTTTGATTCTCGCCTGTGACATTCAAAGCACGGAGACGACCTTCCCCCCCCAGGTTACCTTCATGCAAGAGGACGTGTTTGACCGCTCTTCGGCCTTTGAAACCAAGCTGCAGGAACTCGGCCCTTTTGATCTTGTCATAAGCGACATGGCCCCACGCACGACAGGCACCCGCTTTACCGACCAGGCCCGCTCGCTGGATCTGGCCGTGGAGGCTCTGGCTGTCGCCTGCCTGTATCTCAAGCCGGGCGGCGGCTTTGTGGTGAAAATTTTCATGGGCCCGGACGTTCAGGAACTGCTGGCGCCCATGCGTCAGGCTTTTGCAACGGTCAAGTCCTTCAAACCCAAGAGTTCGCGTGCCGAAAGCAAGGAAACATTTTTTGTTGGCCTTGGTTTTCACGGCAAGCCGGACCAGACCGATCCTGTGGCGACGCCGCCGGGCCGGTAAAACAATTATTCCCTAAAGGTTTCGGAGGTTTTATGTCTGGTCATAGCAAATGGGCCAATATTCAGCACCGCAAGGGGCGTCAGGACGCCAAGCGCGGCAAGATATTCACCAAGGCTGCCAAGGAAATCATCATCGCCGCCAAGACCGGCGGCGACCCTGTCAGCAACTCCCGCCTGCGCGCGGCTATCGCGGCAGCCAAGGCGGTGAACCTGCCCAAGGACAAGATTGAGGGCGCCATCCGCAAGGGTACCGGCGAAGACGCTGGCGGCGATCTCACCGAAACCTTCTACGAAGGCTACGGCCCCGGCGGCATTGCCGTCATGGTTGAAGTGGCCACCGACAACAAGAACCGCACCGTTGCCGAAGTGCGCCACCTTTTTTCCAAGCATGGCGGCTCCATGGGCGAAAACGGCAGCGTTGGCTGGATGTTCGACCGTAAGGGCGTCATCAGCATTGAAAAAAACGCCTATCCTGAAGACAAGATTATGGAAGCGGCGCTGGAAGCCGGAGCCGACGACGTCATCGATGATGAGGACGAATGGACCATCCACACGGCCATGAGCGACTTCACCGCCGTGCGTGACGCCCTGGAAGCCGCGGGCATTGCCATGCTGTCGGCCGAGCTTGCCATGGTGCCGCAAAACCTGGTGGGTGTTGACGCCGACATGGGCCAGAAGGTTCTGCGCCTCATGGACGCCCTGGACGACAATGACGACGTGCAGAACGTGTACGCCAACGTTGACTTTCCCGACGATATGCCTACGGATTAGAGCACGTTCTCTAGCGATGCTGTCGCCATCCGTAAGGCTTCTTCGTCGCCTAACGGCTGCCGCTTGAAATTGCTCTGACGGATGCGAGAGCAGACGCTCGCCGCAAAGGCGTAAGCGCAGCTTCAGCCTTTGCCGCAGGGTTTGCCTGAACCGTTGGCGGAAACCGCCTTACGGGGCAGGACAGCCCGCAGGAGCGGGCAACGGCTACCGCGAGAATAGATATTCTCAATGCGAAAATGCTCTAGGCTGGTCAAAAAGTCGAACTTGTTCCCCCGCTCCGCCTGGGGTAAGCTACACGTTACCCCTGGCGGGCGGACCAAAAAGCCAATGTTTTTGCTCCGGCAGCCCTGGCGATTCTTTTAAGGCAGGCAGCACATGCAAGCATGGGACATAGAGTTTAAGGATCTCACCGTTGGCTACGGAAGCCATGTAGTTCTTCACGATGTCAACGCGGTATTGCCCGGCGGCAAGGTGTCTGTCATCCTGGGCGGCTCCGGCTGCGGCAAATCCACGCTGCTGCGCCACATTATCGGTCTTTCACGGCCCCTTTCCGGCCATGTGCTCGTAGGCGGGCGCGATCTTTTCTCCCTTGGCAAGGCCGACTTCCGCCGTATCCGCCGCCACATGGGCGTGCTTTTTCAGGACGGCGCGCTGCTCGGCGCGCTGACCCTGGTGCAAAACGTCACCCTGCCCCTGAGCGAACATTTGCGCCTGCCCCCCGCCACGGTGCGCGAGGCGGGCCTGCGCGTGCTGCGCATGGTCGGCCTTGACGAATTTGCCGATTTTTATCCCAACCAGCTTTCCGGCGGCATGCGCAAACGCGCAGGCCTTGCGCGGGCCATTGTGGCCGAACCGCGCGTGCTCCTTTGTGATGAGCCCACATCCGGGCTTGATCCCATAACCGCCGCCCGCATGGACGATTTGCTGCTGGCCATGCGCGAACAGTACGCGGACATGAGCGTGGTCGTGGTGAGCCATGATCTCGCAAGCCTGCGGGCCATTGCCGACCACGTGCTCGTGCTGGCGGACGGCAAAGCGCTGTTTTCCGGCACTCTGGCCGAACTTGAGGCCAGCGACGACCCATACCTGCGCCAATTTTTACACCGCGAAGCTGGTGACGAGCGCCGCGATCTGCACCAGCCCATTGACCCTGTGGTAAGCAAAGCCCTTGACAACTGGCTGGCTTCATAGACACGCTGTGCGCACGGGCGTGGCACACCCGGTTTTCACCGTGCCTGGGGACGCCCCGCGCCCCTTGCGTCAGAAAAATTTGCCCCGCAGCGCAGCAAGGCGGCTGTTGCCTGAAGGCAGGCCGTCAGGGCGCGCTGCCGGAATTCTGTAGTGAATCCGACACGCCGTCAGCAAGACAATCCTGGTATGTTAGGCATAATGCTTGAAAATTTGCGCCTGCCTTCATATAGTATCGAAGAATGACTGTAGCCTCGGCTATGGGGGAGAGATGCAAACCCAATGAATACCGTAAGAGAAACCGCTGTGGGCCTTTTTGTGCTGATAGGCCTGCTCTGTGTTGCCTACCTGACCATCAAGCTCGGCAAAATGGAAGTTTTCACTGGCCAGGGCTATGAGCTCAATGCCAGTTTCGACTCCGTGTCGGGCCTGCGCGTGGGCGCGGATGTTGAAATGGCGGGCGTGCCCGTGGGCAAGGTCACCGGCATCCGGCTTGACCCCGACCCCATGCGCAGTCAGGCCGTGGTGCGCTTGCGCTTTGACAAGGACCTGCATCTTTCTGATGACAGCATTGCCTCTGTGCGCACCAGCGGGCTTATCGGTGACAAATACATCAGTATTTCCCGGGGCGGTTCGGAACACATGCTTGCGCCCGGCGACACCATTACAGACACCGAATCCTCAGTTGACCTGGGGTCCCTTATCAGCAAATATGCTTTCGGAGGAGTGAAATAGATGTTCTCCCACGCATTTTCACGGCGCATCACTCTTGCCCTGTGCGGACTTTTGCTGGCCTTTGTTTTACTGCCCTCGGCAGCGCAGGCCAATTCTCCGGCCCGGCAGGCTCTTGAAACGGCCACCAACCGCATCCTGGACTTCATCAAGAATCCTGATTACGTGAATCCCGCCACACGCAGGCCCATCCGTCAGCAGATTGAAGATGAAGTTCTGCACATTTTCGACTTCGGCGAATTTTCCTCGCGCACCGTGGGCCCCCGCTGGCGCACCTTTACGCCGGAACAGAAAAAAGCCTTCAGCGACGCTTTCGCCGACCTTCTCATCAGCACCTACATCAACAAGATTGACGGCTATAACGGCGAGCAGGTGCTCTACACCGGTGAAGTGGCTTCCGAAAAGGGCGACCGGGTCGAAGTGCGCAGCGTCATCACCATGAAGGACGGCAAAAAAGTGCCCGTGGCCTACCGCATGTTGCCCAAAAACGGCAAATGGATGGTCTACGACGTACTTATCGAAAATATCAGCCTGGTCAAAAACTACCGCACCCAGTTTCAGGACATCCTGAACACGGATTCGCCGGAAAACCTCATTGCCCGTATCAAGGCCAAGGCAGTGGAAGTGCAGCAGGAACATGCCAAATAACTCCCTTGCGCGCCAGGCGCGAACACTCACGCTGGGCATCCTGCTGCTGGTCGGCATCCTTGGTCTCGACGGCAACAAGGCCATGGCGGCTCAAGGCGTCAGGCAGTCCCTCGCGCCTTCAACGGTGTATGGCGGCGCGCCCATGCTGCCCGCCGGAGCCGTTACCGTCACGCCCTATGCCTCCCTGCGTGACGCCAACGATCTGGACGACTACGATACCGCCGACATCGGCAGCATCGCCGACCCTCTTGAACCCTGGAACCGCTTCTGGTTCCACTTCAATGACATCTTTTATCTGTACATTGCCCGGCCAGCTTATGACGCCTGGGTATTCGTCACGCCGCATCAGGTGCGTGGCGGTTTGAAAAACTTCTTTTCAAACCTCCTCTTTCCCGTGCGTTTTGTGAATAACATCCTGCAATTCCGGTTTATGGAAGCTGGTGTGGAGTTTGGCCGCTTTATCGTCAATACCACATCAAGCCTGGGCCTCGCCGATGTGGCCAAGGGCCTTAAACCCATTGTGCCAGTTGATCCCACGGGCGAAGACTTCGGCCAGACCATGGGCCGTTGGGGCATAGGACAGGGCTTCTACCTGGTGTGGCCCATCATTGGCCCCAGCTCCGCGCGAGACACCGTTGGCCGCGTGGGCGACCTCTTTGCCGATCCGCTCTTTTACCTGAAACCCTGGGAACTCGGGGCTGGCGTGGGCGGCGGCCTTCGCTTCAACGCCCTTGGCGACGTACTGCCCCTCTATGAAGACCTGAACAGCGTGGCTCTTGATCCCTATCTTGCCATGCGCGAAGCTTACGTGAACTTCCGTAAATCGCAGGTCATGCGCTAGCCGGCACGGGCTGGTACCATCTTTTTGAAAGGCTTTGTGGGGGAGGGACCCTTTTGCAAAAGGGTCTCCTCCCCCACACCCCCTCCCCCTAGAGCAGATTAACTTTGAAATGCTTCACATTTCAAAGTTTTCATTCAGCCGAAAAATGCGATTTGCGACAGCCATCAGCAGGCTGCTCGTTCTATTAACCAAGTGCTGTCTTTGTCCGTAGCTTCCTTCGTCGCAACGGCCAAAGCTCGGCTGAATCCACGCCACTTTGTGGCGCGCTGCACCTTCGTGCAGCGTTAGAGCATTTACACTTTTTCAAAGTTAAAATGCTCTAAAACTCTTATGGCATTTTAGCACTGTACAAATGCAGCCCCGTGGGCGCATTCCGTGCGGCAATACGGCAATTCTTGAAAAAGCGGATGTACGTCACGGACATCCGCTTTTTCAATGCGTTAACGCTGCACAAGAGGGCAGCGCGCCACAATTGCTCCGTCAGACTGCTCGCCCCTGCGCTAAACTTTTTCGCCCTCTGACCGTTATTTCCACTATACGGTTCTGTGCGTTCGCCCAGGCGCGCGCCCCAACGGGGGGCAAAAAATGCCCCTTAGAGTTGCACGCATCTTGCAACACTGACAGCGCCCGGCACATATGCTCCGCACGCCAGGCATAAAATATCTTGATGAGAGGCGCCTATGGCCATCAGCATATCCGGTTCCAACGCCGTTTCCGGCCTGAGTGGCATGGACACCAATTTTGACGAGACTCTTGCCAAACTCAAGAAGATCGAATCCACACAGCTCAACAGTCTGACTGCCTGGAAGTCCGACTGGAGTCTGCGCTATGAGGCCTTTGGCACCATCATCCAGCAGGTGCAGACAGCCAGCAACGTGCTCACGGGCATTGGCAACAAAAACAGCTTCGTCACCAAAAACGTCGCCAGCAGCAATGATAATATCCTGACGGCCGTCGCCAACGCCTCGGCGCAGGACGTGCAGCACAGCATCAACGTGCTGCAGATGGCCAACAACTCCGTGTGGGCCAACACAGGGCACGTCTTCAGCTCCAAAACCGACGTCATCAATGACTCCGGCGTGGACCAGAACTTCACGTTCACCTATGCCGGAACCACCAAGAGCATAAAGGTGCCCCCCAAGACCACGCTGGAATCCTTTGCCAGCATGGTCAACAATTCCACAGAAAATCCCGGCATCAAGATCAGTCTTGTGCAGACGGGCACGGGATATGTTTTTCAGGTGGCTGGCAAAAGCACGGGAGCGGAAAACGATCTCGTCATTCATAGCAGCGGCCTTGTGGGCATGAACTCGGCGGGCACCTCGTCGGTGTGGAAAAGCAACAGCGCGCTGAACCTCGGCGCAACCCTCACCAATCCCAATAAATACGCCTTTGACCTCATTATGGAGGACGGCTCAAAGTTTACCGTTTCCATCACGGGCGACAAGACCAATCAGAATCTGGCAGACCAGATCAATACCCAGACAGGGCGCAATGTGGCAGCGCTGGACAGCAGCGGCAACCTGACTCTCACGAGCGTTTCCGCCATGTACCAGCGCGACGTCGGCGCCATCGCAAAATCCGTTCCGGCCAGCACCAAGGTCACGGTGGGAGCCAACCCCAGCACGACAACCTTGCAGTCTGACCTGACCATGACGTTGGACTACGACGACGGCATCACGACCGGAACGCGCAATCTTACCATCAAGGCAGGCACCAACCTCAAGGACGCCCTCATCCAGATGGCCCAGGCCACTGGCATGAAGTCGGCGGACCTGAGCATGGACAGCGGCGGCAACTGGTCTATAGACCTGGCCAATATTACCGGCATCACTTTTGATCCCAGCGCCAATGCTGCCGATACCGCCCTGTTTACCACCACCACCACTGCAAAAAACCTGGGCAACCCCATCGGAAGTATCGCTTCCGCCACCACCGGCGTTGTTTTCAAGGCCAGCATGCTTGGCGACAAGCTCGGCGGCAGCAGCGCCGACGGCAGCAAGGACTTTACCTACACCCTTGTTGACAACACCGGCGCTGTCCAGACCATAACCCTGGCCAACAACAAAACGTATCAGGATCTGGCGGACGCCATCCATACCAAGACCGGCGTTGCGGCAACAACCGATGGTAGCGGCAACCTGTCATTTTCGCTCGGCAATACCCTTCAGTTTTATGTCAGCCAGGGCCCGGGCGGCGGCATGGACGGCCTGACAACCAGCACGGCCACCACCACGCTGGCCTCAGGTTTGACGCCTGGCAACACTTTGGACGCCACGCAGCCTCCCCTCAATTATACGGTCACTCTTAACGACGGCACCCAGATTAGCGTGCCCCCCCTCGCCAGCGGCTCCAGCATGCAGGACGCGGTGACCGCCATTCAGCAGGCGCTGGCCAATAACTCCTCTGCGCAGGCCGCCGGGGCGACAGCCAAGCTTGTAAAGGCCGACGGCACTGACTGGACAAGCGCGGCTGACGGAGAAAGCTTTCTTGCCATCACCAACGCACAGAGCGTCAGTGGCCCCGGCATTAAGGGGCAGGTGGCCGAATCTTCCAACTGGAACATCCAAAGAGCCACCAACGCCCGCTTTACCGTGGACAACTGGCCCATTGAGATGGAGTCGGCCTCCAACAACGTCAGCGACGTCATTGAGGGCGTGGTCTTTACCATCCACGACAAGGGCCAGGCGCGCGTCAGCGTCAGCACCGACGTCACCTCGGTGGAAAAATCCATCCAGACATTTCTGGACGCCGTAAACTCCGTCCTTCTGACCATTCGCGATTTCACCAAGTACGACAAGGACAAGGTAACTACAACCAACGACCCGAAAAAGACCACCAACAGCAACTACAGTCCTTCGCAGCTCACGGCTGAAAAAGGCGGTCTGCTTCAGGGCAACTACGGCGTGCAGCTTTTCAAGTCGCGGTTCAACAGCCTTCTCGGGGCGTCGCCGCCAGGCTTCAAAAGCCGTACCAGCGCTGAAGATCTGCTCTCGGGCGACGTGTTGTCCAACCTGGCCAACCTGGGCATCAAGGTCAACAATAACGAAGCCAGCGACAAATTCGGTCTGCTTGAGATAGCGCCTGCATCCAGCATTGCCGCCTTGCAGCAGTTGGATCAGAAAAACTACACCGACATGATCACCAATAACCTGGAAAGTGTGGTAGATTTTTTCTGCACCGACGGCACAGGTTCCAGCACTTCTTCGTCGTTCCGCTACGGCAGTCACGTTGCCGGCATTACCAAGGCCGGAACATATGACGTCAACTATACCGTTGACGCCAGCGGCAACATTGAAAAAGTGATGGTGGGCGGCGTTGAGGCCAAGCGCGACCTGAGCCAGCCCGGCTATTATTACAGCGTTGGCTCCGGCGACGCGCGCGGTCTGGCCATCATCGTCGATGACCTGAGCGCGGGCGAACACACAGGCCAGGTGCGCATCAAGGAAGGGCTGATACAGACCGTCAACAGCTTTTTGAAAAGCGAAATGGTGTTCAATGACGTCAACCTGTCCTCCACAGATCCTAGCAAAAATGCCGACGCCCTGGCCCTCAAATCGCAGAACGGCGCCCTCATGGTCTTGCGCGACAACTACAAGACCATTATGGAGAACATTGATAAAAAGATCAGCCAGGAGCAGGATCGCATCTCGCTCTGGGAAACACGGCAGAAAAAATATTTTGCCAATCTGGAAACACTGCTGAATAACTATAAAAGTATGCAGACCCAGCTGGAATCGCAGATAACCAAGCTGAATAGCACCAGCAGCAGCAAAAGCTAGCAACCGGCACGCACAAGGATAGCTATATGAACAAGGCGGCAAACGCGTACTTTCAGACCAAGGTTGGCACTACCGACCAGGGGCAACTTCTGCTCATGCTCTATGACGGAGCCCTCAAGTACATCCAGCAGGCACGCACCAAGATGCTGGCCAAGGATTTTGCGGGCAAGGGCATCATGATCTCAAAGGTCATCGACATTGTTAATGAGCTGGCGGCATCCCTCAATATGGACAAGGGCGGCAGCCTGGCCGTCAACCTCAACAACCTGTACCTGCTCTGCACTGCCCGTCTGTTGCGCGCAAATCTCAAAATGGACGTGGAATCTCTCGACAGTGTGGAAAGCATACTGTCCGGCCTGCGCGGAGCCTATGCCCAGATCATCGAAACGCCCGAGGCGCGCAAAGCCGCCGCTGACATAGCGAACCGCATGCAGCCTGCGGGCTCCATAAGCAAGACGGCGCAGCCCATCACACAGCATCAGGGCGCGGCCGTGCCGCGTTCTCATGCCCAGGCGGCCTACGGGCGCAACGCCATGATGCCGCCCCAGACCATGGGCGCTCCCGATGCCGCCATGCCGCAGCCCAACCTGCCGGGGTATTCGCCTGCCCCCGCCGCCATGCAGGGCGCTCCCGCAACGGCCGCAACTGCGGCCTCCGCTGCCGTGCCCTCCCAGGCGCAGGATATGCCTCGGGCCCATGTGCAGTCTTTTGACCAGGCCATGAACCAGGGGACGCTGGCGTCCAATGGCTTTGCTCCCGGCCGCCTGCCAGGGGCATACGGCAAGGTTCCCCCGCGCGGCTGACGCCTGCGCCGAAGTGCGCTGCCACGGCAGCGCTGAAGCCTTCCGGCCATGAAAACGCCGGGCCTGCCAAGCCCACGCCACATACTATGGCAAATATCTCAAGCCCCGCTTCTGCGCCACAGAAGCGGGGCTTGAGATATTTTGCTCTGTGGGGGAGGGACCCTTTTGTAAAAGGGTCTCCTCCCCCACGCCCCCACCCCCTAGAGCATTTAACTCATTTCATTCGTAAGCTGCTCTAAAACCTTTATTGTGGCTTATGACAGTTCTTGAGCAGTTCAATGTTGGAACATTCTGGCAACTGCGCAAGTCCGTTGCTTGCAAACCAGTTATGCCCCTGCCGCACCTCAGGGAATAAATGTGTCTCTCACTGAAATTGTGCGCACAGTCACAGAAGTGGGAGGGGTTTTGTGTTGTATACTGGCTTTACGCCCGCTACACTGTCACGATGCTTTCCCCGGCCAACGGTCGCAGGGCAGCCCCAACAAAGGGAACCAGGAGGTTTTATGCCATCTCCGCAGCACAACGCCCATATGGACGCCGTCATGGGCGAAGAACACGCACTGCACGCCACCGTGGCCGATGCCCTGTGCACAGGGCTGCTGGCCGCGCTTGCCCCCAATGAAAGGGATGCCCTCTCCCGGCACGCGCGCCTGCAAACGTTCGCCCCCGGCACGGCCCTTTTTCAGGAAGGCGACGAAAGCGCGGACGCCATGCTTCTGCTCTCCGGCCTGGTCAAGCTGTGCCGCCACAGCAGTCAGGGCAAGGAATGCGTGCTGCACCTTGTGCACACCGGCAAATTCCTGGATGTGGGCGTGCTGTTTTATGAAGGGGGCTTGCCCATTTCCGCCGTGGCCCTCCAGCCCACCACGGTCTTGAGCCTCAACCGCCGGGCCTTTCTGCACACGCTTGAAAACAACGCCCCGCTGGCCGTCAGCCTGATGGGGGCCATGAGCCTGCGCCAGCGCCTGCTCATTACCAAGATAGCCGGATCACAGGGCCGCATATCCGTGGCCGGGCGCGTGGCCGCATGGCTGCTGCACCGCTCCAAGATGGAAAAAAGCGCCACCCTGCGTCTGGGCGTCACCCAGGAAATACTGGCCCGCCTTATGGGCATCAGCCGCGAGAGCCTCAGCCGCGAACTTTCCGCGCTTTCGTCCGCAGGCATCATTGACCACAAGCGCCGCAGCATCACCCTGCTGGATCACGATGCCTTACTGCAAAGGGCACAGGGGTAGGACTTATTATCCCTGGGGAAACGCTGATTTATTCCGTTTAGCTGCGTTGCTTCAAAAAAAGTGAAGCAACGCAGCCAAACGAAACAACTGCGCGTTTCCGGAGGCTCTTTAACCAGTGCGTTCTTAGAAAGCTGCGTCCACTGCGAGTTCGGTTCTGACCAACGCAGAACAGCATCAATCGTGGCAATATTCCCTGGGGCACATCCAATGAAAGCCCACTGTTTCAACCGCTGGAAAAACTCCGGCAAGCAAGGCTATTGAGGTACGGCATGCGCGCCTGCATTGTTTATTCTTCCTGCACGGGCAATACCCGCAAAGTGGCGGAGGCCATGGCCGAAGCTTCGGGCATTGCCTGCCACGCCGTGCGCCACGCCCCCTCCCCGCAGGAATACGATCTGCTGGCCGTGGGCTTTTGGGTACGCCAGGGCCTGCCTGACGCCCGCGCCTTGCGTTACATACAGAGCATTCACAACAAAAATGTTTTTTATTTCGGTACGCTGGGCGCATGGCCGCAGTCGGAACATGCCCTGCGCTGTTCGCGTGCCACGGCCGCCATGCTTGAGCAGGGCGGCAATACCGTACTGGACGGATTTTTGTGCCAGGGCAAGGTCAGCCCCCAGGTTGTGGCTGCCTCGCAACGCAAGGGCACCCATCCAATGACCACAGCCCGGCAGGAACGCCTGCGGGAAGCAGCCCGCCATCCCGATGCGGAGGACTTGCAGGCCGCCTGCCAGCGCTGGCTGCAGAGCCTGACAGCCGTCCGCGCCACCCTTCACCACCAAGGATTCCCAAATGCGCAGACACAAGAGCGAATGTAACGATCCGGCCTTCTTTGACGAAGTGTTCTCCACCGCCGATGACCTGTTCCTGGCCATGCACGACGGCGAATATCCCTATGTGCTGCCCCTGAACTTTGTCCGTCAGGGCCAGGCCCTCTATATCCACTGCGCCCTTGAGGGACACAAGCTGGACTGCATCCGCCAGAATCCGCGTGTGGCCTTTACCCTCATTGCCGATGTGACCATCCACCGCGAAAAATCCACCACCTACTTCAAGTCTCTCTGCGGCAAGGGCACGGCCTGTATCGTTGAGGACGAGGCTGAAAAAGGCCGCGCCCTGGACGCCATCGCCCAGCGCTACGCGGCCCTGTGCCCGCAGCCTACCCCCACGGCCAGCATAAAACGCACCGCCATTGTGCGCATAGACATAGAAGAATTGACGGGCAAGCGTAAGTTGCCTTCTGGAACGGCGTAGAGCATTTTCACGTTGAAATTGCTCTGGCGACTGCATGGGCAGTGTCCCGCAGCAAAGGCGTAAGCGCTATTATTTGCGCTGTTAAGCGCCGGAGCGAGCGTGTCCTGAACGTTGAGAACGTGTATTCTCAACGTTACTCTGCTCCAGGCCCGCCGGGAACGTTCCACCGGCGCGGTCAGCGGCACAAACAGCGCATTGCCCACTGTGGCGGCGCTGCCCGCGCCATGGCGGCACGCTGGCAATCCTGCACAACACGCTTTTTTCAAGGAAGTCTGACATGGGCGGAGCTTCCCGTCTTATTCCCTTGCCGAGTTTTCTGGCTCTTGCCCTGGCCGGGGCCCACTTCTGGCGGGCGGGATGGCCCTCCCTGGCCGCAGGCTGCGGCCTTATGGCCGTGCTGACGTGGACGCGCCTTGCCTGGGTGCGGCAGTTTCTGCTGCTGGCCCTGCCGGTTCTGGCCGCCCGCTGGATATGGACCACCGCGCAGTTTGTGCAGATACGCCAGCTCATGGAGCAGCCCTGGATGCGCCTTGCGGTCATCCTTTTATCCGTCGCCCTGTTTACCGTCGCCGCCGCCCTGCTGCTGCTCAAAGACAGCGCACAGCAGCGCTACTGCCACAGGCAAGAGGCCGCCACAGCCCAGATGGGAGCCATGGCCGTATGCCTCGCGCTGCTGCTGCCCGTGTGGTTCATGAACCCGCAGTTGCTGGTGCTGGAACGCTTTGTGCCGCAAGGCGGCCTTGCCCAGATTATGCTGGCCGCCCTGTGGGCCGCGCTTGCCGCAGGCTGGCTTGCCGACCGCCGCACGGCCCCACGCGCCCGCATGCGGCTGTGGCGGCTGTTTTCACTGGTCTTTTTCGGCCAGCTTGTGCTGGGACTGGCGGTGGAAAGCCGCTTTCTGCTCACGGGCAGCCTGCATTTGCCCGTGCCTGGCCTCATTGTGGCCGGGCCGGTCTATCGCGGGGGCGGCTGGTTCATGCTGGGCCTTTTCGGCCTGTCCACCCTGCTTGTGGGTGCGGCGTGGTGCAGCCAGCTCTGCTACTTCGGCGTGTGGGACGCCACGGCCGCGCGCGAGGCAAAAAACACCCCTGCTCCTGCCTGGTTGCCCCGCCTGCGCATGGCCTCCCTGGCCCTGACCCTTGCCACGGCTCTGGGCCTGCGCCTTACGGGCGCGCCCACTGTGGCGGCCCTGACCTGCGGCCTGCTGCTGGGCCTGCTGATCGTGCCCTGCGCCCTGCTCATAAGCCGGATCAGGGGGTACGCCTCCTACTGTCGCGGCATCTGCCCGCTGGGTATTCTGGCCCAGTGGTTTGGCCGCATTTCACCCTGGCGCATCCGGCGTGTGGGGGAATGCAGCGGCTGCCGGGCCTGCGTTCGCGTGTGCCGTCAGGACGCCATGACGGAACAGGCCTTTGAAAGCGGCTGTCCCACCACGGCCTGTCATCTTTGCCGCGACTGCGCCAATGTCTGTCCCAGACACGCCCTGGCCGTCACATGGTTTGGCCGCGCCTCCAGCGCCGCGTGGGCCGGAACCGTAATGATCGCCCTGCTGGCCGGACTGCACGCGGCCTTTCTGTTCATGGCCCGGATCTGACACAATTTCACTTTGAATTTGCGAACATGCTCCAGACAGTGTCGTCACGAGATGAATTTCCAGTTATATCAAGGAGAACGAGCCTTTTATGCAGGGAGTGTACTCTGATGGTACTCGACCGGAATAAAAGGCGATGTTCGACGCAGAAATAACTGGAAAGGCGCTCGCGACGGCACTGTCTGACACCTCCACCGGACAAAGGACAAGGACACTCAATGACACGCATCCTGAACCGCATCCGCTCAAGCCAGTCCCAGCCCCGCGTAGGCTGGAATGAAATTTTCTGGGCCTGGTCGGGCAGTTGCCTTTCCGTCGCCTGCCTGGCCCTGCTGGAAAAAGTCTGCGCGCAGGAATGGAATCTGCCGCTGCTCATCGGTTCCTTCGGAGCCTCGGCCGTGCTGGCCTTTGGCGCGCCCCACAGCCCGTTCGCCCAACCGCGCAACCTGGTGGGCGGGCACGTCCTGTCCGCCCTTGTGGGCGTGAGCAGCCAGGCCATGATGGGCGCGGAACCCGTGCTGGCGGCGGCCCTGGCCGTTTCCACCGCCATTGCGCTCATGCATATGACCCAGACCCTGCACCCTCCGGGTGGAGCCACGGCCCTTATTGCCGTCATCGGCGGCCCCGGCATTCATGAGATGGGCTACTGGTACGTTTTGCTGCCCTGCGCCGCCGGGGCCACATGCATGCTTGTGCTGGCTCTGGCGGCCAACAATCTTGCCGCCCGTAAAAGATACCCCGTATTCTGGTGGTAATGCGCCCGAAGCGCCCTCTGGGGGAGGACGCCGCCCTTTATTATCGCATACACGAAACACATATCACAGGAGCGTAGAACGCCCGCCACTTGCCACACAGCATCAAAAAGAGTAGCCATATTTTTTTAAAGGAAACACTGATTAGAGCAATATAACTTTTACATTGCTCTGACGGCTGCGTGAGCAGACGTTCGCCATGGAGGCGTAAGCGCAGTTTATCTGCGCGGTTACACGCCGAAATGAGCGTGCCTTAAACTTTGAGAATATGCATTCTCAAAGGTAATCTGCTCTAAAGAGCCTCCTGGAAACGCGCAGGTATTTCCTTTGGCCAGACGCGATCTTTTTTCAAGCAGGAGTGGGCTCTTCCGTCCTCGACTGTTTCAAAAAAAGTGAAGCAAAACCGCCAAACGGCATAAATCAGCGTTTTTTAACAGTTGACGAGGTGCTGTCACATGTCGAGCGATTCCCCCGCTTCCCCCCTGGCGGAGGGCCTGCGCCGCGCACTGCCCATTGTGCTCGGCTATACGCCCGTTGGCTTTGCCTTCGGCGTTCTGGCGGTCAAAAACAACATTCCTCCCTCGCTGGCCGTGGCCATGTCCGTGCTCATGTTTTCCGGGTCCGGCCAGTTTGTCTTCGCGGGCATGTGGGGCGCGGGCGCAGGCGCCCTGTCCATCATGGCGGCGGTCTTTATCGTGAATCTGCGGTATCTGCTCCAGTCCGCCGCGGAGTCCCCCTGGCTGGCCGGTCTGCCGCGCTTTCAGCGCTTTTTGCTGGGTCTTGGCCTCACGGACGAAACCTTTGCCGTTCACGTCACGGCCTTCCAGAACGGCTGGAAGCGCAACCTCACCACTCTTTTTGTCTGCAACCAGACAACGCAGATCGCCTGGGTGGGCGGCAGCGCCATTGGCGCGTTTTGCGGGGAGCTTGTCACCGACGTCAAACCGCTCGGACTGGACTACGCCCTTACCGCCATGTTTCTGGCCCTGCTGGTGCCGCAGTGCGTGAACCGCCTGCACGTTCTGGTCGCCATTTTCACCATGACGCTGTCCATCGCGCTCAAGGCTGCAGGCATGAGCCAATGGAACGTCGCCGTGGCCACGGTGGTGGGTGCCAGCCTCGGCACGGCCCTGCTGCTGTACAAGGATAAAAAGGACGCCGCCTGCGCACGGCAACCCGGCTGCGCCTGCGTGGAACAGGCCGCTGCGGAAAAAACCGGTGACGCGCCTGGATCGCCTCATGTCCTTGGTGCACCTGACGCGCCTGGCGCGACACAAGCGGAGCCTGCCCGAAGGGCGGCGGGCCAGGAACAGCGCGACGCTTCCAGCCGGACGGATGCAACAGACCTGCTGACGGCAAACACTGACGGGGTGCAGTCATGAATGGAACGAGCTGGCTTGAGGCCCACCTTGCCCTTATCCTGTGCATCGCGGGTTGCACTGTCGTAACCCTGCTGTCCAAGCTTTTGCCCGTGACCTTTCTCAAGGGCGACAATCTGCCCGTGGTGCTGCGCCACTGGCTGTCCTTTGTGCCTGTGGCCGTCATGGCCGCGCTGGTTGGCCCTGATATTTTCATCTACGAAGGCCATTTCAGCATAAGCCCCTCCAATCTCTTTCTCATGGCGGGCCTGCCCACCCTGCTGGTGGCGTGGTGGTTCAAAAACTATTTTCTGACCATTGCCGTGGGCATCGGCCTGGTGATTCTGGCGCGGTATACGGGTCTGTACTGATGCGCGAGGAAAAAGAAATGCCTCTTGCCGCCGCCCCCGAGGTTCCGGCCCTGCGCAAACGCCGCAAACCCGCCCCGGCCCTTGCCGCCCCGGAACAGAGCGGGCGTCTTCTGGTTCGTCTCGCGCCGCACCATACGGCTCTTTTTCGCTTTCTTCTGGAAGCCTACGATCATACGGCGTACTTTACCGTGCTCGAGCCCAAAACGGCCCTGCTCAAAATCGTCTTTTCGCCCCATCTGGAAAGAGAGACCAGGACAGCCCTTGCTGAAATGGCCCGCAGCCTGCCCTTCAGCGTTGAAGAATGGCCCTTTTCCCGCCTGCCGCAGGTGCGCAAAAAGGCTTTGAGCTAGCCACGTTTTCTGTTATGACTGCCCTGTTGCGGGAGAACGGGCCCGGGGAGGCCCGGTCCCGTTTTTTCACGCCCGCGTGATAGGCGATCCCTTGCACAATCGCCCGGCAAACAGGCCGGTTATCCAGACTAAGGCGGACATATGTCACCGACATACAAGCGAATTTTGCTCAAACTGAGCGGCGAGGCCCTTGCGGGCTCCAACAAAACGGGCATCGACCCTGAAACCGTGGCCGAAATATGCCGCGAAATCGGCACTGTGCTTGCCATGGGCGTGGAAATGGCCCTGGTTATCGGCGGGGGCAACATCTTTCGCGGGCTTTCAGGCTCCGCCAAGGGTATGGAACGCTCGTCAGCCGACTATATGGGCATGCTGGCCACAGTGCTCAACGCCCTGGCCGTACAGGACATGCTTGAAAAGCAGGGCTATCCCACCCGCGTGCTTTCCGCCATCACCATGCAGGAAGTCTGCGAGCCCTTCATCCGCCGCCGCGCCCTGCGCCACATGGAAAAAGGCCGCGTGGTCATCTGCGCCGCAGGCACGGGCAACCCCTACTTCACCACCGACACGACGGCCGCGCTGCGCGGCATGGAACTCAAGTGCGACGCCATCATCAAGGCCACCAAGGTGGACGGCATCTACGACAAGGACCCCACCAAATTCAGCGACGCCGTAAAGTTTGAAACCATCACCTATGATGAAACATTGTCCCGCCACCTCGGCGTGATGGACGCCACGGCCTTTGCCCTGGTGCGCGACAACAACGTGCCCATCATCGTCTGCCGCATGCTTGGCGGCGACATCAGGCGTGCCGTCATGGGCGAGTCTGTGGGTACTACAGTACGCAACGCATGATGCATCTGCGGCGCGGCAGTCACGCTCGCGCCGTGCGGTCTGGCAGTGCATGTCAGCCCGCATCAGATTTTCACTAAGGGAGGCGCAGCGCCATCCCCCCAGGAACAGGCCGCAGGCCGCAGCCCCAAGGAGAATATTTATGGATATCGACAGCATCCTTCTCGATGCCGAAGACCGCATGGAAAAAGCCCTTGCCGCTCTTGACCGCGAGTTTGCCAAACTGCGCACGGGACGCGCCACCACCGCCCTTGTGGACGGCATCAAGGCCGACTATTATGGAACCCCCACGCCCATCAGCCAGATGGCCTCGGTAGCCGTGCCCGACAGCCGCACCCTGACCATCCAGCCCTGGGACAAGGGCGGCATAGCCCTCATTGAAAAGGCCATTCTCAAGTCAGACCTTGGCCTTACGCCAGTCAACGACGGCAAGGTCGTCCGCATTGTCATGCCCCCTCTGACCGAAGAGCGCCGCAAAGACCTGAGCAAGGTGGCGCGCAAGTACAGCGAGGACGCCAAGGTGGCGGTGCGCAATGTGCGCCGCGATGCCAACGACAGCCTGAAAAAGCTTGAAAAAGACAAGGTTATTACCGAAGACGACCAGAAGCGCGCCACCGAGGATGTGCAGAAGCTCACGGACAAGTACGTGGCTGATGTGGACAAAAAGTGCGCTGCCAAAGAAAAGGAAATAATGGAAATCTAGGGAAACGCTGATGTATTCCGTTTGGCGGTTTTGCTTCACTTTTTTTGAAACAGTCGAGGACGAAAGAGTCCACTCCTGTTGCAAAAAAAGATCGCGCCTTGCCAAAGGAAATACCAGCGCGTTTCCAGGAAGCTCTTTAGAGCAGATTAACTTTGAGAATATACATTCTCAAAGTTTAAGGCACGCTCACTACGGCGTTTAACCGCGCAGATAAACTGCGCTTACGCCTTCGCGGCGGGCGCCTGCTCACGCAGCCGCCAGAGCAATTTCAAGCGGCAGCCGTTAGGCGACGAAGAAACCTTACGGATGGCGACGGCATCGCTAGTGAAATTGCTCTAATCAGTGCTCCCCAAGGGCAATGTGCCTTTGAAAAACGGATAGTCCCGCTACGGGCCGTGGCCCGCCGCGTTCACTGAGGACGGGGCGGGTTGCGGCGCGGTTCGCCTGTCCCGCCGGACTGTTCTGGCGCAGAACCCGGACGGGCCAATACCCCAGGGATTTTTCCCTACAGGCTGAAAGTATGACGCAACAAAGCACGCCCCCGTCCGGCCAGCCTCCCAGCCGGACGCCAGACACGGATCCCGCCCCGCAGGCCGGACCGCCGTCGGAGCTTTTGCCCGAACTGTTGCCCACCCACCTGGCCATTATTATGGATGGCAACGGACGCTGGGCGCAGGCCCGCAACCTGCCGCGCGAGGCCGGGCACAAGGCTGGCGCGGAAACCGTGCGCGCCGTTGTCACCGAATGCCGTAAAATTGGCATACGCCACCTGACGCTCTACACTTTTTCCAGTGAAAACTGGAACCGCCCCAAGACGGAAATAAGCGCCCTCTTCGCCCTGCTGCTGGATTTTCTGCGCCAGGAACTGCCCCGCCTTGAAGAGCAGGGCATTGCCCTCAAGGTGCTGGGCGATCTGGACGGCCTGCCGCTGGCACAGCGCACGGCCCTGCGCCACGCCATAAAGCGCACCGCTCCCGGGCCGCACATGACCCTGAATCTTGCTCTCAATTACGGCTCCAGAGCCGAACTGGTCCGTGCTGTCCGGTCTTTTCTGCGCGAGGGCGCGCAGCCTCAGGACGTCACCGAAGAAAGCCTGGCGCAGCACCTCTATACGGCCGGGCAACCTGACCCGGACCTGCTCATCCGCACCAGCGGCGAGCAGCGCCTGAGCAACTACCTGCTTTACCAGTGCGCCTACAGTGAGCTGTACTTCACTCCGACACCCTGGCCAGATTTTGACGCCGCGCAACTGCGCCTGGCATTGGAAGCCTACGCCGCGCGCTCGCGCCGCTTTGGCAAAACACAGGAGCAAATTGATGCCCATTGAACCCACCACCAATCCCATCGACTTTCGACGCATCATAACCGGCGTGGCTCTGGCCGCAGTGCTGATGCTGGTGCTCTGGCTGCGGGGCTGGCCCCTGCTGTTCTTCATCCTGCTGGTTTCCGCCCTGGGCCTGTGGGAATTCTATTCGCTTTTCTGGGGCCCCAACGGGCGCATCTCCAGCCGCGTCTGCGCCATTGCCCTTGGTTGGGGCATGCTGTGCCTGACCTGGCTGCACCGCCCGCAAGACGCCCTTGTGTTTCTTGGCGCGGGTTTCGTGCTTTCAGCCATGAGCTTTCTTTTTCGGTGGGACGTGCTTGAAGAGGAAAACGCCTTCGTTTCCAGCGGCATATTCATGGCTGGCCTGGCCTATGTGCCCCTGCTGCTCCTGCCTGCCACCTATCTTTCCACCACCAAGCTCATCTTTGTCATAGCCGCTGTGGCCATTTCCGACACGGCGGCCTATTTTGTCGGCACGCGCTTTGGCCACCACAAGCTGTGGCCCCGCGTCAGCCCCAAGAAAAGCTCCGAGGGCGCGGTGGGCAGCCTTGTGGCCTGCGTCATCTTCTGCGCCGTCTACGGACAGATCTTCGGCAAGACAGGCTGGTTTTCCTTTGCGCTTCTGGGCATTGCGGTAAACGCCTTTGCCCAGGTGGGCGACCTTTTTGAATCCGCCCTCAAGCGCTCGGTCAACGTGAAAGATTCCGGCCACCTGCTGCCAGGTCACGGCGGTGTTCTGGACAGGGCCGACAGCCTGCTGTTCGCCATGCCCATGGTGGCCGTTGTGGACCAGTGGTTTTTCTTCTTTTAGGGAAACGCTGATTTATTTCGTTTGGCGTCGTTGCTTCACTTTTTTTGAAACAGTCGAGGACAGAAGAGTCCACTCCTGCTTCAAAAAAAGATCGCGCCTTGCCAAACAAAATAACTACGCGTTTCCAGGAGGCTCTTTACTCAGCGCTTCCTTAAACAATATGGTCACGAGCGCCTTTCCTGGTATTTTTGCGTTAAACTTCGTCTTGATATGATTGGAAATTCCTCTCGTGACGGCGTCGTCCGGTGCGTTTGCTTTTTTTTGAGGTAAAATGATCCAGCCCCGTGGCTGTGGTTCGGCAGCGACGGGCTCCCGGCGAGGGCCGCAAAAAAGTTTGCGGTACGCCACGCGGGGTACACGGTTTTTTACAGCGGCCCGGCTCAAGGGCCGCTTGAATTTTCCAGCGCCGGACCTATTTTTACACATGAGCATGCCGCCTGCCCATGGCAGCAGGTTCCAATCACGGCGGCAACAGACAGGATGCAGACATGGCACAACTCTGGCCGGGTCAGGGCGGCCCTTCCATAGACTATATCTCCGGCCCGCCGGATGCCGCCTGGAACGGCGCATGGCCGCGCAGCCTGTGCATACTGGGTTCCACCGGGTCCATAGGGCGCAGCGCTCTGGCCGTGGTTGCAAGTCATCCGCAGGCTTTCCGCATTGTCGGGCTTGCCTGCGCCCGCCAGATCGAACGTCTGGCCGAACAGGCCGCCCGCTGGCGTCCGCCGTATCTGGCGGTGCTGAACGAGGCCGCTGCCGCCGGGCTCAAAAAGCTTTTGCCGCAAGGCTATGCCCCGACCATTCTGGTGGGGCGCGAGGGCTACGCCCACATGGCCGCCCTGTCCGAAGCCTCCACCGTGCTCTCGGCCCAGGTCGGCGCGGCGGGTCTGGACGGAACCCTGGCCGCAGCCCTGGCGGGCAAGGTCGTCTGCCTTGCCAACAAGGAATCGCTGGTTCTGGCTGGCGATCTGGTGCGCCGCATCTGCGCCTGCACCGGGGCCGTCATCTTGCCCGTGGATTCGGAACATAACGCCATCTTCCAGTGCCTTGCCGGACGCGGGCAGGAGGTGAAGCGCCTTATCCTCACGGCCAGTGGCGGGCCTTTTCGTGGCCGCAGCCGTGAAGAGTTGCGGGGCATCACCCCCGCGCAGGCGCTCAAGCACCCCAACTGGAACATGGGAGCCAAGATAAGCATAGATTCCGCGACGCTTATGAACAAAGGCCTTGAGGTTATCGAGGCCTATCACCTCTACGGAACGCCCGCCCAACGCATCAAGGTTCTGGTGCACCCGCAGTCGGTGATACATTCGCTGGTGGAATTTGAAGACGGCTCGCAACTGGCGCAGCTCGGCACGGCGGACATGCGCCTGGCCATCGCCAGCTGCCTGCTCTGGCCGCGCTGCCTGCCTGTGGACGTGCCTCCCCTTGCCCTTACGGCCACGGCCCTGACCTTTCATGAGCCGGATGCCGAGGTTTTTTCCTGTCTTGATCTGGCGCGCCAGTCCCTCGCACTGCGGGGCGGGCGCTGTGTTGTTCTCAACGCGGCCAACGAGGCCGCCGTGGAGCTTTTTCTTGAAGGCCGCTGCGCCTTCCTTGACATACCCCGGCTGATCGGGGCCGCACTCAAGGCGCACGACGCCAGCGATCCCGGCCACCAGCCTTTCTGCGCCCCGCTCGAACAGGGCGCGGCCATGCCCTCCGACCGCATGGCCGCCCTGAAAAGCGAGGCCCATACCCTGGCGGAGCGCCTCACGCGCCTTGACCGCCAGAGCCGCGAGCTTGTACGCACCCTTGCCCGCGACGGAGAATCCGCATGCTGATAACCATTATAGCTGTATCCCTTGTCCTTGGCGGCCTTATCTTCTTTCACGAACTGGGGCATTTTGCCGTGGCCCGCAGCCTGGGCATGGGAGTTTCCACCTTTTCTCTGGGCTTTGGCCCCAAAATTCTCAAGCGCACATGGGGCAAGACCGAATATGCCCTGTCCCTGGTTCCCCTGGGCGGCTACGTGGCCCTGGTGGGCGAGCAGGAGGACAGCGAACTGCCCGAAGGCTTCACACGGGAAGAAAGCTTCTCGCTGCGGCCAGCCTGGCAGCGCCTGCTGGTTGTGGCCGCAGGCCCCGTGGCCAACATGCTGCTGGCATGGCTCTTGTGCTGGATTCTGGCCTTTGGCTGGGGCACGCCCCTGCTGCTGCCGCAGGTGGGCGGACTGGTGGAAAACGGCCCCGCCGCCAAGGCGGGCGTGCAGGCTGGCGACACCATCGTGCGCATTGACGGCCAGCCCATCGTTGCCTGGGACGACATGACCCGCGCCATTGCCCGCAGCAACGGACAGCCGCTCAGCGTTGTTCTTGAGCGCCCCCACAAAGCCGCCGTCAATGGCGCGGAAGGCGAGGACGGCCAGTCCACCGCCCCTGCCGGAACATCCGGTGCCGAAACTACTGCAAACACAACGGCAGATGCCGCATCCGGCCAGGGCAATCTCCCCCCCAGCATCATGACCGTTGAAATCCGGCCTGAAATGTCCGTGAGAAAAACCATCTTCGGCGAAGATGAAAAAGCCTGGCTTGTGGGCATACGCAACACGGGCGCGGTGCGCCTTGTGCAGCACGGATTCTGGGGTGCGGCTGCGGCAGGCGCGTCCCAGGCCTCGGATATGCTTGCCCTGACCTGGAAAAGTTTTGTAAAACTGGTTGAAAGGGTGGTTCCCCTGGATCAGGTGGGCGGGCCCATCATGATCATGCAGATGGTGGGCAAACAGGCCCATGAAGGCATAGCCGGGCTGCTGGCCCTGGCCGCGCTCATCAGCATCAACCTCGGGGTACTGAACCTCCTGCCCATTCCCGTGCTTGACGGCGGCCAGATTGTCTTCTGCCTGTGGGAAATGATTTTCCGCCGCCCGGTCAACGCCAGGGTGCAGGAATACGCCATGCGGGCCGGTCTGGCCCTGCTGGTCGCCCTCATGCTGCTGGCCACCTACAATGACCTCTGGCGCATCGTCAAAAGCGCCGGCTGGTTCGGGAGCGGATCGTGAGCCAATATTCCACCGGACTCGAGCTTATCCTCAACGCGGCTGAAGGCGTATTGCAAATTGTCGTTACCGACGATGAAAAAACGCTGTGCTCCCAGCAATGGCACAAAGCCGACCGCGCCACGGAAATTCTCGCTCCCGCGCTGGAAAGCCTCTGCGCCGCTCTGGACATAAAACCCACCAGCTTCCGCCGCATTGCCTGCGTGCGGGGGCCGGGCTCCTTCACGGGCATTCGGCTTGTTCTGGCGACAACCGCAGCCCTGCGCAGAACGGGCACGGCCGCCGTCGCCGGGCTGGACTACATGCAGGCCCTTGCCACAACAGCCGCGCTACGCGGGCAGCTCCTCTTCGGCACAACCATCTGGGTGCTGACCCACGCAAGGCGCAACCTCGTGCACTGCCAGTCTTTTCTGTCCTACGGCCCCATGATTCCGGCGCAGCCCGGCAGCACAGTGGACTTGTGCTCCCCGGAGGAGGCCCTCAAACGCATCGTGGCCAGCCGCACGGCCCCCCTGCCCGACGGCGTGCCCGCTGGCAGCCGCACCATATGGGTTTGCGGCAGCGGCCTTGCACGCAACGCCGCTGTTTTCTGCCCACTGGATCTGATGCGTCCCTCCCTGGACGGCACAGGCCCCAAGGCCGATGAAGGCGCGCCCATCGTCACGCTGGACGAACTGGTAACGCCAGACATCAATGCCCTGTGCCTGCTGGCCCGTCACGGTGATTTTGACGACAAGGACATTGAACCCCTGTACGTGCGGCCCTGCGACGCTGTGGAAAACCTGCCCCAACTGGCTCCGCGCCAGGGCCTGACCGGAGAAGAGGCCACGGCCTCCCTGGAGCGCCTGCTCCAGCGCCCGCCCCAGAGCGACATTTAGGGAAACGCTGATTTATTCCGTTTGGCGGCGTTGCTTCTCTTTTTTTGAAACAGTCGAGGACGGAAGAGTCCACTCCTGCTTCAAAAAAAGATCGCGCCTTGCCAAACGAAATAACTGCGCGTTTCCAGCAGGCTCTTTAATCAGGGCTTCCTTAGCAATAGGGAACATGGTGCAAGGCCTTGTGGGGGAGGGACCCTTTTGCAAAAGGGTCCCTCCCCCACGCCCCCACCCCCTAAAACCTTTGTTCGTGTCTGAGTTGACGACAGGGGTTCCCCTGGGTGCATGTTTTTTTAATGCCGCGCCTTCCTGGCTTCAGATCATCGCAAAGATAATCTGCTCGTGCCGTCCAGATGACATCCCAGAAATTTTGCCCTTTTTTGCCTTCATCAGGCTTCCGGATCTCGGCCTTACAAATGATAATTACTGCCAATTACAGCCTCTCTAGTGATTCTCTAGAAAAAGTTTTACGCTAACTACCTGTAATTAAAAATTTTATCTGTTTGACACCGAAGTTTTTATTACTGTATATTCTTGGCACCAAGAAAAGGCACTCCCTGATTGAGACTGACTGGTTCAGGGCGCAAGGCGCATCTGCCGTCATCGGAGGTCTCCAGGGTCAGGATCACGGGCGTGATCCGTCCGCATTGCCGGGCAGCCTCGAACAGTAACCAAGGAATGATCATGAAGTATTCACGCTGGCCTTCCATGCTGGCTGTTGCGGTCACATGTATGTTGTTGACCGCCCCCATGAAAGCCGACGCGGCTTCAGCAAGCTCTCCTTCTGACAATACCTCCTCTGGTGTATCCGCTTCTGCCGCCTCGAAAAAGTCACAGAAGTCCGAATCGCGCTCAGCCAAGTCTGAAAAGTCAAAAAAATCAAAATCTTCAGACAAATCTGAAAAAGCGTCCTCATCTGGCAAGTCGGCCAAGTCTGACAGCTCGGACAAATCGTCAAAAAGCCGCAAGGCCGCAAAATCTTCAACGAAAACCAAGCAGGTTTCCGAACAGGGCGCCGACAACCGCGACATCTGGCTCAAGCGCGCCCAGGAAAGTGAAGTTTTTGCCGGCAAGGCATCCTGGTACGGCCGTGATTCGCACGGCGGCGCCACTGCCAGCGGCCTCAGCTATGACATGTATACATTCACCGCCGCCCACCGCACCCTGCCCATGGGCACTGTCGTGCGGGTTACCGATCAGGAAAACGGCAAAAGCGTCATGGTCTGCGTGACTGACCGTGGCCCCTTTGTGCGCGGGCGCATCATCGACCTTTCCTTTGCCGCAGCCAAGCAGCTTGATCTTGGCAGGCGCGGCGTTGGCAAGGTGGAGCTTGAAGTCGTCAGCGATGAAAGCGGCACCCCCCTGCAAGCGGACCTGGCCTACTATGTGCACTACAGCGCGGCCATGGGCGACGAACGCATCGGCCCCTTCCGCGCGTTTGCTGACGCCGCCGCCATGCATGAGGCCCTGCGTCAGGCCCACCCCGAGGCCGAAGTGGTGCTTGACCAGTCCCGATAGGGCATTTACCACGTTGAAATGCTCATGTACGGCAGGCAAAAGCCCGCCTTCTCACATTTCGTGCCAAGGATTTTCAGAAAAATCCTTGCAGAGCAGTTAACGCATTTCATTGGTAAACTGCTCCAGCGTCAGCACACGCCAGCAATTTTGGCGCGGCACATCGTTGCGTCACGGGGAGATTCGGCCTGTTCTACGGCCCGATGCCCTGTACCTTCCCTGACGACACCCGAATGCCCGCATACGGCCCGTTCTGTATAACACAGAACGGGCCGTTTTTATCAGCCTTTGCATCGCTAACCACGCGAAAAAACAGACAAACACAAGCTTTCCCAAGATCGTCCAACCCATTGCCATAATTTACTTTATTCGATATTCAAGAAACGCGCACCTGCGCATAAAGAAGGATGTCATGGGCTTTTTTTACAGTCTGCTCTCCTCAGCCGCCTTTGGGCTCATCCCCCTGTTCAGCCTGCCGCTCATGGCACAGGGCCTTTCACCGGCCACAGTGCTTTTTTACCGTTTTTTCATAGCTACCATTGTACTGGGACTTTTTCTCGTACTGCGCGGCGAGCGCTTTTACACGTCTGGGCGCAACCTGCTCAAACTGGCGGGCATGAGCCTTATGTATGCCCTGGCCGCCCTGCTCTTCATTGAGGCTTTCACGCACCTGCCCAGCGGCGTCGTGGCCACGCTGCAATTTTCCTATCCGGTCATGGTCATGCTCATCATGATCGCCTTTTTTCACGAGCGTTTTTCCTGGATCACGGCTGTGGCCGTGGTTCTTGCCATTGCCGGAGTATACCTGCTCAGCAATGGGACCCCTGCTGGGGCAGGCCCTGCGGGAAGCGCCAAGGGCATTAACGCCTTTGGTCTCATGCTGGCGCTGGCTTCGGCCGTGTGCAACGCCATTTACATCACAAGCATTTACGCCGCGCGCATCACCAATGTCACCGGCCTTATGCTGACCTTCTATGTCATGGCTTTTGGCGCGCTCTGCTCGCTGGTCAATTCTCTGGCTTCCGGCAGCTTTCAACTGCTGGGCAGCTGGAAGGAACTGGCGCTGGCCATATTGCTGGCCGTGATCACTGCCGTAATTTCCAACTTCACCCTCATTCTGGCCGTGCAGCGCATCGGCTCCACCCTTACGTCGGTGCTGGGCGTCCTGGAGCCGGTTACCGCCGTTATCGTGGGCATACTGGTTTTCAAGGAGCCTTTCAGCCTGCCGCTTTTGCTGGGCATTGTTCTCATTGCCGCCTCCGTGGTGCTGATCATGCTGGGAGGCCATATCCGGCTGCTGCTGGCACGGCGCAAGGCGGCAAAACAGGATTAAACCTTTCAGGCTGCTTTTTTGAGCGGCCAATCCTCGCTGCACGCGCCCTGACAAGCCAAAAACAGACGCCCGGCGGCATCCAGAGCAAAGAGCCCCAAATACCGCCGGGCGGCGTCACCGCTTTTGTGGACGCAGAGCAGATACACGTTGAGGGAAGCGACGCCTGGAGGGCGTGGCTGCTCCCCCCACCCGTTTCAAACCAGTACTCTCGCTGTACTATGCCTGGCCAGATCAACCTTGAAATGCCTTATATTTCAAAGTTTTGCCTTAGACGAAAATCATAATTCCCGACTGAATCATCGCCACGTTGCGACGCGCTGCACGGTCGTGCGCGTTAGAGCCTTTACACTTTTTCAAAGTTAACATGCTCTACTATAAAAGTTTTAGGGGGAGGGGGCGTGGGGGAGGAGACCCTTTTTTAGAGCATGCAATTTTGAAAAAAATTGCATGCTCTAACGCTGCACGAGGGTGCAGCGCGCCACAACGTGGCGTGGATTCAGCCGCAAATCGCATTTTCGGCTGAATGACAACTTTGAAATGTAAAACATTTCAAAGTTAGTCTGGTTTAAAGAGGGTCCCTCCCCCACAAGACATTTCACGGCTTGCTCCCTCCTGAGGAGACTCAGACCAATCCGGCGGCCCTGGCCTCTTGAAGCCACGAGCCGAAGGCTTCCTGAGCGCGGGCGGAGTACAGAGCCTTGCGGTCTTTTTTGCGCGCCCTTTCGCCCAACTCCGGCATGAGGCCGAAATGGGCGTTGGACGGCTGAAAACGCTTGACAGGCGTGCGCAAATGGTTGATCAGGGCGCCAAGGGCGCTTTCAGCCGGGGGCGTGGGCAGCCTGGCCCCCCGGGCGCGGGCGTCCAGCAGCAGGGCCAACCACAGGCCACTGGCGGCGGACTCCACATAGCCTTCCACGCCGGTGATCTGTCCGGCAAGGAACACGCCCGGCAGCACGTTGAGCGACAGATCTTCGGCCAGCACTTGCGGCGCGTTTACGTAGGTATTTCTGTGCATGCTGCCGAAACGGGCGAATTCCACCTTTTCCAGCCCCGGCACCAGACGGAACACGCGGGCCTGCTCCCCCTGGGTCAGCTTGGTCTGGCAGCCCACAAGATTGCACGTGTCGCTGTTGGCATTTTCGGCACGAAGCTGCACAATGGCCCACGGGCGGCGTCCTGTGCGGGGATCCACAAAACCCACGGGCTTCAGGGGGCCGAAGGTCAGGGTGCGGGGGCCGCGCTCTGCCAGGGCTTCCACGGGCATGCAGCCCTCAAAATGCTTTTCCTGCTCAAATTCGTGCGCAGCCACTTTTTGAGCGTCCAGCAGGGCCTGATAAAAAACGTCATATTCCTCACGGCTCATGGGGCAGTTCAGATAATCGCCTTCGCCCTCGCCGTTTTCCTGGCCGTAGCGGGAGGCGCGAAAAACCACATCCATATTTAACGAGTGCGTCCAGACGATGGGGGCGATGGCGTCATAAAAATAGCAGTGCTTTTCGCCCAGCGCTCCGGCCAGAGAGGCAGAAAGCCCGTCTGAAGCCATAGGCCCGGCAGCCACGACAATGGCGCGCCCTTCTCCCCTGAAAGGAGCCAGCACCGTGTCGTCCAGAGACTGCACCTGATGCCGCACAAGACGTATATTGCCTTCCGATTCCACCAACTGACTCATTTGCCGTGCAAAAGCCTCACGGTCCACGGCAAGAGCCTTGCCCGCCGGTACGCGGCAGGCATCGGCCGCCTCCATAAAGCGACTGCCCAGGGCGCGCATTTCGGCCTTGAGCAGCCCCACGCCGGAGGTCAGTTCGTCCGACCGCAGCGAGTTGGAACAAACCAGCTCGGCCAGATTGTCATTGACGTGAGCTGGGGAACGGTGGAGGGGCTTTTGTTCAAACAAAACCACTTCGTGCCCGCTGCGGGCCAGCCGCAGGGCACATTCACAACCAGCAAGACCACCGCCCACCAGGGCTACGGACAATTTCTGCATATGATCTCCTCTGCCGGGCAGCTTCTAAGAAAAGCGTACTTATGGCAAGCACCCCGTAACCAGGGGCAACGCGGGCCGTTGCCTCCGGAAGTCAAAACGGCGCGACACGCGCAGCGCACAGACAGATTATTTTTTCACAAGGGCCGGGCACTCTTCCCTTTAACAGGTAAAAAAAGTACTATAAAACGATTAGTATCATCTAGGAATATCCATGGCCAAACCGGGCAGCACATTCACAACCATTCTCTGCATAGCATTGTTTTTTGCAACACTGCTTGTGATCGTGCGCGAATACACCAAAGAAACGACAGGCCACCTGTCGCAGGACATCACCACCCGTCTTGCCGAAGTGAGCCAACGTGCCGCTGACGAATTTGGACAGAATATCGATCTGCAACTCAACGAACTGCAAAGTATAGCCAACTTCATGGCGCAGGATGCCTGCACGCAACCCGGCAAATGCCTGCAGCACTACGCCCCCCTGCTGCGCGCAGCGGGCATGAAAAAATTTGCTCTGGTGGCTCTGGACGGCACGGGCTTCTGCTCCGAAAGCGGATCTGCCTTTAACCTTGAGCGCACTTATAAAAAAGAGCTGTTTCTCCGTGCGCTCAGCGGCACGGCGGGGTTTGGCGCCATTTCAGACGGCACTGGCGCCAAGCTGGCCATAGCTGTTCCCCTGATTCGGGACGACAAGGTTACTGCCATTCTTCTGGGTGAGTTTGAAGACAGTATCATGAAAAAAACTCTTGTCACAAGGGCCTTTGGCGACAAGACCAGCAACATGGTTTTTGATGACAAAGGGCGCTTGCTGTTCTGGGCCGTTGCCCCTGGCTACGACATTGAGCAGACGTTTCCGCAACTGGGAGAAAAGGGCCTGCCGTCCTCGCTTCAGGAACATCTGCTGGCTGTTTTCGCAAACCCGGGCAACCGTCCCAACCGTTTCATCAGGGACGACAATCACGCCTATTACCTGACGCACGTTTCCCTTGAAAAATATGGCTTGCAGGTGGTCTCTCTGCTGCCGGAAGAGGTCGTGGACCATCTGGTGGACAGACAGAACGCCATTACCTCCACCCTGGCCTGGCGCATGTCTGTGCTGGCTCTTCTGGTGCTGGTTTTCATCATAACCATCCTGCAACGGGATAACCGCACCATTCGCCGCCAGCAGGAGGATTACCGCTCCATCATCTCAAGCATTTCGGGGGGGGTCATCAAGTTCTCCGGTCTGCATGGCGCTTTTCAGTTTATCAGCCCCAATTTTCTCAAAATGCTTGGCTATCGGCCGGAAGAATTCGCGCAAAGGTTTGGAGAGAATTTTGCCCTGTCCATCCATGAAGCGGACCGCGAAACCGCGCTGCGCACCATGCAGCAGCAACTGGATGCAGGCATTCCCATTGATGTGGAGTACCGCACCACCGCAAAAAACGGTAACCTTGTCTGGCTGTACCATAAAGGTTCGCTCGTGCAGCCCGGTCCGGGGCAGGCTTACATACAGAGCATTGTTTTCGACATCACGCACAACAAGGAAGCCATTCAGGCCAAGCGCATTTCTGACGAGCGCTACCAGTTTATTCTGGAGCAGCACGACATCATCATCTTTGAGCAGAATCTTATCAGCGGGCATTTTTCCTGTTCCGCCAAATGGCTCCAGACCTTCGGAAGGGTTTTCAACATCCTTGAGCCAGAAGCCGAGCCGGGTCTTATTCCCGTTCATGTGGATGACAGGGAGCTTCTTAAAGACTTTCAGAAGAACGTTCATAACACTCTGCGTAAAAGCAAGGTGCTTGTGGAACTGCGCCTGCGTGACGCCAGCGGCCTGTACCACTGGTACCGCGTCGAGGCTTCAAATCTCATCAGCGCGCAGGGCAAACCCGTCTATATTATTGGGATCATCACCGACATCGACAAGCAGAAACAGCTTGAACTGCGACTACGCACCCAGGCCACGCGCGACAGCGCCACCGGCATGCACAACAAGCGCGCCACAGAGCAGGCCATCTCGCGCTTTTTGAGCCTGCACAACAATCTCGGGCCTGATGTTTTCGCCATGTTCATGATAGATTTTGACAATTTCAAAAGCATCAACGACAAGTTCGGCCATGCGGTGGGCGACAAGGCCATCTATCAGATGGCCCAGATCATACGGCGCAACTTCCGCAGCACGGACATTGTGGGCCGCGTGGGCGGCGACGAGTTTCTGGTGTTCTGCACCGAGCCCATGCCCCAGTACAAGATACGGGAACGCGCCATGGTGCTTGTCAATCAACTGCATCTGCAATGCGGCAACCATGACGATGACGACATCGCTCTGACCGCCAGCGTGGGCATAGCCTGTGACCCCACTGACGGGCGCACCTTTACCGACCTGTACAAGCATGCCGACATGGCCACATATGAAGCCAAACGGCGCGGGCGCAACCAGTGCGTCTTTTATGCGGAACTCACCGCCAGTGAACAGCAGAGCGCCCGCGAATCCCGGCAGGCAGAGGGAAAAGAGGCGTAATACCGCCGCATGGTTCCCTGAACGCAGACAAGCCTCGCCCGGCAGACCTGCCACGCAACGGACTAGAGCATTTAACACTTGAAATGCTCGATTACGGCAGGCAAAAGCCTGCCTTCTCGCATTTCGTGGCAAGGATTTTCAAGAAAATCCTTGCAGAACAGTTAACTCATTTCATTCGTTATCTGCTCTAGAACGCGCTTACGGCCACTAAAAGGTTGCCATGATAGACACGCAACATGGCGGGCAGATGCCCACCGTGACCACAGTCAGGTCGTCCTTCTTACCATTGCCCGCAGCACAACAAATCAGAAAGACCCGCATACTGCGGGTCTTTCTGATTGAAGAGTTTTAGGGGGTGGGGGCGTGGGGGAGGCGACCCTTTTGCAAAAGGGTCCCTTCCCCACAAAGCATTCAAAAATAAAATGGCACTACCCGCCAAATAAATCGCCCCGCGCAGTCGCCACAGGGCCGGGCGGGCGGCTACAGCCGTTCCACCACCTTGTCGCCCATGCTTTTGCAGCCCAGCAGTTCCTTGCCCGGCTCCATAATGTCGGCGGTGCGGAAACCGTCGGCCAGCGCCTTGCGCACGGCCTTTTCAATGTGGTCGGCCTCTTCGGGCATATCGAGGCCCAGACGCAGCATCATGGCGGCGGAGAGGATGGTGGCCAGCGGATTGGCCACATCCTGGCCCGCGATATCGGGCGCGGAGCCGTGTATGGGCTCAAACAGGCCCGGCCCGTCGGCTCCGGTGGAGGCCGAGGGCAGCATGCCCAGAGAGCCGGTAATGACCGACGCTTCGTCAGAAAGGATGTCACCAAAAATATTGCCGGTGAGGATCACGTCAAACTGCGAGGGGTCGCGCACCAGCTGCATGGCGGCATTGTCCACATACATATGGCTCAATTCCACGTCGGCGTATTCGCGGTGCATCTCGATGACCACTTCCTTCCACAAACGGGAGCATTCCAGCACATTGCTCTTTTCCACCGAGCAGACCTTGTTGCGGCGTTTGCGGGCCGTTTCAAAAGCCACCCAGGCGATGCGGCGGATCTCTTCTTCGTTGTAGACCATGGTGTTGTAGCCGGTGCGCAGGCCGTCGCGGCTTTCGATGCCGCGCGGTTCGCCAAAGTAGACGTCGCCCGTGAGCTCGCGCACCACCATGAGATCAAGCCCCCTGGCGGCGATATCGGCCCGCAGCAGGCAGGCTCCGGCCAGTTCGGGCAGCAGCATGGCCGGGCGCAGGTTGGCGAACAGCCCCAGTTCCTTGCGGATGCGCAGGAGGCCTTTTTCCGGCCGCAGTTCCGGCGTCAGGTTGTCCCACTTGGGGCCGCCCACCGCGCCAAGGTACACGGCATCAGCGGCACGGCACTTCTGCACCGTGGCTTCGGGCAGGGGATCGCCCGCGCCGTCAATGGCCGCGCCGCCAATGAGGGCGGTATCAAAGACAAACTCATGGTCGAATTTTTGGGCCGTGGCTTCCAGAACCTTGACGCCCTGAGCGATAATCTCCGGGCCGATGCCGTCACCCGGCAACAGGCAGATGGTCTTTTTCATGCAATATCCTTGTGGCAATGTTGCAGGCCGTAGCACTTCAGCCTTTTCTGCGGCGGCTTTTTCGTGGCGGAACCCCTGCCCGAACCCTTCCTGGGCAGGGGTCCCGATAGCGTCATTGTGCAGCGCGTCGGCCTTATGCCTGCCGCCGGAGCTGTATAAGGCGCGGAAAAAGAAGGCGGGGATCAGGCGATCCTTTCCTTCACGTAGTTCACAAGCCCGCCCTTGTCCAGAATTCTGGACATGGAGGCAGGCAGCGGTGGACACGTAATTTCAGCGCCATTGGTGAGATCGCGGATAATCCCTGTGGCAGCGTCAATTTCCAGTTCGTCGCCGTCGTTGATCTTGTCCACTTCATCGCCCACTTCCATGAGCAGCAGGCCCATATTGAAGGAGTTGCGGTAGAAGATGCGGGCAAAGCTGTGCCCGATGACCACCGGCATGCCCGCGCCCAGAATGGCGATGGGCGCGTGCTCGCGCGAGGAACCACAACCGAAGTTGCGTCCGGCCACCATGATGTCGCCGGGGCTGACTCGCTTGGCCCAGTCGGGCTCAAGGCCGGACATGCAGTTTTCGCCAAGCTTCTGGCGATCCGTGGTCACAAGAAGACGCGCGGGGATGATGGCGTCCGTATCAATATGCTCGCCCACTTTGTGGGCCTTGCCTTTGTAGTTCATATTCCTGATCCTTCCTGTCAAAAAACGTGACGTAGAAGAGTTTTTCTGTTTCTTGCGGGTCTGGCCTCGCGGCAAGCGGGCCCGGCGCAGGCTGCAGCCTGACGGCGTCGCCCCGCACGGCGCGGCCAAAGCCGCTGCCTACAACTGATCCGGCCCTGCCACAAAGCCGGTCACGGCCGTGGCTGCGGCCACCAGGGGGCTGGCCAGATAGACTTCCGAGTTCAGGCTGCCCATGCGGCCCTTGAAGTTGCGGTTGGTAGTGGACACCGCGCGTTCGCCGTCGCCAAGGATGCCCATGTGGCCGCCAAGGCAGGGGCCGCAGGTGCAGGGGCCCACGATGCAGCCCGCGTCCATAAAGGTCTCGATGAGGCCTTCCTTGAGGCACTGCTTCCACACTGTGGGCGTGGAGGGCAGCACTATGCAGCGCACGCTCTTGTCCACCTTGCGGCCGCGCAGAATTTCGGCGGCGTCGCGCATGTCGCTGATGCGTCCATTGGTGCAGGAACCGATGATGACCTGCTGCACGGCTGTGTTGCGCACTTCAGAAACAGGCTTCACGTTGGAGGGCAGGTGCGGGCAGGCCACCACAGGCTCCTTGCCGGTGACGTCCAGCTCCACCACGCGATCATAGTGCGCGCCGTGGTCGGCGGCCATATTGTCCATCACGCCGGGGCGCTTGTGCTCGGCGCAGTACGCGCGGGTTTTGGCGTCCACGGCAAAAAGGCCCACCTTGCCGCCCGCCTCGATGGCCATGTTGGCCATGCTCAGGCGTCCTTCGACGGAGAGATCTTCCACCACGGAGCCGCCGAATTCCAGGGCCTTGTACAGCGCGCCGTCAACGCCAATGACGCCGATGAGCATGAGCATGAGGTCTTTGCCGCGCAGCCACTTGGGCATGTGGCCCCGGATATTCACGCGGATGGTGGGCGGAACCTTGAGCCAGGTCTCGCCAAGAGCCATGGCCGCCGCAATGTCGGTGGAGCCCATGCCTGTGGCAAAGGCCCCGATGCCGCCGTAGGTGCAGGTATGGCTGTCGGCCCCTATGACCAGATCGCCGGGGCCCACGAGCCCCTGTTCGGGCAACAGGGTGTGTTCCACGCCGCAGTCGCCGCCCTCATAGTAGTGGACGATGCCCTGCTCCTCGGCAAATTTGCGGCTGATCAGCACCTGATTGGCCGAATCTATATCTTTTTGCGGGGTAAAGTGGTCCATGACAAGAGCAATCTTATTGCGGTCAAAAACCTTTTTCGCACCCATGCCGCGAAAAGACTCGATGGCGAGCGGGCCGGTAATGTCATTGGCAAGCACCATGGATACGCGGCATTGAACAATCTGCCCGTCCTGCTCCACAGCTTCGTCCGTATGGGCTTGCAAAATTTTTTGCGCAAGCGTTTGAGCCATGTTGAACTCCTTTCTATCCTGAAGCGGTTCCATCGATACATGTTTATAAAAACGGCATGAAAAAGGCGCTGGCGTCTGCCCTTTCAGCCTTCCGTTAGAGCATTTAACACTTGAAATGCTCGCGTACGGCAGGCAAAAGCCCGCCTACTCGCATTTCGTGGCAAGGATTTTCAGAAAAATCCTTGCAGAGCATTTAACTCATTTCATTCGTAAACTGCTCTAGTGCGGGTTGCGCCCTTTGCCGGACGGGGCTTCATGATCGTGTCATTGTGACTGCGGTCGCAATGACGCGATCATGAAGGCCGCCAGCCCGGAAAAAGCCAGGAGAATCGCCGCTGCTAGCCATGCTGGCAATGCAGGCGCGGCCCTTCCTCTTCCTTTTTGAAAAGATGGTTCAACGCATTGACATAGGCCCTGGCGCTGGCCACAAAGATGTCGGGGTGCGTACCGCGTCCCACGGCGCTGAATTCGCCTTCGCGCAGGCGCACGGTCACTTCACCCAGAGCGTCCGTACCGCCGGTAACGGCGTTGATGGCATACTGCTCAAGCTCGGGTTCGCGGCCCACCATATCGGCAATGACGTTGAAAAGCGCATCCACCGGCCCCACGCCAAAGCCCGCGCTGCTGCTCTCGATGCCGTCAACATCCATAATAACGGCAGCCGTGGGCGGCACGCCGCCCGCGTCGGAACTCTGCACGCTCACATGACGCAAACGGAAGCGGTCGGGCATGCGGTACACTTCTTCCTGCACAAGGGCCATGAGGTCGTCGTCGTGCAGGGTTTTCTTGCGGTCGGCCAACTGCTTCACGGCTTCAAACACAAGATTGAGCTGCTCGTCGTCCAGCGTATAGCCCATATTCTCGAACTTGTTGCGCACGGCATTGCGGCCCGAATGCTTGCCGATGACAAGATTGCTCTCGGTACGGCCCACGGACTGCGGCGTCATGATTTCATAGGTTTCGCGGTTCTTGAGCATGCCGTCCTGATGGATGCCCGATTCGTGCGCAAAGGCGTTGGCCCCGACAATGGCCTTGTTGGTGGGGATGGGCTGGCCGATGGTCATAGAAAGCAGGCGGCACGAGGGATAGAGCTGCTCGGTGACAATATTGTGATCAAGGCCAAAGAAGTCGTGGCGCACGCTCAGGTTCATGACCACCTCTTCAAGGGAGGTGTTGCCGGCGCGCTCGCCAATGCCGTTGAGGGTCACCTCGGCCTGACGCACGCCAACCTTGAGCGCAGCCAGGGTGTTGGCCACGCCAAGGCCCAGGTCATTGTGGCAGTGCACGCTGAAGACGGCCTTGTCGCTGTTGGGCGTGTTGCGGATCACATGATCAATAAGGGCCGCGTACTCGGCTGGCTGCGCGTAGCCCACGGTGTCGGGAAGATTGACCGTGGTGGCTCCGGCATTGATGACGGCCTCCACAACGCGGCAGACAAATTCCGGCTCGGAACGCGAAAAGTCTTCGCAGGAAAATTCCACATTGCTGGTGTGCTGCGCGCAGCGCTTGACGCCGTCCACGGCCATTTTCAGCACTTCGGCGGGGTCTTTGCGCAGCTTGTGCTGCATATGCAAGGGGGAAGTGGACAGGAAGATGTGGATGCGCGGATTTTTGGCGATCTTGATGGCGTCCCAGCAGCGGTCGATATCGCCAGCCACGCAGCGGGCAAGCCCGGCCACCTGGATGTCGCCGGCCTGGGCCGCGATACGCTGTACGGATTCAAAGTCGCCAGGGCTGGAGGCGGGAAAGCCCGCTTCCATAATATCCACGCCAAGCACCTCAAGCTGATGGGCCAGACGCAGTTTTTCCTGCAAGTTCATGGTTGCGCCGGGCGACTGTTCGCCGTCACGCAAGGTGGTATCGAAAAAATAGACGCGGTTGTTCATGACAGTCTCCTCTGAATATGGCAAGTGATATATGATATATTCTTGCATAACGGCCACCGTTGAGGGCGGCGGTCAGGGGAGCGTCATTCCGCCCAATGGGCGGCGAACCGTTACGCAACCTTAATCGCTCTGAGGCGATAGGGCGCGTAGTAGCTGACGGTCGCGGCGGGGAAGGATGACAAAGGTGTAAAGGATGCCACCGGCGATGTACACGGCACAGAGCACGAAGCCCATGACGCGCGGAAAGGACACGACGGAGGACAAGATAAGCAAGAACACCAGCATGGTGCGTATGGGATGCGCGCGAAGGAAGTCATACTCCTTGAAGGAGAAATACCGCACGCGGCTCACCATCAACACGCCCACGCCCACGGCCAGCAAAAGGGCCAGGTAGGGCTTGATGGGCTGGAACCCCTCGGGAAACATGCTGGCAAAAAACACAAAGGTCACAATGGTGCAGCCGCCCGCCGGAATGGGAAGGCCAATAAAGAAGCGCTTGCCTGTGGCGGCGGTGCTGACATTGAAACGCGCCAGCCTCAAGGCCCCGCAGGCGGCGTAGATAAAGGCCGCCGCAATGCCCATGCGGTTGAAGTCGTGCAGTTCCCACTGCCAGAGCAGCATGGCCGGGGCAAGCCCAAAGGCCACAAGATCGGCGAGGGAGTCGTACTGAACGCCAAACTCGCTGGCCGTGTTGGTGAGACGGGCCACCTTTCCGTCCAGGCCGTCCATAACCGCAGAAAGCAGGATGGCCATGCAGGCGGACTCAAAACGCCCCTGCCCTGCCCATACCATAGACAAAAAGCCAAGAAACATGCTCAACGTAGTGATCATGTTCGGCAGGAGGTATACTCCCTTGCGTGGCTTTTTACTTTCTGTGGTCATTCTTCACCATATTACAAGCGCTCAACCTTTTCGGCAGCGGAGCGTAAAAACCTATTCCTGGCCCGCGCGGGCGACAATGCACTGCCCGGCAAAGACCTGCTGGCCCAACTGCGCAGCAGCAACATACCCTTCAGGCATGTAAAGGTCAACTCGAGAACCAAAACGTATCATGCCATAGCGCTGCCCGCGTTCAAGAACGTCGCCGATATCCGTGCGGCAGACTATGCGGCGGGCCACAAGCCCGGCAATCTGAACCATGGTCCAGTGCTTTCCGCTGTCGTCGCGCAGGCTGTAGGCGCAGCGTTCGTTGTCCGTGGCGGCCTTGTCAAAGGCCGCGTTGACGAACGCGCCGGGGAAATAGCGTATGTCTTCCACCGTGCACGACACCGGCGAGCGGTTCACGTGCACGCTGAACACATTCATAAAGATGCTGATGCACAGGCGCTTTTCACCGCTGAAGGGATCGGGTTTTTCCTCGATGCGAATAATCTTGCCGTCAGCGGGGCTTATGGCCAGACCCGGCCCCTGCGGGGTCACACGCTCGGGATCGCGGAAAAAATGCATGCTGAACCAGCACAGGGCCAGAAAAATCAGGGCCAGAGGCCACCAGCCCAGGGCGGCGAACACAAGAGCCGAAAAGCCCGTAAGCCCGATGCAGGGCCATCCTTCAGGGGTAATGCCGCAATGGGCGGTACGCATGGCTGCTCCAGTTCGTAGTGCGCGGCTGGCCGCGCAGTTGCGCAATCAAGGCGGTAGCATAGTCGCACATCCGACGCATGGCAAGCACAAGCATACAGCCCGGCCGGAAAAACCTCCCCTTGCCGTATGCCCGGCACGGGATTATAGTGGAGACATGAGTAACGCGTCCGGCCCCCGTTTGAAGCTTTGCGTTCTGCTGTGCAGTCTTGCTCTTGCAGGCCTGCTGGCGGCGTGCGGCCCCAAGGACGTCGGCGAGGGCACATCTGTTGCGGGTGAAGCGCCCCCCCTGGGCGTAAACGCCGAAGACCAGATGCGCTACCCCATTACGGGCAGCAACAGGACGCAACAGTTGCTCTACCTGCAAAACAGGCCCGACATCATGGCCAACACGCAACAGTGGCGTTTGCGGCAGTTCAACGCGATTCACGGTCTGGACAAGGACGCCAGCCCTGAAGACCCGGCCTACAGGGCCGTGCCCAAACAACGCAGTCCTTTCAAGCAGTAGCAGCCGTCTATGGATCCCATTACACATGCCGCCAGCGGCGCTGTAGCCATGCTGTCCATGCCGAGCCGACCCGCCACACGGTGGGCCGTGCCGCTGGCCGCCATCGCTTCGGCCGCCCCCGATATTGACGTAGCCCTTTGCCACCCCCCCCTTGAATTTCTGCTCCTGCACCGGGGCATCACCCATTCCCTGGCGGCGGCCCCGCTGCTGGGCCTGTTGCTGACGCTGCTGGCGCGCCCCCTGTGGAAATCCGCCACGCCAGGGCACTGGAGCTTCCCCAAGGTCTGGCTGTTCATGATCGGCATGGTGCTGCTGCACATCTGGCTGGATGTCATCACCACCTACGGCACCATGATATATCTGCCCTTTTCCCACGAAAGGGTGCGGCTTAACGCCGTGTATATCATTGATCTTTTCCTGACCCTGCCCCTGCTCTGGGCCGTTTTGCGCTGGCGGGCCAAACGCGGCCTCATGCGCCTGGCCCTGGCCTGGGTTTTTGTCTATCCGGCGCTGTGCATTTCTCTCAATGCCTGGCACACGGCCCAGACCCAAGACCGCCTGGCCGCCGAAGCCCAAAATTCCGGGCAGGCGGTGCGGCAGGTTGTACTGCTGCCCGACGCCTTTGGCCCCCTGTTCTGGCGCGCCCTGTACGAAACGGACGGGCCCGACGGCCGGATGGTCCACAGTCAGGGCCTCAACGCCCTGGGCCAGCCCCGCACCGCCCCGTCGTCCCGCAGGGCCGCGCCGCCGGAACTTCTGGCGGAACTGGCCCGGCAGTCCGTCGCGGCTGACGCCTTTTTCGACTTCACCCTGCTGCCGGTCATAAGCCCGCTGGCAGACGACTTCACACCTGCGGAAAACCTTGCGGCGACGGCAGGGGACGGCCCGGCCGCCCAAACGCGCCCCACCTACGCACTGTTTAACGACCTGCGCTTTGGCAGCGATCTCGCCTTCGTGCGCGCCATCATAGCCCACCGTCCCAATGCCGACGTTCCGTTTAAATATATGGTGGAGCTGGAACTCGCCAATCCGGGCCAATCTGCGGCTCTAGTGGAGGCCGGTCAGAATCCCGGCGGCGTGCGGCTTGTGCGCGAGCGCCTGCGTTTTTCTGACAGCGGCAAGGACTCGCTCTGGCAAAAGCCGAGGCTGCCTTCTCCGCCCCCGTTCCGTGACTGGATCATGGGGCTGCGCTAACATTTTGTCCGGCGGGCGGCCTGCTGCCGCGCCATAACGCCCCGGCGCGCGCTGCCGGACGGCCCATGCCGGAATAACTCCAGAACTTTCGAGGATTGCTATGGATACCAACTTTTCGCATCTGGACGGACAGGGCAACGTGACCATGGTGGATGTGGGGCACAAGGCCGCCACCGAACGCGTCGCCATTGCCGAGGCTGTTGTGGAGCTGAGCCCGGCCACCCTCGAACTGCTGCTCAAGGTGGCCTTGCCCAAGGGCGATGTGCTGACCTGCGCCAAGATCGGCGGCATCATGGCCTCCAAGCGGGTCGGGGAGCTTATCCCCCTGTGTCACCCGCTCAACCTCAGCTTTGCCGACATACGCTTTGAGGTGAGCCAGATGCCCCCGCGCATCCGCATTGAGGCCGAAACCCGTACCGTCGGCAACACCGGCGTAGAGATGGAAGCCATCGTGGCCGCGCAAACCGCTGCCGCCGTCATTTATGACATGTGCAAGGCCGTGCAGCGCGACATAGTCATCAGCCGGGTGCGCCTGCTGCACAAGCGCGGCGGCAAAAGCGGCGAATTCAACGCACTGGACATGGACTAATGACCCTGCCTCATATCGACCCCGTTGCCCTCAGTTTCGGCAACCTTCAGTTGCGCTGGTATGGCCTCATGTATCTCGCGGGCTTCGGCCTGGGCTGGTGGCTGGGGCGCTGGCGCGCATCCCGTCCCAATTCCGGTTGGCGCGCTTCTGATGTGGACGACCTGCTGACCTGCGTAATGATCGGCATCATTCTGGGCGGCCGCCTGGGCTATGTGCTGTTCTACGACCTGCCCGTCTACGTGTCCGATCCTATGGAGATACTGCGCATCTGGAACGGGGGCATGTCCTTTCACGGCGGCCTGCTCGGCGTTCTTGGCGCTTTCTGGTACTTTGCGCGCACCCGCCACCGCGCGTTTCTGGACATCTCGGACCTGGTGGCCCCGCTGGTGTCCCCGGGCCTGTTCTTTGGCCGTATGGGCAACTATATCAACGGCGAACTCTGGGGCAAGGTCACGGACAGCCCTTGGGGCGTCGTTTTTCCCGGCGGCGGCCCTTATCCCAGGCATCCCAGTCAGCTGTACGAAGGCCTTCTGGAAGGCCTGGTTCTCTTTACCGTGGTCTGGATATTCGCGCTGAAACCCCGCAAGCGCGGGGCCGTCTCGGGCCTGTTCGCCCTTGGCTACAGCGTGTTCCGCTTTACGGTGGAATTCGTGCGCGTGCCTGACGCCCAGCTCGGCTATCTGGCCTTTGGCTGGCTGACCATGGGGCAATTGCTCTGCCTTCCGCTCATGGCCGTGGGCTTGTGGCTGCTTTGCCGCCAGGCCCCCATAATGCAACCCGACATTCGTGTGGAACTGAACCGCCCGGACGGGTCAAAGTCTGGTCGAGACTCCGGGCCAAAATCCGGCAACGGCAAGGCGTCCAAAAACGGAAAAGACAGGCCCAAAAAGTAGCCGCCCTGTAGTATCGGGAACAACCGCCTGAAAATCCTCCAGAGCAATTTCACTAGCGATGCTGTCGCGCCATCCGTAAGGCTTCTTCGTCGCCTAACGGCTGCCGCTTGAAATTGCTCTGCTGACGCAAAGGCGGCAGCCGCCACGAAGTGGCGTGGATTTTGGCGCAAACCACGTTTTTCGCCAGAATGATGCGTTGAAACAAGGAATGTTTCAAAAGCAAAACCCTGTAAAGATTTACGCAGGCCAGAAAAAATTACTCATGCCCATGTGGCCGGTGAATATCCACGGCTGCATGGGCATCAACGGGCAAAAACGCGCCCGGCGGGTTTGTGAGCAACCGCACAGGTTGACACTTGCCCGCTTTTTTGTGAAGCTGACCGCCGTTTATCCCAAACATTTTTTACGGAGATCACATGGCTAAAGAAGGTTCCATAGAAGTTGACGGCGTGGTGCAGGAAGCCCTGCCCAATGCCATGTTCCGCGTGGAGCTGGAAAACGGCCACGAAGTGCTGGCCCATATTTCCGGCAAAATGCGCAAATTCTACATCCGCATCCTTCCCGGCGACCGCGTTAAGGTCGAGCTTTCGCCCTACGACCTCACACGCGGACGCATCACCTACCGCATGAAGTAGCAGCGGGCGCGGCGGCTTTTCTACCGCCACCTGACGTGGCTGAACCGCCCGTGGCCGCGCCCCCTCTTCCCTTTCGCAGCCAGTCGGCTGCCTTTGCTTTACGAAAGCCCCATCCAGGCCAGCACGCTCAGACACAGCAAGGCCCACAATCCGGCGACCACGTCGTCTATCATGACGCCGTAGCCTGCGGGCAGCCAGTCCTCCGAAGCCTTGACAGGCCAGGGCTTGGCGATGTCAAAGATGCGAAAAAGCACAAAGGCCGCCAGCACCAGAAAAAAGCTGGGATGGGGAAAAGGCAGCAATACCAGCCATACGCCCACCAGTTCGTCAATGACCACCTCGCCGGGGTCTTTGCGCCCCAGCAACTTTTCCGCCCTGGTCGCCGCCACGGCCCCAAGAAAGAACAGCACGACCAGCACGGCCAGCCGCAGCCAGAAATTCAGGGGCAAAAAAATGTACGGGGCCAGCAGGCAGGCCACGGCCGTGCCCCAGGTTCCGGGGGCCTTGGGGTCCAGACCTGCCACGCCAAGGCGGCAGAAATACAGGGTTATTTGATCCATCAGGCGCATATGTCCTCCAGACTGGCATGGGCAGGTTGCAAACCGACCGACAAAAATTCCCGCCAGGCATGGCAGGCAGGGGCGGCACGCGAGCGGGCACGAACAGCCCGTGACTGCCGCGCGGCCAGGGGCAGCTACGACATGCCGCACAGGGCATGCCTTTGCAGTCTACTCATTTTTTAGGCGCAAGACCAGAACGGAACCATGCGGAATACCGAGCAATGAGATCGGTATTCTCCTTGCCGGCAGCGATAGTATTCCCGCGCATTGCCTAAGAAAGCCCTTTGCCGTATAGGCAAGAAATGGACAAAAACCGCAGCGAACTTTTTGGCCACTTCAGCTATGACGATGACCTCACCTATGAGGATCTGCTGGAACTGGAAGAAGCTCTTACTGCCGCAATGACGAACCTGCTGCTGCGGGCGGGCGCCAGCCACCTGGACTTCACGCCGCAGGGCGACGCGCTCATGTTTCAGTGTGTTTTTGAAGCGCACAAGCTTTACGTATACCGCAAAATCGCCTTCGAAACAGCGACCCTTCTGCCGGAAGGGGTGCGGGGACGGTTGTTGTGTCTGGACAAGGACTTCAATTCCCTGCATATATACTGGCTGCGCACGGGACAATGGCAGGAAGAGGAACGCTCCGTTCCCTTCGAGCCGCCGCAGGGGCTTAAAACCTGGGAAACAGGCGGAGCCGCCAGATAGCGGAATCCAGGGCCGACAGTGCCCTGCCCTAAGAAAAGATTAGCTGCCTTTCAGGCAGCCGCTTGCAGGATCACATCTGCCCGGATGGTGGAATGGTAGACACAAGGGACTTAAAATCCCTGGGCCGCGAGGCTGTGCGGGTTCAAGTCCCGCTCCGGGTACCACTGAAATAACTAAAAAAAACTTGCATACTCATTTTTTTTGAGGATGCAAGTTTTTTTAGTTACATGTTTTGTGCCACTATTATGCCACTATTTCTCGTCACTCCTGCGCTACTCCGCTGAGAGTTTGGCATGAACCTGATGCTAGCCCGCAATCAAGAGTTCACCCAATGCGCCTTACTTGGCCTTGACCTTTTTCTTTGTGCTTCGGACAAGTTCGACAGAGTGACCCTCCCCCCTAAAAGTATGCCATTGAAAAGTTAGTGTTCCTGACATAGGAGCACAAGAATGAAACGTAGCAGATTCACCGAAGAGCAAATTATTGGGATTTTGCGGCAGGCTGAGGCTGGAGTTCGTGTCGTTGATCTATGCCGTCAGCATGGCATCTCGGATGCTGGAGTTGCCCCTGCTAAACCGGACACTCCAAGATTTGCAATGAACGGATAAACTCACGAGGCGAGAGCATCCGCAGGGCCTTGTGCGGGGCATTTTCATTATAGTCTTCAAACCAGCAAGGGAGTAGCGCCATCACAGTTTCGGCATCCGGTCGATCATTGCAGAAGACGTAATCCCTTTTGAATGTTTTGACGAGAGCTTCAGCCATACCGTTACTTTGAGGGCTGCGAACTGGAGTAAACTTGCTGACGATGCCCAAGGCGGCGGCAAACGTTACTGTTTCTCTTGCCGTGTAGCAGGAGCCGTTGTCGGAGAGCCATTCAACTGGCTGCAATGTTTTGACATCCCCAAACCGCTTTTCAACGCATGCCAGCATGACGCTTTGCGCCATGTCAGCACTGTACCCGCCAGTGGTGGCGGCATAGGCCATAACTTCTCGGTCGCAAGTATCCAGGGCAAAAATGACGCGCACCCGCTCACCGTTGTCGCAGGCAATCTCAAACCCGTCAGAGCACCAACGCTGATTTCTTTGTAGTGTGGAAACCTTGCCCGTGTGTGCCTTGTCAGGTTGGCTGCCAGTAAACCGTGCCAGCAACAGGTTATTTTGCCTCATTATCCTGTACACACGTTTATGGTTGACCGGAGTGCGCCCATCGGCAACCAGTTGCCGATTAAGCAGTCGCTGGATACGCCGATAGCCGTAGGTCTGGCGTCCGCCCAAAAGTTCGACGATCAGCGGTAGAAGGAATGCGTCTTCTGCTTTGCTGTATCGTTCCGGGCGAGGCCGTGGGCTGCGGCTACGTTCATAGGTGTTGGATCGGGACACCGCCAGGGCGTCTGTGACCCGTTTCACTGGAAATCCTCCACGCCGGACAAGGGCAGCCGCGAGATAAGTTTTTTTTCGCGGCCAATGCGAACAGCTTCTTTGAGGATTTCCACTTCCAGTGTTTTGTTGCCAAGGACGCGTTCCAACTGACGGATTCGCTTTTTCAGGGCCTTTACTTCGGCAACGCTGACAACCTCGTCATTGGCTTCAATGGCTGTTTTGCCGCCTTCACTCATCTGCTTTCTCCAGCGGTAAAGCAAATTGGGAGCAACGCCATACGTTCGTGCCACCAGAGAAACCGACTGACCTGGGGCCATGCTGGCCTCTATCAGGCGAACTTTCTCGCCGACAGACCAACGGCGACGGGGCGTTATGTTTACTATCTCCACCGTTGAACTTGTTTTAGCACTAGTTCCAGACATAGTTCCAGCACCTCCTCCTTAGTTAGAGGGGTGTCCGGTCGAAATGGGGGCTACTCCAGATGCGACCTTTTACAAATGGCGAAGCAAGTTCGGTGGAATGAACATCTCTGACGCAAAGCGGTTACGCCAGTTAGAGGAAGAAAACGCACGGCTGAAAAGGCTTGTAGGCGAGCAGGCACTTGATATTGTCGTCCTGAAGGACGTGATCTCAAAAAACTTTTGAAGCCCGCAGCTAATAGGGCAGCCGTGCAGCACATTCAAGCGGATCATGGCTACTCAGAGCGGCGGGCTTGCCGAGTGATTCAGTTTAACCGCTGTTCAGCCAGGCGATCACCATCTGAAGACCGTGATCTTCTTTTACGGACGCGGATGCTGGAACTGGCAGAAGATCGGCGGCGTTTCGGTTCTCCGCGCCTACATGCGTTATTGCGCCGGGAAGGGTTGGTGCAGAACCACAAGCGGACAGAAAGGATTTACCAGGAAGAAAACCTTTCGTTGCGTACTCGCAAACGCGTGAAGCGTCCAAGCCATGCCCGTATTGTCCAGGCTGGCCCTGATGGCCCAGATGAACAATGGGCGATGGGTTTTGTAAGCGACTCCCTTATGGGAGGGCGACGCATCCGGATTTTGACAATTGCTGATCTGTGGGATCGTTCAATCCCGGCGCTCGAAGTGGATATGTCGTTGCCTGGAGCTCGAGTTGTGCGCGTCCTTGAAAAACTACGCCTCCAAGGAAGGTTACCGCAACGTATCAAGGTTGATAACGGTCCAGAATTTAGCGGTAAGGCCTTGGACGCTTGGGCTTTTGAGCATGGAATACAGATAGAGTTCACTCGTCCGGGGAAGCCCACGGACAATGGGCACATTGAAAGCTTTAATGGAAAATTTCGGGATGAATGCTTAAATCAGAACGTGTTTCTGTCCCTGCACGATGCCCGCAGAACAGTCGAAGCCTGGCGGCAGGATTACAACCAACGGCGACCGCACAGTTCCTTGGGCTGGCTGGCACCGGAAGAATTTCGCGCAAAGAATATAACCTGCAACCCATTGGGAACCACTAACTTACGAGTGGTATACGCAGTGGGGTAAGGTCAGAACAGCAAGCATTTCATCTCTGCCAGTTGGCGGTTATGGCCGCTGGTGGTGACCCCGAAGCCGTCGCAACCCTGCAGGAGAGTGAAAGCCATGAGTAAAAACCCCGCCCTCACCGGATACCAGTTTGAGGAGGCACAGCCGACACTCTCCGACCTTTTATGGGAAGCCCACGAAGTTCTTGCCTGCCTCAGTGACCTTTTCCAATACAGCAATGGCCGTGACGTTGAAATCGAAATGAGCGACAGCGGACGCCAGGGGCTTGGACGAATCCTCAGGCACTGCGAGCATCTCACTATTGACGCCATCGGCATTGCGCCCGCCGACGGAAAGAGGGCCAGACATGAGTAAGCTATCTAAGACCGCTGAACTGCTGGACAAGGCCACAACTGACAGCGAAGCTCGTGCCGCTACCTGCGTCGCCCTGTGGGACGTGCACCATCTGCAAAGCGCAATGGCTGGCCTTTTCAATGTGTCAGAGGGCCAAGAAGTTCTATTTGAGGTGGATGCGAATTGCGCCCAAGGGCTGGCTCTTATCATGGAGCATTGCCAGTGGCTTGCACTCCGCTGCGAAGAGGTCATTAGCAACAGTGAATGGGGGACCAACCATGAATAAGGCACCGCTGACCACCCATGACCACGGCAGGGCAATCATGCTCTCTGAATCCATTGAGCTCATGGCGTCGGGCTTGCGGGAAGCCTTCCTCGACCACGGGTTGCACGCTGACGACACTACCGCCGAGCATTCCCTTTATGCCGGGCTGAACATGATTGCCATCGCTGCTAAGAACTTGGGCGACTATATGGAACAATGTCAGAATGAGCTTGAGCGAGTCAAAAAATAGCCCACAATTGCCACCTGACGGCTTGAAACAAAAATCCCGACTCAGTACATGGACCGGGATTTTTTGCGGCCTTAATTGACGAAAAATGGCTAGCCAAATGAAAACTTTACTCCAGCACAATTTTTTGTGACAAAATCTTCATCAACAATAAACACATCCTGACTAGAGAATGCAATTGGCAATTGATATATAGAATCCTGTACATGCCTATCCTGCAGATCACAATTGGCACTAACAACAAGATTTCTTGAAAATGAAAGTATAAATGGATTCACCTCAAAGGGATGGACACGTTTGAGAGCATTATCAAAATATGGAACGTCAGCTATAAAACCCAGGAGAGGCTTATTAGTACTTGCGATGTGAACAATAAAATTTTTATACAAATCTGAGACGAAAATTAAATCTATATTTTCAAATATAAATGCTGAACCATCAACATCTCTAAATTCACTATTTTTTACTAATAATCCATGTCTTGGTTCTTTCAATGCAATGCAAGGTTGATCTGTGTTTTCATCCCAAGCTATGAATAGGATATTAAAGCTACCCCCCTCAGACCGTTGGGGGAATTTTTGATTTGCATCTACTAAAAAATCTTTAACTCGCATTGTCGGAGATGGAATTTCATTTTCATTATTTGGCCTTTTTATCCCTCGAGAATCTAACCTTATGACAACACCGTATTGATCTATTTTATCGCTAATTGTTTTATAGTGTGCCTCTAAGTTAGGAGCTTTAACTTCAACATTGTAGATTATTGAATTTATTTTTATTGAAAATTCAACATTTTTTTTATTATCATCTCTAAGGCACGGCTCATACATAAAAAATTCTATTTTACCATCGATATTTAAAAAAGAGTACATCACTGCAAGTTCACATAATGAAGAAATATAAGAATGGATATCAAACGAATCACGGTTCTTAGCTGGTAATTTATTAAAAATAAAATCATTATATGCTTTAAGGTCAACTTCCAACAACAGGCTTAATGTATTATTTAAGTGCCACAAGAATGAGGAAGAGAAAAGATAGTCATTTTTATGCTGAAATAAAACTTTGAGCAAATGGTCTTCTGAGCAATTTTGCAGAATTCTTTCAATATGTATCATGTCTTCCTCCCAGTATTATTGCATGACATCATGAGATAACTTAATATTATTTAGCCTACTCGACCTTGCCGCAAATTACGACACCGGCAAGATTTGAATGGTGGAAGGACAGAGTGCGCGATTACACACTACGCGAATTGATGGTGCAGCATCTGCGACACTCTCGCCAGTACCACACCGAATAAAAAAGGGGGCAACTTTGGGGGCAACTAAAACGCTACTATCTAGAATAATGTTTAATTTAAGCATGTTATAATACACAATTAAGTCCCGCTCCGAAATTTCCGGATTCGTCGAAATGACGAATCCGGAAATTTAATTTTTGGGATCGACATTAGCGCTAGTGAATCCTTTTCTTTTCTCGAGGAACTGAAAGAAAATGACCTTAGACGATCTGTTTTGTTAGTCATGTAATACATCTGCCTTCTAGCAGTTAGGCATTTTGGATAAAATGATTTAAATTTCTTTAATACCTAGTTCTGACAGATAGTTGTATGTTTCATCATAGAATTTCAGAGGCCGCGTATGATCGTTGTCATTACCCTTAGGGACAACGATAATCATACCTTGCCGTGCGCGTGTCAAAAGGACTCTATAGGCATTTTTTAAATACCGTTGGTTAGGCTCACTACGAATCGCTTGCCAAGAAGAACCTCTAAACTGCCAGTATTCCCAATTGCCATTGATAAAACGTAAGTCTGCATCCCACACAAGGGCTGTCCAGTCTAACTCGAGACCTTGGATGTGAAATTCTGTGGCAACCACCTCCGTATAGTAAGAAGACCGTACGTCTCCTTTATTGTTAAGGAACCAGCTAATTTCATCAATGCTACTTTTAACGTCTATACCAAGAGGCCTCAATCGTTGAGCCCCAGAACTGGCTATGATGCCATATCTTTCTGTGCCACGCGCATGGCTCTTAAGCCAGTGGCGAGCCACATCTAAATCACGGGTTAATACTAAAGGATATTTATCGCTGATTTCACTTAGTAAGAGCTGTGCTTCAGTTTGGTTTATATCCAGAAGCGATTTGACGAGGGTAGAAACTTTTTCAGAGCGAAAAGATCGCACCGACGTTGCAAGATGCAACTCTGGCTTCCATTCTTTGCTCTTAATATCCAGAAGCGTCTTTCCTGATGTTCCTATTAGATATTCACTGTCAGTTAGGTTGGGAGAAACCCATACTTGCCAGCCTGTAAATCTGTCGCGCAGAGCTTGGTACCATTCCCCTATACCGCCTTCCCCAGTGTTTATTTCTTGCCCTCCACCAATGAGACAAATGATCACAGCCCAATCTTGATGGCGATCCATCGCTGAAAGCAAAAATTCCGGTTCTGAAATGGAAAAATCAGCGAGCCCGCGCTTTCGTTGCATAAATGAGCTAGCCTGTTCTTTATCCCAGGCGCGCTGTGCTTCATCAAATATGACAACATGTTCAATAGGTGCGTCATCAGAACGAAGCATATCATCGCGAAAATGGTGAATATTTTGAATGAAGGCGGCTGTTTCTCGTTCACACTCTTTTTTATTTTTTTTCAGGCCAGACTGCTTTGTTCTTTCGTGCTCATCGCGACTTAAGGCTTCGCGTAGAATACTCACCAAGGGGCCATTACCTGAAAGAAAAACCGCATGTTGTTGATTCTTTGGATCTTGCCAGGCACTCGCAATATTCAAACCTGCCAGAGTTTTTCCAGCTCCTGGGACTCCTGTAATAAAGCAAATAGATTTTCTATGCTGCGTCATTGCTTGGTTGATGATAGCTTTGACTGCCTCTGTTGTCTGAGACAGATTGATGGTGCCAGCATCGCTACGACTAATCTCTGCTACCGAGTGCCCTGCGTAAAGGGCTTGAGCAGCTTCGATTATTGTTGGCGTGGGATGATAGCCTGAACTTGCCCACACCTTTTGCCATGTTATACTGTCGTCACATTCTTCAGCCAGGCAGCGCCATAGTAAATTTGCCAGATTTTCGGGCGTACCAAATAAAGTAGCACAAACTCCGTCATCGCTAAGAACAATTTTTTGTTCCGTCAATGGAGTTCCACTCGTGGCAATTAGGATAGGATAAATATTGCGATGTTGGCTCCCAGCATGGAAGTTCTTTAGGTCCAGTGCGTAGTCCATCACCTGATCCGAAGCTTGTTTGTCAAAACGATGCGAACCTACTTTGAATTCGACTACAAAAATGCTTTGCTGAATGAGAAGAATAACGTCAGCACGCTTCCCCATTCTAGGAATTACATATTCAAATAAAATATAGCCAGTATATGGCTGTAAGGTTTGTTGCAAAATATTTATCTCAGATAACCAGGCACTTCGTTGCTCTTGGGATAATTCAAAATGATTATTCTCTGCCAATACCCCTAAAATGTTTGAGCGTGACTCACTAATAAAATTGGCAATTGAGCTATGATAAAAGGCGCGACCTAGCTGTTTCATTAGTGAATCCCCCAGAGCCAATATTTAAGTTATTATTTATGTGGATAAGTTAGTGCAATATATTATAAAATAACTGATTAGTCATCATATGGTAATCCCCCAAGAAAAAAGTAATATTTCAAAGTAGAATTTCCGAAAATAAGCAATCTTGAGATATTACGATGAAAAAGTCACGATTCACGGACAGTCAAATCTTGGTGATTTTAAAGCAGGCCAAAAATGGGGTACCGGTTCCCAAACTTTGTCGTGAGCACGGCATGAGTCGCGCGTCTTTTTACAAATGGCGAGCCAAGTTCGGCGGCATAGGCTCTACGTTGAAGAGCTACTAAAAAGGGGATGATTATCTCAAGTACCCACTGTAACACTTCACGCAACTGACAAGCCTTATTTTGCCATATTCACAACACGGGCTCAGCCAGGGCTTCCAGCTTGGCGCGGATTTGCACCTTCAATTGCGCAAAGGCAGGATCATCGGGATCTCGCGGGCGGGGCGCTGCAACCGTCCACGTCTCCACAATGCCGCGTCCCGTTCCCATAAGGTGTATGGTGTCCGCCAGCAGGCAGGCTTCCGAAACGTCATGCGTGACCAGCAGCACCGTAACGCCGGTCTGGAGTTGCAGATCCGCCAGCAGGCGCTGCATGCGCGAGCGTGTAATGGCGTCCAGGGCGGCAAAGGGTTCGTCAAGAAGCAAAAGCTTTGGGCGAAGCACCAGCGTGCGCGCCAAGGCGACCCGCTGCCGCATCCCTCCCGAAAGTTCCGAAGGCAAGGCATTGGCCCATGGCTCCAGCCCCACCTGCATCAGGATGTGCCGCACCCGCTCCTGCCGCATCGCATGAGCCATCCCCGCAGTTTTCAGGCCCAATTCCACGTTTTCCCTGACATTCAGCCACGGCAACAACGCGTCGTCCTGAAATACCATAACCCTGTCCGGGCCGGGTTCACCACAGGGAACGCCCTCAAGCAGCATGGCCCCGGCGTCCATCGGCACAAACCCTGCCACCACATGCAGAAACGTGCTTTTCCCGCAACCGCTGGCTCCGATGAGCGCAGTTATGGAGCCCTGCCCAAGCGTTATGTCAATGCCGGGCAAAACAATATGCGGGCCATAACTTTTCCGCAGGCCCCTGCAACGGAAATATTCCTTCATTTCACCACACCCGGCAGCCTGGATAAAAACCGGACAAGCAGACCGTCACAAATGCCCCCCAGCACGGCTATGAGCACAATGCCGCTCAAAAGCACGTCCACACGGCCATTCATGCGGGCATCCATAATAAGCGCGCCCAGGCCGTCCGGCACTCCGGTAAGTTCCCCCAGCACCAGATAGGCGAAACTCATGCCAAGCGCCACCCGCAAACCCGCGCATATCTGCGGCATGCTCCACGGCAGGATCACCTTGGCAAAGAGCTTCACGCGTGAAAGACCGAGCATGCGGCCCGCATTTATCAGATTTTGCGGCACAGACGCGGCCGCAGCTGCCGCACTGAAATATATCGGAAAAAATCCCGCCAGGGCTATGAGGCTGACGGTGGTCATAAAGCCCACCCCCAGCCAGATGAGCGCCAACGGCAGCCAGCTTATGCCGGGAACGGACTTGACGCCGTTGATGGAAAAAGACAGCAGGCGCGCTACTGTCGCGCTTCTGCCCGACCAGAGCCCTAAAATCAGACCAGGTATGGCAGCCAGCGTGAATCCGCAGGCAACTCGCCACAAACTTGCGGCGGCGTCGCTCCAAAAGCGCCCGCCATAGGGGACGGATGGGTTTCCAGCCACATATGCGAACATGGTGCGCGCCACCCCCGCAGGTGAAGGCAGCAGCCATTCCGGCATCAACCGAAATGCCGCGGCTCCCCACCATAGCGCCAGCAACAGCAGCGGAAGGCACCAGGGCAGGATTCGCGCCCCCCTGCCATCATTCATGATTGGCAGAATCGGCCCGCAGGGCATCCACAAAGCTGCGATCAACAAGCTTGGCGTAATCCGGTTCCTGGGCAATGATGCCGAGACTTTTCATGCGCGCGCCCAATGCCGCCAACTGACGCATGAACGCATCGTCCATGTCCCAAACCAGTTCGATATTGCCAGCAGAAGCTTCCAGCAGGGCCCTATCGACGCCGAACAGGCTGGCTGCCGTATCCAGCCAGAGTTTTTTGTCCGCGGTCAAAGCCTGTGTGGCGGCCTTGTGCGCGGCTACCATCCGCAGGGCCTTATCCGGGTGCGCCTGTATAAAGTCTTCGCGCATGAGCATGCCGCTGTTGATGGTCCCTATGCTGTCGCCATAATAGGGATAGGCCAGAATACGCCCGTATCCCTGCATCACGGCCTGCGTGGGAAAGGGCTCGCCAGATAAAAAGGCGTCCACATTCCCCTTGGCCAGAGCCGTGCCCATATCAAAAAAATCAATGCGCATGAGCGTGACGTCGCGATCAGGGTCAATGCCTTCACGGTGCAGCACTTCGCGCAGCAAGATTTCGTGCATGGTGCCGGGAACGTAGGCGATGCGCTTGCCCTTGAGGTCGCTGGCGCTTTTTATGGGCCCATCCTTGGCCACCACAAGCGCCGAGCACTTGTTGCCCAGCGTTGCCACAAGCTTGACAGGCTCACCCCGTGAAGCGGCCTGAATGGCCAGAGCCAGCGTGGTGCCTGTCATGTCGAGGCTGCCCGCAAGCAGTGCGGATTTTTGATCGGCAGGATTGGTGAAGGGGCGCACGTCAACCTTGAGGCCAGGATTCGTCGGCGCCGCATATTTTTCATACAAAAAAGGCTGTATGGTCTGCGCGGTCTTCCATGTACCCACATGCCAGACTTCGCCTGCCACGGACAAGCCTGCAGCCATCAGAATCAAAAGGCCGCTGACGCCCATCAGAGTCAGAACAGAAAAGATGCCGCGAAGACGTGCGCCTGTCGCCATTTTTTTCCTTGCCGCCACATTGCCCCCTTCTGTTAGAGCATTTTCAAAGAGAAATTGCTCTAATAAAACGTCCCAAAGCGTATGCCGCTTGATGTGCACACGCAGATATCAACTCAACCGCAAGGTTGCAGACAGCGACCAGGTTCAGGAATGCGCGCATGGCGTCCCCGCTAGAGCATTTAACTCATTTCATTCGTAAACTGCTCTAGTTGATCTGGTCTACTAGGGAAATAAGAAACGCCACTTCAAGGGGCATGTCAACTTCCCCTTGCGTGATGAGACTGCGGCTATGGCATTGAGTGGAAAAATGGAAGGACGTGAGCGCCCCGGCTCCCGCTGCAACCGGCGTGGCAGTAGCCGCATCCTATCGACTTACCGCCCCGCGCCAGCTCACGCTTCGGCGGGCAGCACAAGCATCTCGTCACCGGGCCGCACAAACCCGCCGTGCAGAACCTTGGCGAACACGCCCTGCCGGGGCATGATGCAGTCACCCATGGCGTGAAATATCTGGCAGTGGCTGTGGCACTCCTTGCCTATCTGCGTCACTTCCATAAGAACCTCGTTACAGGACAGGCGCGTGCCCACGGGTAGGGCCGCGAAGTCGATGCCGTCCACAATAAGGTTCTCGCCAAAACAGCCGTGCGAAACAATGGCTCCCCTGGCCTTGAAATCCTCGATGGCCTGCCAGGACAGCAGACTGACCTGACGATGCCACTTGCCTGCATGCGCGTCGCCCTCAATGCCGTGCTCCACCACAAGGGTGGCGGACGGAACGGTCTTTTTGGCAGTGCCTTTTTTTGCACTGGTGCAGATGGCCCTAATAATTCCCATGCCATTTCCCATACTGAATTCCTATGTTTTAAGACTGCTTGCCTGCCGCGAATCTTGGCAAGCCGTAGACTACCCATATGCGCGGCAGCGCTGGCTTTGCACCCGGAACATCATCCTTTACCAACTAGTTACCTCTAACCTGACATATCCGCAACAATCACGGCCCGCGCGCGAATTTTCGACATAGGCACGCGTACAGGCGGCTGGCCCATATCCGCACATGCCGTCGTTGAATTTCCGGCGCGCGCACCGCATCTCCAGGAGCTCGTTATCAGCGCAACTCGGGGCAAACACTGCGGATTGCCCGAATAAAATGCGAAAAAGGCCAAAAAATTGTTGACGGGCGGGTAAGGAGTGGCTATATAACCCTCTGCCTCATGTAGGAGCGTAGCTCAGGTGGCTAGAGCACTTCCTTGACACGGAAGGGGTCAACAGTTCAAGTCTGTTCGTTCCTACCAAAAGAAACTTTGGGGTTGATTCCCCTTAACGGCGGAAGGCCTTGGCCCCGCCCATAGCACAGGTTATCGAAAGATGGCCGAATGACCGGTATCGGCGCAGTGGGGAGGTTTACCTCCCCATTTTGTTTTGGCCTTTCGTCTGGCCGGACAGCGCCCCCGGCCACGCTAAGGAGTTTTTCATGGAAGTCCGTGTGGAAGGGCAAATGGTTGAGGGGCAGGCTGGCGACAGCGTGGCCTCCGTGCTCCAGAAAGCCTTGAGCGGCAAAAGGTTCAAGGCCGTCGTGGCTGCCCGCGCGCTTGGCGGCGCTGAGGGCCTGCTTGATCTCTCTTCTCCGGTTCCCGCCGGGTGTGAAGGCCTCGAGCCCGTGTACGCCGATTCGGCCGAAGGTCTGCAGATGATCCGCCACTCCACCGCGCACGTCATGGCTGCGGCGGTGAAAAAACTCTTCCCCACTGCCAGGGTCACCATCGGGCCTTCCATCGATACCGGCTTTTACTACGACTTTGACGTTGAAAAGCCCTTCTCCACCGAAGATTTTCCCGCCATTGAAGCTGAAATGCAGCGCATTGCCAACGCGCGCGAGCCTTTCACCCATGAAGTGCTGTCCAAGGCCGATGCCGTGGCGCGCTTCAAGGCTCTGGGCGAGAACTATAAGGTTGAAATCATTGAAGGCATCGACGCCGACACGGTGTCGGTCTATACCTGCGGTGATTTTGCAGACCTGTGCCGTGGCCCGCACGTGCCGCACACGGGTTTTACCAAGGCCTCCAAGCTCATGAGCGTGGCTGGCGCCTACTGGCGCGGCGACGAAAAAAACCGCATGCTGTCGCGCATTTACGGCACGGCCTTTGCGGACGAAAAAGCCCTTGCCGCCTATCTGAAGATGATGGAAGAAGCCAAACGCCGCGACCACCGCAAGCTGGGACGCGAACTTTCGCTCTTCACCTTCAAGGAAGACGTGGCCCCCGGCATGGTGTTCTGGCTGCCCAAGGGCATGCTCATTCGCACCATTCTTGAGGACTTCTGGCGCAAGGAGCACCTCAAACGCGGGTATGACATCGTGCAGGGCCCGCAGCTTCTGCGCGTGGAAACGTGGCAGAAGTCCGGCCACTACGACCACTACCGCGAAAACATGTACTTCACCCAGATTGAGGAAGACGCCTACGGCGTCAAGCCCATGAACTGCATTGCGCACATGCTCATTTACGGCAACGAGCTGCACAGCTACCGCGACCTGCCGCAGCGCTATTTTGAGCTTGGCGTTGTGCACCGCCACGAAAAAAGCGGCGTGCTGCACGGGCTTTTGCGTGTGCGCCAGTTCACCCAGGACGACGCCCACATCATCTGCGCCCCGGAACAGCTTGAAGGCGAAATCCTTGAAGTCATCCATCTTATCCGCGACCTCATGCACCTCTTCGGCTTTGAATACAAGGTGGCTGTGTCCACCCGGCCCGAGAGCAGCATAGGCACGGACGAAGCGTGGGAAATGGCCACCAGCGCCCTTGTGCAGGCTGTGGAAAAAGCCGGTCTGCCCTACACCATCAACGAGGGCGACGGCGCGTTTTACGGTCCGAAAATCGACGTGCGCCTGCTGGACTGCATTGGCCGCGAATGGCAATGTTCTACCATACAGGTGGACTTCACCCTGCCCGAGCGTTTCGACCTCACCTACGTGGGTCAGGACGGCGAGCGCCATCGTCCGGTCATGGTACACCGGGCCATCATGGGTTCGCTTGAACGCTTTATCGGCATCCTGGTGGAGAATTTTGCCGGAGCCCTGCCCACATGGCTCGCCCCGGAGCAGGCCCGCCTGCTCACGGTCACCGATGCCGGCGACGAAGCCGCCGCCAGCATGCGTGACGAACTCAAAGCTCTGGGCATCCGCGCCCAGGCGGACACGCGCAATGAGAAACTGGGTTTCAAGGTGCGTGAGGCGCAACTGGCAAAAGTGCCGTACATTCTTGTTGTAGGAGAAAAGGAAGTGCAGGCGGGCGGCGCAAATGTGCGCCTGCGCAACGGTGATAACCTGGGGCTCAAGTCTGTGGCTGAAATCGCCGCGCTTATTCGCGCAGACGCCGAAGAGCCTTTCAAAAAAGGAGGGATGCGCTATAGCTTCGCCTAATATGAGATTCCGCCGCGACATGCCGCAAGACAGCGTGCGTCGCAACGAGATGATCCGCGCCCGTGAAGTGCGCGTGATCGCTGCCGATGGCGAGCAGCTTGGCATCTTGCAGCGTAATGAGGCCATTGCCCTGGCTAAAGAAGCGGGCCTGGACCTCGTTGAAGTTTCTTCCAACTCGGAGCCGCCTGTTTGCCGCGTCATGGACTACGGCAAATTCAAGTACGAGCAGCAGAAGAAAAAGCAGGAAGCCAAAAAGAACCAGACCGTGGTGCAGATCAAGGAAATCAAGGTTCGCCCCAAAACGGACGACCACGATTACGAAACCAAGGTCCGCCACATCCGTCGTTTTCTTCAGGAAGGCGACCGCTGTAAAATAACGGTATTCTTCAGGGGCCGCGAAATTGTCCACAAGGATCGCGGCATGTCCATTCTGGAACGGGTGGTTCAGGACCTGGCTGACATCGCCAAGGTTGATCAGGAACCCCGCGCCGAAGGCCGTACCCTGCAAATGATGCTGGTGCCCAAAAAGTAGCTTTTGCTGCCGGGGCATCCGACATTACCGCTTGCGCCTCGAGGCGCTTTGGGGCATTATGCCCTTCCCCTGGTGCGTCCTGTGACATGCCGGGTATATGCTTTCGTTAAGGAGTACGCCATGCCCAAGATTAAAACCAGGCGTTCCGCCGCCAAGCGTTTTTCGCAGACTGGCAGCGGCAAGTTCAAGCGTCGTCGCCAGAACCTGCGCCACATTCTCACCAAGAAGGCCGCCAGCCGCAAAATGCGTCTTGGTCAGTCCACCACAGTGGATCAGACCAACGAAAAAGCTGTGCGCCGCATGCTGCCCAACGGCTAAAGACCTGTTCTTTCGCCTGTCGGCCACAGCGGCCACGGCTCGCTCCACGCACGGCACTGCCGTGACGGGCGCGCGCTGACAGCGAAATGCCGCAAGACCTTGGTTACAAGGCGCGGCAAGGGTTCAAGCCTGCGGAACATTGATAAAATCCCATGACGCGCAAGCGTCGCGGCGCGTGCGGAGCCGCAACTGACGTTCAATCCGCTCCCCTCCAAGAGGGCAGATGATCTTTACACCCCCCAACGGGCATTCCTCCGCCTGGTTGGGAGAAGGAGGTTACACCATGCGTGTCAAGAGAGGTCTTACCGGACATCGCCGTCACAAAAAATATTTGACCGCTGCCAAGGGTTTTCGTGGCGGCCGCAGCCGTCTGTACCGCACCGCCCGTGAGGCTGTGGAACGTTCGCTGCAGTACGCCTATGTGGGCCGCAAGCTGCGCAAGCGCGACTTCCGCACCCTGTGGATTCTGCGCATCAACGCTGGCGCCCGCCTGAGCGGTCTTTCCTACAGCCGTTTCATGCACGGTCTCAAGACCGCCGGCATCGACCTGAACCGCAAGGTTCTCGCCGACCTGGCCGTCTACAAGAAGGACGACTTCGCCAAGATCGTGGAACTGGCCAAGGCCGCTCTGGGCAAATAAGCCGCAGAGCTGGCGCTCCCCGCGCCGGAGCAAGGCTCCAGGCCGCGCTGGCCAGTACGGATAACTCCGTGCGCCGGTTGGCTTGCGGGAGCAGGGTCATGCATGCTATACGGGGCGTGGACGGTGCGATGCGCTGCCCACGCCCTTTGTTTTTACATTTACACTATTCAACGTCAGCGCCGCACAGGCGGCCTTGGGAATCCGTATGGATCTGATTTCTGCACTGGAAGGCCTGGTCCCCGAGCTTGAAAAAGGTCTGGATCAGGCTTCTTCATTGGAAGGGCTGGAAGCCCTGCGGGTGGACTTTCTGGGCCGCAAGGGCAGAATCGCCCAAATCATGAGCCAGCTTCCCAAGCTGGAGCCTGAACAGCGCCCCGCCGTGGGCCAGACGGCCAACAGCGTCAAAGAGCGCTGCAACGAATTGTTTGAATCCCGCAAGCAGGCCCTGGAAGCCGGGCGCGAGGCCGAAGCCCTCAAGCGCTTTGATCCCTCCATTCCCGGTCGCGCGCCCTGGAGCGGCACCCTGCATCCCACCACCCTGGTGATGGAAGAGATTTGCGAGATTTTCAAAGGCCTTGGCTTTGAGATCGTGTCCGGCCCCGAAGTGGAAATCGACTATTACAACTTCGAGGCCCTGAACATGCCGCCGGAACATCCTGCCCGTGACATGCAGGACACCCTGTATATCACCGACACGGTGCTCATGCGCACCCACACTTCGCCTGTGCAGGCGCGCACCATGCTGCACCGCAAGCCCCCGCTGGCCGTGGTGGCCCCCGGCAAGGTCTACCGGCGCGACAGCGACCTCACCCATACCCCCATGTTCCACCAGATTGAAGGTCTCATGGTGGGTGAAGGCATCAGCATGGCCCATCTGCGCGGCACGCTCACTGCCTTTGTGCGCGCCATTTTCGGCGGCGACACCCAGGTGCGCTTCCGCCCCAGCTTTTTTCCCTTTACCGAACCCTCGGCCGAGGTGGACATAAGCTGCTGCATATGCGGCGGCAAGGGCCACATTGGCGACGCCCCCTGCCGGGTGTGCAAAACCACTGGCTGGGTCGAAATTCTCGGCTGCGGCATGGTGGACCCCGCCGTGTTCGAGGCTGTGGGCTATGATCCCGAAGTCAGCGGCTTTGCCTTTGGCATGGGCGTGGAGCGCGTGACCATGCTCAAATACGGCATCGGCGACCTGCGCATGTTTTTTGAGAACGACACCCGTTTTCTGGGCCAGTTCGCCCGTTAGGACAGGCATATGTTCCCGCGCCAGGACAACACACGCACTACCGCCAGGCAAACCGCGCCCCTGCGTGGCCTGCCCGGAATCTGGCGGCGTGTCCTGCCTGGCGGCTGGCGGCCCGGCCTGTGGCGGCGCGGCCCGCTGCTGGCTTTCGTGGCAGCGGCGCTTCTGGCGCTTGCGCCCGGCCTCTGGCCCACTGCGGACATGCACGGCGCTGCTGGGGCAGCCTGGGCCAAGTCGCCCTCCAACGCGCGCGATCCCGGCATTGAACCACCGGGCGGCCCCAAACCTATGGAAGGACTGCCGGGCAGAAACGTGAGCCGCACCGCCGAAGGCGGCATGGGGTATACGGATGCCTACGGCAACACCGTCACCGATTCCCAGCCGGAAGAAAAGGCCCCAAGGCGCAGGCCCGGCCCCGGAGCTTACGGCAACAGGGGCATGCAGGAGCATGACCGCCCCCTGCCGGACCTGACGCCCAAAGATACTACGCCAGCCTGGAGTTTCAATTAAGGCAGTTTACGAATGAAATGAGTTAACTGCATTGCAAGGATTTTTCTGAAAATCCTTGCCACGAAATGCGAGCAGGCAGGCTTTTGCCTGCCGTACCCGAGCATTTAACGTGTTAATAATGCTCTAAAGCTGGCAGGCCAGAGGACGCGTGCGCCCCAGTGCCGCAGATTTGTACAGAATACCATCAATGACGCCCAACGCGGCGGCCCGCGGCCCCGCACTAACAGGACATGCTATGCTGCTCTCACTTTCATGGCTGCGTGAATTTACGCCTTACGAAGGCACGGCTGAAGCTCTGGGTGACCGCCTGACCATGCTCGGCCTTGAGCTGGAAGACATCAGGCGGCCCTACGATTCCATCGGCTCCATTGTGGTGGGGTTTGTGGCAGCCTGTGAGGATCATCCGGAGTCCGACCATCTGCATATCTGCAAGGTTGACGCGGGCCAGGGCGAGTTGCTGGACATCGTGTGCGGCGCGCCCAACGTGGCCGAAGGCCAGAAGGTTCCTGTGGCCCTTGTGGGCACGGTCATGCCCGACGGCATGGTCATCAAGAAGGCCAAACTGCGCGGCGCGCCCTCCTGCGGCATGATCTGCTCGGAGCGCGAACTGGGGCTGACCGAAGACCATTCTGGCATTATGGTGCTGCCCGACAGCTTTGTGGTGGGCAAGCCCCTGGTGGATCAGCTGACCCTTGACCGTGAAGTTCTGGACATTTCCATCACGCCCAACAGGGCGGACTGCCTTTCTGTGCTGGGCCTGGCCCGCGAAACGGCTCTTGCCTTTGACCTGCCGTTGCAGATTCCGGCCATGCCCCTGCAAATCGACGAAAGCGCGCCCCAGCGCCTCGTGCCCATTGACATCAAAGACCCCGATCTCTGCTGGCTCTATTCCGGCCGGGTCATCACCGGCGCGAAAATCGGCCCCTCGCCCATGCAGATGCGCCACCGCCTGCACTCCGTGGGCGTCCGCCCCATATCCAATATTGTGGACGTGACCAACTACATCCTTTTTGAATGCGGCCAGCCCCTGCACTCCTTTGACCTGGACAAGCTTGAAGGCGGCCGCATCGAGATCAGCCGCGCGCAGGAAGGCGAAACATTCACCACCCTGGACGGTCAGGAACGCGCCCTCACCGCGCAGGATCTCTGCATCCGGGACGCTTCCCGCGCCGTGGCTCTCGCTGGCGTCATGGGCGGCCTCAATACCGAAATCGGCGACGCCAGCAGCAATGTCTTTCTTGAAAGCGCCGTGTTCCGTCCCGGCACCATCCGCAAAACGTCGCGCCGCCTGGGCCTTTCGTCCGAGGCGTCCTACCGTTTTGAGCGCGGCATAGACCAGCAGCGCACCGTCTGGGCGCTGGACCGCGCCTGCGCCATGATGGCCGCCATCAGCGGCGGCGCTGTGCAGCCGGGGCTTTCCATTGCCGAGCCGCGCCCCTTCAAGGCCGCGAACATCGGCTTTCGCCCGTCCCGCGCCGACGCCCTGCTGGGCGTCCACCTGACCCCGGAATTTGACCAGAAAGTGCTTACCGGCATGGGCTGCACCGTGGACGCCTCTGCGGACGTGTGGCATGTGAGTCAGCCGTCCTGGCGGCCCGACCTCACCCGCGAGGCCGATCTTGTGGAAGAAGTGGGCCGTGTGCACGGTCTGGACACCATTGCCCCCGAACTGCCCGCCGTGGCCGGCAATCTTGACCGCGCGGGCGAGCCGGAATCGCGCTTCAGCTTCTGGTCGCGCCTCAAGCACTGGGGCGCTGGCCTTGGCCTCAACGAGGCCGTCAACTACAGCTTTGTGGGCCACAAGGATATGGATCACCTGGGTCTGCCGCGCGAGGGGCGCATATCCATCATGAATCCCCTTTCTGCGGAGCAGGACGCCCTGCGCACCGCCCTGGCTCCCGGCCTGCTCTATGATCTGCGCAACAACCTGGCCCAGGGGGTTCAGGGACTGCGCCTCTTTGAACTGGCCAATATCTTTGAGGCGGACGCCACCTCCGAAACCACGGCCCGTGAAACAGGCATGCTGGGCGTGCTGCTCTATGGCGCGCGCTTTGACGCGACCTGGCCCCAGGCCGAGGGCGACCTGGACTATGCGGACATCAAGGGCATTGTTGAAAACCTGCTGCGCTTTTTGCACCTGCCCGCGCCGGAATGCGCCCTGGCCGCAAGCCATCCCTTTTTGCTGCCCTGCGTCGAGGTCACGGTTGACGGCCGGGTTGTGGGCGTCATGGGCCGGATCCGGCCTGCCATGGCCGAAGAATTCCACGCCCGCAAGGACGTCTGGCTGGCCGAACTGAACCTGGAAGTCCTGCGCGAACTGTACGACGCCGCCGAGGTGCGCTTCCGCCCCCTGCCCGTGTACCCCCCGGTTCGCCGCGACATCACGGTCATGGCCGCCCAGGGCCTCACGGTCAGCGCCATTGCGGCCCATGTGCGCGGCCTTGGCCTGCCCCTGCTGGAAGACATCGTGCTGGTGGACTGCTTTGAGCCCAAGGCCGCCGAAGGTCAGGAGGCCGTGCGCAACCTCACCTTCCGGCTCACGTTCCGCCACGCAGACCGCACCCTCAAGGACGCGGAAGTGGACAAGGAAAGGGAAAAAGTGGCACAGTCTCTGGCAGCGACGCTGGGCGTCAGGATTTAGGGAAACGCTGATTTATTCCGTTTGGCGGCGTTGCTTCTCTTTTTTTGAAACAGTCGAGGACAGAAGAGTCCACTCCTGCTTCAAAAAAAGATCGCGCCTTGCCAAACGAAATAACTGCGCGTTTCCAGGAGGCTCTTTAATCAGTGCTTCCTTAGAGCCGTTTACGGATGAAATGAATTAACGGCTCGGGAACACCGCCGTTTAACGGCGTCGTGCCGCTGCGAGGTCGTGGCCCCGCCGTACGCGCCACAGTTTTTTTCGCCTGCCGGAGCATGGAGGCCATGTTTCCGGCGTTTGGCGCTTGCGCGGCACTGACACGTAACGTCGCTGCGCTGTATGCAGCAAAATGCTCTGGAGGACGTCAGGGGGCCCCATGCCGGACCACAACGACGAAAAAACCTACCGCATCGGTGAAGTTGCGGAACTGCTCAACCTCAAAACCCATGTGCTGCGCTTCTGGGAGACGGAATTTCCCCAGTTGGCGCCTTTGCGCACGGGTAAGGGGCAGCGCCTTTACACCGAGGAGCATGTGGGCCTTTTGCGGCGCATTCGGCAATTGCTGCACGAACAGGGCATGACCATTGAAGGCGCGCGCCGTGTGCTGCAAGGCAGCGCCGTGGTGGACGAGAGTCTGCCGGAACGGGTGGCCGCCGTGCCTGACCCGGACTTCATGCGCATGCTCAAGCGGGAACTGACGGCGGTGCGCCGCCTGCTCAACCGCGGCTAGAGCAGATAACGAATGAAATGAGTTAACTGTTCTGCAAGGATTTTCTTGAAAATCCTTGCCACGAAATGCGAGAAGGCAGGCTTTTGCCTGCCGTAATCGAGCATTTCAAGTGTTAAATGCTCTAGGGAAACGCTGATTTATTCCGTTTGACGGCGTTGCTTCACTTTTACCGCTTGCGGCCAAAGAACAGGCGGCAACCACGGATGGCAGAAATCGCCAAGATTCCGCCTTCGTGAAAACAAACAGAATACCCCTATGATTCTATCACCTTCGCTGCTTTCCGCCGATTTTTCACGTCTGGCCGAAGAGCTGCACGCTCTTGAAGCCGCCGGAGTCACCTGGCTGCACCTTGACGTGATGGACGGCGCCTATGTGCCCAACATTACCTTTGGTCCCCCGCTGATCAAGGCTCTCAGGCCTGGCAGCGGGCTTTTTTTTGACGTACACCTCATGGTGCAGGATCCGTCCCGCTATATCCGCGACTTCAGGGACGTGGGGGCCGACATGCTGGTCATCCATGCCGAGGCCGATCGCCACCCGCAGCGCACCCTTTCGGCCATACGCGACATGGGCTGCAAGGCGGGCGTGGCCCTGAATCCCGGCACGGACCTCGGCGCCATACGCTGGCTCGTCAATGATATGGACATGCTGCTCATCATGAGCGTCAACCCCGGTTTTTCCGGTCAGACGTTCATTCCGGCCACCTTTGACAAAATCCGCTCCGCCCGCCGCCTGCTGGACGCCTGTGGCCGCGAGGACGTGCTCATTCAGGTGGACGGCGGCGTCTGCCCCGAAAACACGGCCCAGCTGGTGGAAGCCGGGGCCGACGTCCTTGTGTCTGGCTCGGCCTTTTTCGGGCACAAACCCTATGACGCGCGCCTGGCCGCCTTTATGGCTCCCCTGGCCGGATACGAACCACGCCCCGCCGTTCGGGCTGCAGCCTTGCGACAATCTTCAGCCGATACCCATCCCAAGCAAAAATAGAGGAATGATCATGCCTACCCGTAGACAGTGCGCCAACGCCATCCGCGCCCTTGCCATGGACGCCATTGAAAAAGCCCGCTCCGGCCACCCCGGCGCACCCCTCGGCATGGCCGATATGGCCGAGGCCCTCTGGCGGCACGGATTCAGGCACAATCCCGCCAATCCCCTGTGGTTCAACCGCGATCGCTTTATCCTGTCCAACGGGCATGCCTCCATGCTGCTGTACGCCCTGCTGCACCTCACGGGCTACGATCTGCCCATGGACGAAATTCGCAATTTCCGCCAGTGGGGGGCCAAGACCGCCGGGCATCCCGAATACGAACCGCATCTGGGCATTGAAATGACCACTGGCCCCCTGGGTCAGGGCATTGCCTCCGCCGTGGGCTTCGCCCTGGCCGAAAGCATGCTGGCCGCCCAGTTCAATACGCCCGAGCACACGGTGGTGGATCACCACACCTACGCCTTTTTGGGCGACGGCTGCCTTATGGAAGGCGTGTCGCACGAAGCCTGCTCCCTGGCTGGCACCTGGGGCCTCGGCAAGCTTATTGTCATGTACGATGCCAACGGCATCTCCATTGACGGCAAGATCGACGGATGGTTCAACGAGGATGTGGCCGCCCGCTACCGCGCCTACAACTGGCAGGTCATCGGCCCTGTGGACGGCCACGACGCCGCCGCTCTGGACAAGGCCCTGGCCGAGGCCAGATCCGACACTTCCCGCCCCAGCCTTATCATCTGCCATACCCACATAGGTTTTGGCTCGCCCAAGGCCGATTCGGCCTCCTGCCACGGCTCCCCTCTGGGTGAAGAGGGCATTGCCGCCACGCGCGACGCCCTTGGCTGGCACGAAGCGCCCTTTACCATTCCGCAGGACATCTACACGGCCTGGAACGCCCACGACGCGGGCAAAGCCGCCGAAGCCGCGTGGAACACGCGTTTTGACGCCTATGCCAAGGCCCATCCCCAACTGGCCGCCGAACTGACCCGCCGCATGCAGGGCGAGCTTCCCGCCGACTGGGCCGCCATAGCCGCCGGAGCGTTGCAGGACGCCATCAGCAAGGGCGAAAGCATCGCCACCCGCGTTGCCTCCAAAAAAACCCTTGAATACCTTGTGCCGCGCCTGCCCGAACTGGCGGGCGGCTCCGCCGACCTTACCGGCTCTGTGGGCACGCTTACGTCTTCCTCCGTGCATATGGACGTGAAGGAGCACACGGGCAACTACATTTCCTACGGCGTGCGCGAATTCGGCATGAGCGCCATCATGAACGGCCTTGCCCTGCACGGCGGCTTCATCCCCTACGCCGGGACATTCCTGGCTTTTGCCGATCAGGCCAAGAACGCCCTGCGCCTTGCGTCCATCATGGGCATCCGTGTAATCTGGGTGTTGACCCACGACTCCATCGGCGTGGGCGAAGACGGCCCCACGCACCAGCCCGTGGAACAGCTTGGCATGCTGCGGCTTATGCCCAATTTCAATCTCTGGCGGCCCTGCGACGCTGTGGAAACCGCTGCGGCCTGGATCTGCGCGCTGGAAAGCGTCCACACGCCTTCCGGCCTGTCCCTTTCACGCCAGAACCTGCCCTTCTGCCCGCGCAGCGAGGCGCAGGTGGCGGCCATCGCCCGTGGCGGGTACGTGCTGCGCGATTGCCAAGGCACGCCCGAAATCATCATCATGGCCACCGGATCCGAAGTGGGCCTGGCCCTTGAAACTGCCGAACAGCTCGCCGCCGACGGCCGCAAGGCGCGTGTCGTGTCCATGCCCTGCGCTGAAGTGTTTGACGCCCAGAGCGCCGAATACAAGGAAAGCGTGCTGCCGCGCGCCGTACGCGCCCGCCTGGCCATTGAGGCCGCCGCCAGCGACTGGTGGAGCAAATACGTGGGGCTGGACGGCGCTGTCATCGGTATGGAAGGCTTTGGCGCATCCGCCCCCGGCAAGGTGGTTTTCGAGCGCCTCGGCTTTACCGTGGCCAACGCTCTGGAAAAGGCCCGCACCCTCATGGGCCGCATCTGAACGGGCCGCATCTGACGCTGTTTCGCGCGGGGGCCGGGCCTTGGCCTCCCCCGCGCCCCATGCACGCAAGGCCCTCAGGGCCGGTTGCCTCAACGAAATATCTGCAAGCAACAAAGGGAGCGCGCTATGCCTATAAAGAACATGCAGGACCTGGACCTCACTGGCAAAACCGTTGTTATCCGCGAAGACCTCAATGTGCCCATGAAGGACGGCCAGGTCACCAATGACAAGCGCATCCGCGCTGCCCTGCCCACCATCAAACTGGCGCTGGAAAAAGGCGCGGGCGTCATTCTGCTTTCGCACCTGGGCCGCCCCACCGAAGGGCAGTATGACGAACAGTTTTCTCTGGCCCCTGTGGCCGCCTGCCTTGAAAAGCAGCTTGGTCAGCCCGTGACGCTGGCCAAAACGCTGGACGAGGCCAAAGTGCAGCCCGGTCAGGTGGTGCTGCTGGAAAACGTGCGCTTTCTGCCCGGCGAAAAAAAGAATGATCCCCAGTTGGCCCAAAAACTGGCCGACCTTGGCGACATATACGTGATGGACGCCTTTGGCGCAGCGCACCGCGCCCATGCCTCCACCGAAGGCGCGGTACGCGCCGCGAAAGTGGCGTGCGCCGGGCCCCTGCTGCAGGCAGAACTGCACGCCTTTGAAAAAGTGCTCGACAATCCCGCCCGTCCCCTGGTCGCCATTATCGGCGGAGCCAAGGTTTCCACCAAGATCGGCCTGCTCGAAAACCTGCTGAACACGGTGGACGTGCTGATCCTGGGCGGCGGCATAGCCAATACCTTCCTGGCGGCGGCTGGCTACATGGTGGGCAAGTCTCTGTACGAAGAAGATCTGGTGCCTGAAGCCAAAAAAGTTATGGAACAGGCCAAGACCCTCAACAAGGAACTTCCCCTGCCCATGGACGTGATCACCGCCGAGGAACTGGCCCCTGGCCAGCACGCCTCGCTGCACGCCGTGGGCGACGTGCCCGGCGACCAGATGATACTGGACGTGGGCCCCGAAACCCTGACACTCTATGAAAAGTATCTGGCCAAGGCCGCCACTGTGGTGTGGAACGGCCCCGTGGGCGCGTTCGAAATCGAGCCCTTTGGGGACGGCACCAAGGCCCTGGCCGAATATCTTGGCAATTCCAAGGCCTTTGTGGTCGTTGGCGGCGGCGACAGTGTGGCTGCCGTGGAAAAATACGGACTTGCCGACCGCATGGGCTACATTTCCACTGGCGGCGGCGCGTCCCTTGAGCTGCTTGAAGGCAAAAAGCTGCCTTCGGTGGCTGCCCTGGAGGACCGGGGCTAAGGTAGTTTAATGAAAAAACGTATACCCTTCGGCGGGCTGGCCTCGATGACGTTGCTGGCCCTGCTGACCTTGCTGACCATTACCCCCGGCACGTCCTTTGCCGCTCCGGCTCAGGAAGCCTGGGAAGAAAATCCGGCTGACGCAGCCGCCCAGGGCGACAAATGGGGCTTCAACACCGGCCTCGGCGCAAGCCTGCGCACGTCGGAATACAAGGGCATTGACTCCCTCGGTTCTCCGCTTCCCCTTATCGGCTATGAGGGCAAGTGGCTGTACCTGCGCGGCCTGGACGGCGGCGTACACGTGTACAGGGACCACTATCAGGAGTTCAACATCCAGCTGTCCTACCTGCCCCAGAACTTCTATGCGTCCTGGAGCGACAACAGCAGGATGAAGCGTCTGGACGACAGGTATTCCACACTCATGGCCGGACTGAACTATACGCTGCGCACGCCCTACGGCCAGGCGTCCGCCACGGTGTCCACCGACACCCTGGGCGTCAACAACGGCATCAAGGCCGACGTGGCCTACGCCTACCCCGTGCGGTTCGAAAACGTCATGATCGCGCCCACCGTGGGCGTGCAGTGGACGGACACCAACTATAACGACTATTACTACAGCATCAGTTCCAGCGAATCCCGCGCCAGCGGCTTCAAGGAATACAGCCCTGAAAGCGCCTTTTCGCCCTACGCCGGCCTGACCATGCGGGTTATCCTCACCGAGGACTGGAGCGCCGTTGCCAATGCCAAAGCGCTCTTTCTCGGCAACGAGATTACCGACAGCCCCATGGTGGAACGCACCACAACATACTCCTTCAGCGCTGGTTTGCTCTACGCATTTTAGTGTAAGGGTTGAGTTAGGTTAGAATGCTGTGTGGGGGAGGGACCCTTTTGGAAAAGGGTCTCCTCCCCCACGCCCCCTCCCCCTAAAACTTCTATACGTTAGAGCATGTTAACTTTGAAAAAGCGTAAATGCTCTAACGCTGCCCTCCCGCTTCTTTCATCACACGGCATTCATGCCATCACGACCTTGCTCTAACCAAATCCCAGGCCATGCCAGCGTTCTCTGGCCCTGACAAAAAAGGGCAATCCAGCGATAAATTCACAAAACTGCTCCACAACTTCGCTGCACAAACGGCTTGCCAGCACCGTGCGCACCTGCGGCAACGGCGGCAAACTGTGACTGGCGTCAACCACGCAAAAGCGTTCATCAATATCCCATACGGGCAATGCCGTGACGCCGAACCCGGCCAGCAGCGAACTGCACAAGCTTTCATAGGACGCACTTACATAGGCGAAATTATAGGCAAGACCCGCCCGCTCCAGCGCATCCACGGCAGCAGCACGCCAGGGGCTGCCCGCCGAATACGTGAGTAGAGGGATCTCCCCGGCATGGTTCACAACTCTCGGCGCATTGCACAGCCACAGTAGGGGCTGGCGGCAGAGTTCCTGAAACATCCCCTGCGGCGGCATACCGTCGTCAAACCTGTACTGGTTGATGAGGGCCACATCCAGACTTCCCTCAATGAGCATCTGGTGCAGATCACGGGACATGCCCGATATGATGCCTATTTGCAAACCGGGATTCAGTGCCAGCAGGCGGGCAACGGCTCCCTGCAATTCAACCGCGCTGAAGCTCGGCGGAATTCCCACCTGAATCCGCCCCTTGAGTTCCGGCCGTCTGGCAGCCTGAATCACGTGATCCAGACGCGAAAGAACATCGACAATTTCCGGCAGAATACGTTCGCCTTCGGGCGTGAGCCCCGCAACATGACCATGGCTTCGGTGCAGCAGGGTGCAATTGAGGTGCGCCTCCAGCCTTCTCACAGCCTGGGTGATCGCTGACTGGCTGCGACAGAGCTTCATCCCCGCTTTCTGAAAGCTGCGGCAGTGCGCAACCTCGGCAAAGGCCCGCAAATGTTCGAGCGTAATGGCACGGCTTTGTGATACAGCAAGTACATCTGAAGCCATAATTCCCCCAATATCAATCAAACTTATTTTAACATGCTAAATATTAATTTTACAAATTATCAAGCAAAAAATACTCTTCAGTGACCAGGGAAATATTTTCAACCCCGGCAGCAGGCAGGTGAGCAGGCCTTTTTACCGGCTTGCTGTTTTTGCCCTGGAGGGTACGCAAGGCGCGGTCTGTCCGGGCAAATACAAAGCTGCGCCGCCGCCGTATTATGACAAACGGCATGATGGGGCCAGCCCCGCGTGAAATGGCGTTGCATGCGGTTTCATGGCTGATTGCTGCCCAAAACCTGTGACTCCACAATGGCGCTCCGCACCGCTTCAAGCCGATGAAACCATTTTTCGCGTATGCTGCATACGGAAGACGGCCTCATTGCCGGTCAAAACCGCACGCCATGCGCTCTGACAGGGAACAGCCATATGCTTCAGAACAATACCGAACAGGGCAGGAGTCAGCCCCCCGCAGAAAACCGTCAGGCCAGCATATCGGAGGATAAAGGCCAACCTCCGGCCACGGCTGAAGCACGCTCCGGCAGACGGCGGTGGAAGCGCTATGCCGTGGGCGTGTTTTTCAGCGTCATATGGAGTTCGGCATTCATCGCGGGCAAGGTGGTCGTGATGGAAATGGGGCCGTTCGCCACCCTGTTTTACCGCTTTACGCTGACCGTACTGGTGCTTCTGCTTTTTTGCGGCAAGAAACTTCTTGGCCCTGAGGGCAGACAGGCCATGCTGCCCGGCCTGCTTCTTGGGCTGCTCAATAACGTGGTCTATCTGGGCCTGAATTTTTCCGCCCTGCGCTATCTGGCCGCTTCATGGGTCGTCATCGTGGTTTCCTGCGCACCCTTCATGACCATGGCCATGGCGGCCCTGCGCGGCCAGGAATCTTTTGACAAAAGAAAACTGCTGGGCCTTACCGTGGCCTTTGCCGGGGTGGTCGTCATGGTGGGCATTACGGGCCTGCACGAAGGCGCGGGGCTTGGGCTTGGCATGGCCATCGCCGCCACCTTGTCCTTTTCGGCTGGCGCGGTGCTGTTTCGCGGCAAGTACGACGCCCTGCCGCTGCTTGCGTTGAACTTCTGGATGACCCTTTGCGGCATGCTCTGCTTTGCCCCCGCCGCCTTCATGACCCCGGCAAACCCTTTGCACATCACCTGGCCCGCGCTGGCCGCGCTGCTGTGGCTGGTAGTGGTCAGTCTGGCGGGCATGGCCCTGTGGCTGCTGCTCATACGCACGCAAGGCCCGTCCATGGCCGCTTCCTACAACATGCTCAACCCCCTTTCGGGACTGGCGCTCTCCGCCCTGCTTCTCGGCACTGCCATTGGCGTTCAGGATGTCGTGGGCGCTGCGGCCATTGTGGCGGGGCTGTACGTGGCCCTGCGTCCGGGGCACGCCCCCCAAATGGCGCAAAAATAGGCCCCGTCCTTGCGTAAGAACAGGGCCTGTCATGAAATACTCTGCGTGAAACGCCGGCATGCGCTGGCGGACGTGGCCGGGCGGCTCGGAAATTCAGTTTTTACATGGGGGAAAAACGTACGTCCGCAGCACGTGGCAACGAGCAACCCCATGCCATACCAAAGTGTACTAAAAGTTTTAAGGGGTGGGGGTGTGGGGGAGGGGACCCTTTTGCAAAAGGGTCCCTCCCCCGCAAAGTATTTCAAAAAAAGAAGCGCCACGTACAGCACGCGGCAACGGCAACCATGCGCGCGCAGCCCTATCCGCCCAGGTATGCCTCGCGCACGCTGGCATTGTTGAGCAGGCTCTGGGCCTTGTCTTCCATAACGACCTTGCCCACTTCCAGCACATAGCCGCGTGATGCCAGCTTGAGGGCGGCCCGGGCGTTCTGTTCCACCAGCAGCACCGTGACGCCGCGCTTGTTGATGGCCCGCACGGTCTCAAAGATGGAGCGCACCAGCAGGGGGGCCAGGCCCAGGGAAGGCTCGTCAAGCAGCAGGAGGCGCGGTTCGGCCATGAGCGCCCGGCCTATGGCCAGCATCTGCTGCTCGCCGCCCGAAAGCGTGCCAGCCAGCTGATCCTTGCGCTCAAGCAGACGCGGAAAAAGGTCGAATATCCATTCAAGGGTGCGTTCCTTGCGGGCCTTGTCCTCAATGCAGAAGGCGCCCAGCCGCAGGTTTTCAAGCACGCTCATGACGCCGAAAACCCGCCGCCCTTCGGGCGACTGGGCAATGCCCAGACCCACGACCTTGTGGCTTGGCAGACGCAGCAAATCCTGCCCGTCAAAAAGAATCTCGCCCGACGAGGGCCGCACAAGTCCGCTGATGGAAAGCAAAGTGGTGCTTTTGCCAGCGCCGTTGGCTCCGAGAATGGTGACGATCTCGCCCTCTTCCACCCGCAGATCAATGCCGTGCAGCACTTCGACGCTGCCGTAGCTGACCCGTATATTCGACAGTTGCAGCAGGGACATGGCTCACCACTTCTCGTCTTCTACGCCCAGGTAGGCTTCAACCACGGCCGGATTGCGGCGCACGGCCTCAGGCTCGCCCTGGGCGATCATGGTGCCGTGTTCCAGCACCACCAGTTTTTCACAGATTTTCATGACCAGACGCATGTCGTGCTCAATGAGCAGCACGGTGATGCCTCTGTCGCGTATGGCCGCGATGGTGTCCACCAGGGCGGCGGTTTCCTGGTCGTTCATGCCGCCAGCGGGCTCGTCAAGAATGAGCAGGCGCGGGTCTGAGGCCAGGGCGCGGGCGACTTCGAGCAGCCGCTGGTTGCCGTAGGAAAGGCCCCCGGCGGCTTCGGCGTGGCGGTCAGCCAGCCCCACAAAGCGCAGTTCCTCCATACAGCGGGCCACGGCAGCGCGCTCCTCGCGGCGCTGCCAGGGCAAATGCAGCATACAGGACAGCATGCCCGACTTCATGCGGCAATGCCGCCCGGCCAGAACGTTTTCCAGCACTGAAAGCTTGCCGAACAGGCGGATGCTCTGAAAGGTGCGGGCTATGCCCAGCTCCACCACCCTGTGGGGGCGCAGCCCGGCCACTGGCTCGCCGTCAAAAAAGATGCGGCCTTTCTCCGGTGTGTAGTTGCCCGTGATGCAGTTGAATACCGTGGTCTTGCCAGCGCCGTTGGGGCCGATGAGGCCAACCACGCTGCCCGCCTCCACGCTGAAGGTCAGGTCGTTGACAGCCACAAGACCGCCGAAAACCTTGGTTATTTCCTGCAAGCGCAAAAGACTCATGCGGGCCTCCCGCCAGCGGCCTGTACGTCGCTTGCAGCAGCAACGGCAGATCCGGCCTCCGGGCTGCCGGGGCCAGGCCCGGAACCGTCACCGTTTTCGTTTTCCATCAGTGATTTCACATGGTAGCGGCGGCGGCGCGGGGGCAGCAGCCCCTGGGGACGCCACACCATCATGATCATCATGGCCAGGCCGAAAATAAGCATGCGCGCATTGGAAAACTCACGCAGCAGTTCCGGCAGGCCGATGAAAAGAAAGGCGCTGATAAGCACGCCGATCTGGCTGCCGCCCGAAAGGATGACCACCGCAAAAATAATGACGGATTCCATAAAGCTGAAGGATTCCGGCGAAATGGTCGTCATTTTCGCGGCGTAGAGCGTGCCGGCCATGCCCGCCCAGAACGCGCCCAGCACAAAGGCCATGAGCTTGTAATGGGTGACGTTGACCCCGCAGCCTTCGGCGGCCACGTCGTCTTCCTTGATATAGTTCAGAGCGCGGCCAAAGCGTGAATGCCACAGGCCGTAGAAAAGCAGCAGGCTTACGGCCACCATGCCCCACACCAGATAGTAGAACTGTATGCCCTTGACTATCTTGAAGCCGAAAAAGCTGGGGCGGCTGATGCCGAAGATGCCGTTGGCCCCGCCCGTGAGGCCGAAAACGTCGTTGATAAGGGCTATGCGCACAATTTCCACAATGCCAATGGTGACGATAAGCAGATAGTCGCCGCGCAGATGGATGATGGGCCGCGCCACCAGCAGGGCAAAGAGGGCCGCCGCCGCCCCGGCAACGGGCATGGTCCAGAATATGGGCCAATGGCAGAGGGTGTTCAGTATGGCGGTAACATATGCGCCCACGGCAAAAAAGGCCGCGTGCCCCATATGAAAGATGCCCGCCTGCCCCAGAATGATGTTGAGCGACAGCGAAAGCAGCGCGTAAAGGCCTATGCTCACGCACACGTCTGTCCAGTAGGCGTTGCTGAAGAGGGGCAGCGCGCAGATGACGGCCGCCAAAGCGACCCTGACGGCAATGCGGATGGGCTCTGTTATCATAGCTTGTCCGCCGTGCGCTCGCCCAGAATGCCCGTGGGGCGGATGATAAGAATGAGAATAAGCACAAAGAAGGCAATGGCGTCCTTCCAGGCGATGGCGATATAGCCTGCGGCCAGGGCCTCGATAACGCCCAGCAAAAGGCCGCCGATCATGGCTCCGGGGATATTGCCTATGCCGCCCAGGATGGCGGCTGTAAAGGCTTTGAGGCCGTACGTCCAGCCCATGGTAAAGTCGATCTGCCCGTAATAGATGCCCACCATAAGTCCGGCTGCGCCGCCAAGCCCCGGCCCGATAAGAAAGACCAGGCTGATGATGCGATCCACGTTGATGCCCATAAGCTGGGCCGCGCCGGGGTCAATAGCCACAGCGCGAATGGCCGCGCCGGTGCGCGAACGCTGGATAAAGGCCCAGAGGCCAAGCATGAGGATGACGCTGGCCGCAATGACCAGCAGGCGCACGCCGGGAACGGCCAGGCCGAACAGATGCACCGTGAAGTCGGGCCTGAGGTAGTCGGGGTAGACGTAAAAGCGCGCGCCGTAGATGAGCATGATGGCGTTCTGAAAAAATATGGAGGCCCCGAGGGCCGAAACCACGGCGGAAAGACGGTTGGCGTTCCGCAAGGGACGGTAGGCCGTACGCTCCAGAAGAAAACCTATGATGGCCACCAGCAGGGCGACCATGACAAAGACGGCCAGCACAGCCAGCATGGGGCTGAGCATGCCTGAAAAGTTGCAGCTCACAAGCAGGGTCAGACCAAGGTATGCCCCAATGGTGAAGAGATCGCCGTGCGCGAAGTTGATAAGCTTCAGCACGCCGTACACCATCGTGTACCCCAGGGCCACCAGGGCGTAGATGCCGCCCACGGCAAGACCGTTCAAAAGCTGTTGTAAAAACTGTTCCATAAAGCGTTGTACCCTTGCCACGCTCTTGTTGCCGGGGAGGTCGCCGGCAAGAGCGCAATTCCGCCGCTGGAGCCGCGCGGGTCGGCTCCCATTGGCGCATCCGGGCGGCGGCACGGAAAAAACCGGGCCGCCGCCACGGGCGTTGATGACATATTGACTGTTTTCGCGCCGCTGAAACGCAGGCGCGGGGCACACTGTACGGCCAGTTTACTTGGGCTGCAAGACAAATACGCCCTTACCGTCAACCACATAGGTGCGATAGAACTCGCCCACGCGGTCGCCCTTGGCGTCAAAGCCAAGGCTGCCGGAAAGGCCGGGCATGCCCTTGAGGTTTTTCAGCCATGCGGCGATGGCTGCTGGCTTGTCATTGCCAGCGGCAAGGGCCGCTTCAATAACCTTGAAGGCGTCGCCAGCCAGCACGGCCCACACGGAAACGGGCACGGTGTTGTACTTGGCCTTGAAGGCGTCAAGAAAAGCCTTGGCCTCGGCGGTGTCCATATCCTGCGGCAGGGGCGGGCTGATGAAGAAATAGCCTTCCGCCGCCTCATTGCCCGCAATCTTTACCAGATCCTGATGGTTGGCGGCATCGCCGCCCATCATGGGCACGGGCCAGCCCATTTCCTTTTTCTGGCGCAGCAGCATGCCCGTTTCAGGGTAGTAGCCGGTGAAGAACACAAGGTCGGGCTTGGCGGACTTGAGCTTGGTCAGAATGGCCGTGTAATCGCGCTCTCCGGGGGTAAGAGCGTCATAAAAGACCACCTTGACGCCGTCCTTGTCCAGGATGGCCTTGGTTTCTTCGGCCAGGCCCTTGGCATAGGAAGAATTGTCGTGCAAAAGCGCCACAGCCTTGTAGCCGCCCTTCACAATGGCGGCGGCGGCGGCGCGGCCCTGCGCGTCGTCACGAGGGCTGGTGCGGAAGAAAAGGGGCAGGCCCTTTTCCGTCAGGCGCACGCTGGTGGAGCCCGTGCCTATCTGCACCAGCTGGGCTTCATCCAGAATGTTCTGGCTTGCTTCGGTAACAGCGGAGCCATAGGTGCCGATAACGGCCACCACTCCGGCCGAAGCCAGTTTTTGCGCGGCCAGAGCGGCGGTACGCGGATCGCCCGCGTCGTCTTCCACCACAATCTTGACCTGGCGGCCATTGATGCCGCCCTTGGCATTCACCTCGTCAGCCAGCAGACTGACGATGTTCTTCATGTCCTGCCCTTCAGAGGCCCATTTACCCGTGAGCGGGCACATGAGGCCGATTTTGACGTCTCCGGCAAGAGCCGCCACGGGCACCAGCAGGGTAAGGGTCAGAGCCCCAAGCAAACGACCAAGTGCTTTCATAAAAATCCCCCGTCCGTTGTGCGATGATGATAGTAACAAAATAGCATACCCTAAAATGTCACAAAGAAAAAGCCCGGATTTTCTGCCCGCAATTCCTACGGATACAGCCGGGGATGGCCTTAGGGATGGCCTTAGGGAGCGCGGCGGCGCGTTTTCCGCGCGTTGCGCGCAGCGCGTGGTCTGTGCCGGCGAGGCGGGCAATCGGCCCTCTGAATGCGCCGTAAACGCAATCTCTTCGCAGCGCGCCACAAGAGCGTACCCTGAATGTTGCAAATGCATGTTCACAAAAGCTCTCCGCTCCGAACAAAAATCGCACAACCAGTCCAGATTACCTTTGATATATTTCATGGTTCAACGTTTTCATTCAGCCGAGCTTTATCCGTTAAAGCTCGGCTGAATCCGCGCCACGTTGTGGCGCGCTGCGCTTCCGCGCAGCGTTAGAGCATTTATATTTTTTCAAGGGTAAAATGCTCTAACGGGCACGCATTGCCCATTCCGCCTGTACAAATTCTGCCGCAATCCTGACGCAAAGCTGTAAAACTCGACAGATATAAAAACATGAGGTACGATAAAGTCCAAAGAGGCTGGAAAAGGTGCAGTCGCCCTGTGCGCGGCATGTGCCGCAACCGTGCTTCGGGCAGAACCTTGCTGCTGGCGATTCAGAGGCATTGCACGACGAAGCGCTGCCGCAAGTGTTCTTTCCGCCCTGACCACGCGACCTTCTCCGCCGCCCGGTTCCACACCCTCAGCAGTCTCATACAGGCCCGCTGCGACCTCACCTCCCCCCACTCGCCTCACGCAGCGCTTTCCCATAAGCACCCGTACCGCCGGAGGCTGTATGCGGTTCAGCTTTGACAAGGCTGCCTGCCAGAACACCCGCAGGGCGTTGCGCAAGGAATGGCTGCTCACCAATGGCCTTGGCGATTACGCCAGCAGCACCATCCTTTGCTGCAATACGCGGAAATACCACGGCCTGCTCACGGTCAATACGCCCTATGGCCGCCATGTGCTGCTCTCCGCCCTTGAAGAATCCATCATGGGCGGCGGCAAGGAATTCACGCTTTCCACACGCCAGCACCCCGGCACGCTCTACCCTCACGGCCACGACTATCTTGAGGCATTCCGCCTGGATCAGTGGCCACAGTGCGTCTACCGCGTCGGCGACGTGCGCCTGTGCCGTGAAATCCTGCTTGTCCGTGGGGAAAGCCTGCTCTTGATGCGCTTCAGCGTGCGCGGACCCACTCCCGTACCGCCACTGACACTACGCCTGCGCCCCCTGCTGGCCTACCGCAATTTTCACAAGCTTACCCACGCCAATCCTGACCTGCGCGCAGAAACCACCCCACTGTCCGACGGCTTCAGCATCACCCCCTATGAAGGGCTGCCCACGCTCTACATCCAGTGCCAGACAAACCAGAAGCATTCTTTCACGCCACGCCCGGACTGGTGCCGCAATGTGGAATACCTTGAAGAGCGTGAACGCGGCTTTCCCTACAGCGAAGACCTCTTTACGCCGGGCGTGCTGGACGTGGGCATGCCCCCCCTTGCCGAAGGCGCGGAAAGCTGCGTCTACCTGGCGGTGGGAACCCACCCCTGCGGGCAGGATCTGCGCCAGATGTGGGATGATTCCAGCCGTGAACGCACCAAGGCCCACAAGGCCCGCTTCGGACTCACCGGGCATCTGGCCCAGGTCGGACGCCAGTTCTGCATCGAATCCCCTTCGGGACGGCCCGAGGTGCTGGCGGGCTACCACTGGTTTGACGCCTGGGGCCGCGACACCCTCATCAGCCTGCCGGGCTTGACCTTTCATGCTGGCCGTACGGATTTTGGCCTGCGCGTTCTGGCCGAAATGGGCAGGCATGTCGAGGACGGGCTCATCCCCAACATGTTTTCGCCCCAGGGCGACCACGCCTACAACTCCGTGGACGCCGCCCTGTGGTACGCCTTTGCGCTGCAAAGCTGCCTTGAGGTGGACGCCGGGCATCTCGCCTGGGTGCGTGAAAATGCCTGGCCCGCGCTCAAGGCTGTCATTTCCGGCTACCGTGCGGGCCAGGGCAGGGCCAGACAGCTGGACATCCATGTGGACGCCGAGGGCCTGCTGCACGCAGGCAACGCCCACAGCCAGCTCACCTGGATGGACGCGCAGGCCGACAACGCCCCCGTGACGCCCCGGCAGGGCTGCCCGGTTGAAATCAATGCCCTCTGGTACAACACCCTGGCCTTTGCGGACCAGCTCGCCGCGCGTTTTGGCGAGGAGCCCCTGGCGGGGGACATGGTCCTGCGCCGCATGCGCACGGCATTTTTCCAACGCTTCTGGGTATACGGCGGCGGGGGCTACCTTGGCGACGTCTGGCAGAACGGCAAGCTCGACGTCAGTGTGCGGCCCAACCAGATTTTCGCGGTTTCCCTGCCCCATCCCGTGCTGTCTGAAGACTATCAGGCCCAGGTGGTGGAATGCGTGCGCAACAAACTGCTCACGCCTTACGGTCTGCGCACCCTGGCCCCGGACGACCCGCACTACAGGGGACGGTACGACGGCGGCCCGGCCAGCCGGGACGCGGCCTATCACCAGGGCACGGTCTGGCCCTGGCTGCTGGGGCACTACGCGGACGCCCTGCTGCGCACGGCCTGGGATGTGGACGGCGCGGCCATGGCGCTTCTGGACACGCTCACGCCACTTTACTGCGACCATATTTCCCAGGCGGGCCTTGGCAGCATTTCTGAAGTGTTTGACGGCTCGCCCCCGTACAAACCCAATGGCTGCATCGCCCAGGCCTGGAGTGTGGCCGAATGCCTGCGCCTTTTGCTGCGGTTGCAAAAAGCCGCTCCCGCAGTCTACGAGCGCTGGCAAAAACTGGCGGCGCACCGCATGGCCCACCCCGTCATTGGCGATACGGCGGGAGTCTGCCGCGTGAGCATGACACTGGAAGGCTGCAAGAAACAGCATCCGTGCGCGCCGGACGCAGCACAACCGTAAAAAAAGCCAGCAAACCATGCCTGCGCGGCCATACTGCTTCGCCGCCAGGCACGAATAGCAAAAAGAATGTTCGAACAGGAGCGGGGGAAGAGTTGTGGCGGCCCACAGGAACGGCCGCTGAATCCGGCGGGAGAATCCCCGCCGCATGAGGGAGAACACATGCGAGTGCTTATGTTCGGCTGGGAGTTCCCACCTCACATCAGCGGAGGTCTGGGCACAGCCTGCTTTGGCATGACCCAGGCCCTGGCCCGCAGGGGAGCGGAAATAATCTTTGTACTGCCCCGTATCGACGACAGCAAGGGGAAAGGGGAATTTCTGCGTCTGCGTTCGGCATCCGGAACTCCCATCACTGAAGACCTGGTACAGCGCATGGACTGGGCGCAACAGGAAGTCTGGCGCAACGGCATACGCTGCCTGCCAGTGGACAGCCCGCTCATGCCCTATCTCACCCCGCAGGACTACGTCGGCGCGCTGGGCCGCCTCAGCGGCCGCACCTGCGCGGGAGAACCGTATCGCCTGATGCAGCACCCGGCGGGAGAAGAAGAGTCCCGTCAATCCCGATCCTTTACCTATACGCTGCAAGGCGGATACGGCCCCAGCCTTATGGACGAGGTGCTGCGGTACAGCCGCCTTTCCGCAGCCCTGGCCGTCCAGGAAGACTTCGACGTCATCCACGCCCATGACTGGATGACCTATCCAGCGGGCATGCTGGCCAAAACCCTCACGGGCAAACCCCTTGTGGTCCACATTCACGCCACCGAATACGACCGCAGCGGATGCGACATCAACGAACAGGTGGCGGGCATTGAACGGGCGGGCATGCTGGCCGCCGATGTGGTGGTGGCCGTGAGCCGCCTCACCCGCAAAACCGTCATCGAACGCTACGGCATCCCCCCGGAAAAGGTGATGGTCGTGCACAACGCCGTGGCCCGTCACGAGGCCCAGCGCCATTATCCCATCCCGCCGCGCATACGGCACGAAAAGCGCGTGCTGTTTCTGGGCCGCGTCACCTTTCAGAAGGGGCCGGAATATTTCATGGAGGCCGCACGGCTGGTGCTGCAAAAAATCCCCAACGTGCGTTTTTTCATGGCTGGCAGCGGCGACATGCTGCCACGTCTCATCCGCAGGGCCGGCCAGTTGCGCATGGGCAGCCGCTTTCACTTCGCTGGCTTCCTGCAGGGGGAGGAGGTGGACCGCATGTTTGCCCTCAGCGATCTCTACGTCATGCCGTCGGTTTCCGAACCCTTCGGCATAACGCCCCTTGAGGCCATGCTCTACGACGTTCCTGTGCTGCTCTCACGTCAATCGGGCGTATCCGAAGTGCTGGATCACGCCCTTAAAGCCGATTTTTGGGATACCCGCGACATGGCCGACAAAATCTGCGCCGTCTTGCGCTATCCCTGCCTGGCGGCTGAACTGGTGAAAAACTGCCGCGAAGAAATGAAGTCCATCCGTTGGGAAAATGCCGCCGACCAGTTGCTGGCCATTTACCACAACGTACACGGAGGTCGCTCATGACAGCCATATGCCTGTGCTATGAGGTTCACGAACCTTATCAGCTACGCCGCTATACGGTTTTTGATATGGGTCAGAATTCCATTTATGAAGACGATGACCACAACTGCGACGCCATGCTGCGCGCGGCACGCCTGTGCTACCTGCCCGCCAATGAGCTCATGCTCAAGCTCATCCGCCGTTACGGCAAGGCATTTCACGTTTCCTACGCCATTTCGGGCACTGCCCTTGACCTCTTTGAGCAGTACGTTCCTGAAGTGCTTGAAAGCTTTACGGCCCTGGCGCAAACAGGCTGCGTGGAATTTGTGGCCGAGACCGCGCCGCATTCCCTGGCCTTTCTCTATTCCCGCCAGGAGTTTGACCGCCAGGTGCAGGCGCAGACGGCCCGCCTGAAAAAGCTCTTCGGCGTCAAGCCCGTGACCTTCAAGCATACGGAATGCGTGTACAACAACGACCTCGCCGCAGCTGTGGCCGAACTCGGCTTTAAGGCCGTGCTGGCCGAGGGCACGGATCAGGTGCTGGGCTGGCGCAGCGCCAACTACCTGTACCAGCCCGTCAGCGCCCCCGGCCTTGGCCTGCTGTTGCGCAACACCAGCCTTTCCAACGACATCGGCCTGCGCTTTTCCGACACTGCCTGGCCCGCATGGCCCCTCACGGCCGACGCCTTTGCCTCCTGGTGCCACGGATTGGCCGACTCGGCTGATGTCATCAATATTATCAACGATTATCACGTGTTCGGCCTGCGCCACAGCAAGGAGTCGGGCATTTTTGACTTTTTGGAAGCCCTGCCGGAGGCTCTGCTGGCCCGCAAAGACTTTTACTTTGCCACGCCCGCCGTGGCGGTCAAACAATTCAAGCCTGTGGGCAAGATGGACATCCCCCAGTTCATATCCTGGGAGGACGAGAGCGGCGACCTCACCGCGTGGCTTGGCAACGACATGCAAAAAGACGCCATACACGCCCTCTACGCCCTGGCCCCACAGGCGGATCGTTGCGGATCGGCCGAACTGCGCCATGATTTCGACAGGTTACAGACCGCCGACCACTTCCGCCATATGTCCACCAAGTGGTTTTCCAGCGAGGCCCCGGACAGGCCAAGTCCCTTTGGCAGTCCCTATGACGCCTACATCACCTTCATGAACGTGCTGGCGGACTTTGAAATGCGCCTCAAGGTTGTTGAGGAACAGCCAAAGGTTCCCGACCCGGCCAAGGCTGACCCGGCCAAGGCTGATCCGACAAAGGCTGCTCCGGCAAAAAGCCCTGCAGGCCAAAGCCCCGGGGCGCAGCCCAAAACTGCGAAAAAAACGCCCGGCAAAAAAACAGTGACGGGCACAAAAGCAGCGCCCGCCAAAAAGGCGGAGCCAGCCAAGAAAAAAGCCGCCGCCAAGGCCGGGGCCACCACAAAAGAAAAAAAGCCCGCCGCTTCGCCCGCAGGAGCGGATCGGCCTTGAGAACACACAAAGGCCACGGCACGCCCGTGAAGGCGCGACTCCGCGCGGATGTCCCGCGTGTGCGCCTTCACGGCAAGCGCCCGCATACCCCGCCGCCAGAGCGCGTTCACGCGGCTGCCGACGGGCGACGCAAAGTCTTGCGGACGGCCCATGGCCAGTGAAACTGCCCTGAAAACGGATACCCCGACACGAAGGGGCCACTAGGTGCGCCCCTTACTGATATCTTGAGCAAGGAGATGACATGGACTTCAATTCCTCCCCGGTAACCCTGTTTGAAGTGAGCTGGGAAGTCTGCAACAAGGTGGGCGGCATTCACTCCGTCGTCACCAGCAAGGCCCTTCAGGCCGTTGAACACTTCGGCGAAGACTACTTTCTTCTGGGCCCGGCCCTGAAGCAGAATCCCGGCTTTGAAGAAACCGACGAACACGCCTGGGACTCCCTGCGCATAGGTCTTGCCACCCGTGACCTCAAATGCCGCCTGGGCCGCTGGAACATACCCGGACGCCCCAAGGTCATACTGGTGGAGTTCGACAAGCGCTACGCCAGCAACCAGCTGCTTTTTGAAATGTGGAAAAACTACGGCGTGGACTCCCTCTCCGGCGGCTGGGACTATATTGAGCCCGTCATGTTCGCCGCTGCCTGCGGTGAGGTCATCGCCGCCGTGCACGAAAGCCGTGTGGAGCCCATGCAGGGGCACAGCGTGGCCCTTTTTCACGAATGGATGTGCGCCGCAGGCCTGCTCATGGTCAAAAAGCTCGCGCCGGGGGTGGGCACGGTCTTTACCACCCACGCCACCATGCTGGGCCGTGCCCTGGCCGCCACCGGCCGCGACATCTACAGCAACATGCGCAACATCAATCCGGCCAACGAGGCGGCGGCGCTGAACATCACGGCCAAATGGTCCATGGAGAGCACCGCCGCGCGCGAGGCCGACGCCTTTACCACCGTGAGCCCCATCACCGGCGAGGAATCCACGGTCTTTCTGGGCCGCCAGCCCGACGTCATCACCACCAACGGTCTGGATCTGCGCGTCATACCCGACTATTCCGAAGACCGCATCGTGCCTTCGGCCTCGCGGGCAAAGATAATGGAAGCCGCAGGGCGCTTTTTGCGCGGCCCCCTGCCGGATCACACCCGTATCTTCATCATTTCAGGCCGCTATGAGATGCACAACAAGGGCGTGGACATCTTTTTGGACGCCCTGGCCCAGGCCGACCGCAACCTGTCCGGCACTGAGGCCTCCGTTCTGGTTCTCTGCATGGTCATGGGCGGCCACACGGGCGTCAACCCGGCGGCCGTGTCCGGCGACCCGGCTGAAACGGACAACGGCCAGCCCTTCATCTGCACCCATTATGTGTGGAACGCCCCGCAGGACCCCATTATCAACGCCTGCCGCCGCCTCGGACTCAACAACAGGCCGGAGCGACGCATCAAGGTCATCTTTGTGCCCGCCATGCTTGACGGGCATGACGGCTTTTTGAACATGCCCTACGAGGAAATACTGGCCGCCTGCGATGTGGGCTTCTTCCCCTCCTGGTACGAGCCATGGGGCTATACGCCGCAGGAAAGCGCGGCCTGGGCCGTGCCCACGCTCACCACCGACCTTTCGGGCTTCGGCATGTGGGCCAGGGAAAAGATGAAGGAAGCGGGCATGGATCACAGGGGCGTGTACGTCATGCCCCGGCGCGGCATGAACTTTGAGCAGAGCGCCAAAGTGCTGCACGAAAAAATCCTTGTTGCCTCCACCTGCGCTGTCGAGGACATGCACTCCTGGCGCGGCCACGCCCGCGCCCTGGCCGAAAAAACATCCTGGAGTTATTTTTTCGATAACTATTTGAAAGCATTTAGCATAGCTCTCACAAAATCCGAAACCCGCGCCGATCACGATGCAGGGCACGGCGCGCTGACGCGGGTGCTCACGGCCTCCTGCTCGGCCACACCCTTTCTGCGCCCCATCATGGCCGTGGCCGAAGTGCCCCGCGAGCTTGCACGCCTGCGCGAGCTTGCCCAGAACGTCTGGTGGTGCTGGCACGACTACGCCAAGGCCCTGTTCATGGCCCTGAACCCCCAGTTGTGGGAAGCCTGCCGCAATCCGCTGAGAATGCTTGAAGAAGCATGGCCCGCCCGCTTCAAGGAGCTCATGGCCAACGAAGAGTACATGGACATGTACCACAAGGTGATGGAGAGTTTTGACGCCTATATGGCCGAACCCATCCGCTCCCTCAGTCAGGACGTGACGCCCGAAAACCCCATTGTCTACTTTTCCACGGAATACGGGCTCAACGAGTCCATACCCATCTATTCCGGCGGCCTTGGCGTACTTTCCGGCGACCATCTCAAATCCGCCTCGGACATGGCCCTGCCGCTGATGGGCATCGGCCTGCTCTACAAGAGCGGCTACTTCATGCAGGAGATCGACTCCAACGGCCGTCAGGTGGCCCAGTACCCCGTCAACAACTTTGCCCAGATGCCCATAAAGCAGATGCAGGACGCCTTTGGCGAAGACATCTATGTGCAGCTTGAACTGCCGGGGCGCATCCTCTTTGCCCGCGTGTGGCGCTTGCAGGTGGGCCGGGTGACGCTCTTCCTTATGGATACGGACACCCCCCGCAACACCGATGAAGACCGCCGCATCACGGACCGCCTCTACGAAGCCAACCGCGAAACCCGGCTGCTGCAGGAAATCCTGCTGGGCCAGGGCGGCATGCGCCTTCTGCGCACCCTGGACATCATCCCCAGCGTGTATCACATGAATGAAGGGCATTCGGCCTTCATGGCTCTTGAAAGGGTACGCGACTGCATGACCCAGGGCATGGACTATGACGAAGCCATTACGCGCGTGCGCTCCAACACGCTCTTCACCACCCATACGCCCGTATCGGCGGGCAACGAATCCTTCTCTCTCGAACTTATGGGCCGCTATTTCACCGGCATGGCGCAAAGCCTCAACCTTTCGTGGCAGCAGTTCATCAAACTGGGACAGATCGAGGGCGGCGACAGCCAGTCCTTTGAAATGACCGTGCTGGCCCTGCGCCTTTCCTGCTGGGCCAACGGCGTCAGCCGCCTGCACGGCATCGTTTCCCGCCACATGTGGAACAAGTTGTGGAAGGGCCTGCCCACGGCCGAAACGCCCATAGGCCACGTCACCAACGGCGTGCATACCCCCTCCTACGTGGGCAGCTGGATGCACGAACTGCTGTTCAAGCACCTTGGCTCCGGCTGGATGCAGTCCCAGCCCGGCGCTGATACATGGGACAAGGTGGACGGAATCCCCGACGAAGCCTTCTGGGCTGCCCGCCAGAACCAGAAAGAAGCCCTGCTCGACGCCCTGCGCAAGCGGGTTCCCGTCTTTGCCCAGCGCTTCAAGCTGGACCCCGCCACCCGCAAGGACATGGAGGCCCTGCTCAAGCCCGAAACGCTCATTATCGGCTTTGCCCGACGGTTTGCGCCCTACAAGCGCGCCACCCTGCTCTTTGCCGATCCCGACCGCCTGGCGCGCATTCTCAACAATCCCGACCGCCCTGTGGTGCTGGTCTTTTCCGGCAAGGCGCATCCCGCGGATGAGGCGGGCATAAACCTCATTCAGGAAGTCATGCGCATGTGCCAGGACAAACGCTTTCTGGGGCGCATCTTCTTTCTCGAAAACTACAGTCTGGCCGTGTCGCGGCTCATGTCGCAGGGCTGCGACGTCTGGCTCAACACGCCCCGCCGCCCCCACGAGGCTTCGGGCACCAGCGGCATGAAACTGCCCGTCAACGGCGGCGTGAACCTGAGCATCTCCGACGGCTGGTGGTGCGAGGGCTACAACAGGCAAAACGGCTGGACCATCGGCCCCGTGGTCACCAATGAACTGCCCAGCAGCGAGCAGAACGACTACATCGACGCAGAATCGCTGTACGGCCTGCTGGAAAATGCCGTGCTGCCCCTGTACTTTGAACGCAACCAGAACGGCCTTCCCGCACAGTGGATAGCCATGGGCAAGCGCTCGCTCAAAAGCCTTACCGCCATGTACAGCAGCAATCGCATGCTCAACGACTACATCCGCCAGTACTACCTGCGGGCGGCGCGCCGTCGCAACATGCTGGCCGAAAACGACTGGGCCGCCTGCCGCCAGCTTGCCGCATGGGCAAAAGACCTGCCCGCCCGTTTCGGTACCGTCAAGGTGGAGGAGATGCTCATCAGCGGCGTGGAGAACAATACAATGATCTGCGGCGAGCCTGTGAGCGTTCGCCTGCATATCGACATAGGCGAAATGCAGCCCGAAGAAATCCTGGCCCAGCTTGTCATCGGCCGCGCGCTCATTGACGGCAACTTCATTGACAAACCCGAAATCCTGCGGCTTGAATCCCGCACCTCGGACAATGGCAACGGCGGCAAAACCTATGCGGCCACCTACATACCGACGCAAAGCGGGCAGTACCGCTATGGCGTTCGCATCATGCCCTTCCATAAAGACCTGGCCTCGCCGCTTGAAACGGGCCTCGTCCTGTGGGCATAGGTTACGGGAAGTCCAGAGCCATGCCGCTTTAAATGCTTTGTGGGGGAGGGACCTCCTCCCCCACACCCCCTTCCCCTAAAACTCTTATTATCACTTGGCATAGCGGCTGCGTAACTGCCCGCCGTAACGGTAGTGGCTTACGCTGCGTTAAAACTGTTCTGACAGAAAGCGGGCCGCCTCAGGGCGGCCCGCTTTCATTGCTGGTCATTGCGCTTTCTTACTGTTTCACCGGAGCATGTTCGCGTAACAACGCTTTGGACGGGCGGACGGTTTCAAAAGATTGTTCGCCAGAGGCGCACAGACCCGGAAAGCATCGGGCAAGAAAGTATCGTGCTCAAAAAGCACTTGGCGTAGAAAGCGCAGGGACGCAAAAAGCATCAGGCGGGCTGGTGGCTTCACCGCGCGTTCGCGCTGCGCTACCCGTTTTTCACGTCGGCGCGGCAGGTGAGCGTCGGGCCGTCAAGCATGCTCATGGCGTCAATCAGCAGGGCGCGGTAGCTGCCCGTGCCGCCCCCCGCGCCAACCATATTTTCAGCGGCGATTTCCCCTGCCACGCCCATGCTGCTTACGGCGCACAGGCATGCCTGGGCCCCTTCGTCGGGCGCAGCCCCAAGGCAGCAGCCGACGACGGCCGCCGACATGCAGCCCGAACCCGTGATGCGCGCCATGAGCGGATGCCCGTTGCGCACCGTCCATACCCCCTGGGCGTGGGCCACAATATCTATGGCTCCGCTGATCACCACCACGGCTCCCGTGCTGTCGCTCAGCCGCCGGGCCATGTCGGAGGCGGCCTTGAGGCTGCCCTCGGTCACAAGGGAGGCGTCCTCGGCGTCCACGCCTCTGGCCCTGGCGTCCTCGCCGGCCAGAAAGCCTATCTCTGAAATATTGCCCTTGATGGCCGCAAAGCGCACTTCGCGCAACAGACTTTGCAAGGCACTGTTACGCAGGGCCGTAGCGCCCGCGCCCACGGGATCAAGCACCACCGGCCGCCCCAGGCTGTTGGCGCGCTGGCCCGCCACAAGCATGGCCTCAACCGTGCGGCTGTTGAGCGTGCCTATATTGATGACCAGAGCCTGCGCCAGAGCCACCACATCTTCCACTTCGGCAATGTCGTCGGCCATTATGGGCGACCCGCCAGCGGCAAGAATCATGTTGGCGCAGTCGTTCACGGTGACGTAGTTTGTAATGCAGTGCACCACAGGCCCGCGCCGCCGCACGGTATCCAGAATATCCGCAAAGAATCTCATGCACTTCTCCTTCCGGCCACAGCCGGATCACCATGCGCAAGCATACGCCGCTCAGGGGCGAAAAAGGCCACGGCAGCCCTGAACCCGCCCTGCCGCGCCCTGCCGCCGACTACGGAGGCATCTGCGCTCTTTGCCTGCGCGCTTAAACCCCGTTGTGAGCGTGCCACAAACTTTGAAAACGTATATTCTTAATGCTTCCAAGACGCCCGCATCCACCAGAACAATTTAAACATGAAATTGCTCTGTGGAAGCACTGATTAAAGAGCCTCCTGGAAACGCGCTGGTATTTCCTTTGGCAAGGCACGATCTTTTTTTGAAGCAGAAGTGGACTCTTCCGTCCTCGACTGTTTCAAAAAAAGTGAAGCAACGCCGCCAAACGGAATAAATCAGCGTTTCCCTAGACGGCACAGTCTAGGGTTTGATGTAGGCAAAGCCCTCACGCTGCAAACGCACTATTTCAACCAGACCGGCAGGCACGACTTCGCAGCCGGGCCAGAGGTCTTCGGGCGTCATATTGCTGTTGGCCAGGGCATTGGCGCAAACCCGGATGCGCACCCCCTGTTCCTGCAAGGGCGCGGCCATGGCGCGGAACTCTTCATTGCTCTTGTGGAACTGGACTGCGGAAGGGCCGTTGGCCACCACCACAAGTTGATAGCGTTCGTTGGGCAAGGCCTTGATGTAATTGGCCGCGTTCATCAGAACCAGCTTCAGAATGGCTGGCTCCTTGCTGTCTATGTGCAGGCAGAGATCGTAGTTCATATCCATTCTCCAGTAAAATTGCAGCCGAAACACAGGTGGCGACGGCGCGCTCGCACAGCGCCGCCTGCAACACAAGTAGTAGCAGGGGGTAGACCTTTTGCCAAGCGGCGTATGGAGAAGAAGTCACCGTAGCTAATCAATATTGCTCATAAAAAGCATACAATATGCGAATGTTTCTTGCTAAGAAAAACCATACAGCGTATAGTTACGTATGTGCAGTGTATTCAGCATAAAACCCCTGCGGCCCGCACGGCCCCTCCATGCCCAAAGCTCCCCCGGCAAATACGTAGGCCCCCGGCTTGCACCGCTACGCGCGCTTTGCGCGCTGCTGTTCTTGCTGCAGCTTTCCGGCTGCGGCCTGCTGTCGGCAAAGACCGAGGATCCCCACGAGCAAAAAGAGCAGGAATCCCTTGAAGCCGCATGGCGTGGGGATCCTGTGCCCTATACCCTGCGCATCAAGGTCAAGGACGGGCCCTCCTCCCTTGAAGGCAAGATGAAGTCCGTGAGCCAGCTGGAGCAGCTTGCCAAGGAGCCGCCCGACAGCATGCTGGCCCTGGAACGCCGCGCCCGCGCCGATGTGGAAACAGCCGTCAAACTTCTGCACTCCCAATGTTATTATGAAGGCACGGCGGCCTTCAGTCTGGACGAAGAGACAAAGCCCGTGCGCGTGACCCTCACTCTTACGGCCGGGCCGCGCTATACGCTGGGCCGCGCCAACGTGACCTACGATCCGCCGCCCGACGTGCCCGGCTATTTCAAGACCCGCGAGCGTGAAGTGGGCTTTTGGGGTCTGGAAACCAAAACCCTGCCGCCGCCGTCCTTTCCGGCAACCCTGCCGGGGGTCGCCGTGGGCAAACCCGTGGTGGCCGACGCCCTGTTGAGCGCCGTTGAAGATTTGCCGGAAAAACTGCGTACCCAGGGCTACCCCCTGGCGTCAGTGACCCAGTCGCGCTATACGCTTGACCCCGAAAAACGCCAGGTCAACGCCGACATCACCCTTGATCCCGGCCCGCCCGCCCTCATGGGCCGCATTGACGTGAAGGGCAATGCGGGCGTCAACGCCACCTACCTGCAAAGGCTCGCCCTCTGGGTTCCCGGCGAGGAACCGTGGGACGCCGAACTGGTGGACGACTACGCCAACAACCTGCGCGGGCTGGGGCTTTTCCGCTCCGTGGACATACGCCCGCAGGAAGAATTGCTGGCCAAGAACGCGTCCGCTGCCAACGGCGCACCCACCAGGAGCAAGGACGGCGTGCCCGTGCTGCCCCTGGAAGTGACCGTGGCCGAACTGCCCTTCCGTTCCGTGGGCGGCAGCGCCCGGTATGACACGGATACGGGCCTTGGCGTGGAAGGCTTCTGGGAACACCGCAATCTTTTCGACAATGGGGAAAAGCTGGTGGTCAGCGCCCCCATCGCCACACAGGTTCAAGGCATCAAGGCGGCATTTGAAAAACCCGCCTTTCTTGTGCGTGAGCAGCGTCTGCTGGCCTCCGCCTCGGCCTTGCGTGAGAATACAGAGGCGTACAAAAGCACGGCAGGCAGCGCCTCCGCCGCGCTGGAGCGGCGCGTCTCGCGTTTCTGGTGGGCCAGCCTCGGGGCCGGGGGCCAGAGCGGCTCCATCAAGGAAAACGACAAGTCCGAACAGTTTTACGGCTATATTGGCCCCAAGGCCAGCGTGCGGCGCGACAGCCGCAACAATATCCTCAATCCCACGCGCGGCTCTGAAATCATCGTCAAGGCCAACCCCTCCACAGGTTTCTACGGCGAAAGCTTTACGGTCATGGCCGGTTCGCTGGAAGCCAGCGGCTACTACGCGCCCTTCCACAAAGACGGGCGGCCCGACGACAAGCTGATCCTGGCGGGCCGGGTTGAGGCCGGGGCCATGTCCGGCGCGGCCCTGCGCAACATTCCCGGCAGCCTGCGCTACTACGCTGGCGGCGCGGGGTCGGTGCGCGGCTACCCCTATCAGTCCGTAGGGCCGGAGGACAAAAACGGCGATCCCCTTGGCGGACGATCCTTTCAGGAAATCAGCCTTGAGGCGCGTTACAAGATTACCGATGATGTGGGCATTGTTCCCTTTCTGGACGGCGGCATGGTCTACAGGGACGAAGTGCCCCGCATCCTGGGCGACATGGATTGGGGCGCGGGCATTGGCCTGCGCTATTTCACGCCCATCGGGCCGCTGCGGCTGGACGTGGCCACACCTTTGCGACCAAGGGAGGGTGATCCTCCCATACAAATCTACGTGAGCATAGGGCAGTCCTTCTGATGACGAGCGCATCCACACATCCCGCGCAGACTGACGCCACGGCGGACGGCTCCAGAACCGGAGCCGGATCGGCTGCCGCAGTTGGTTCTGGCGCAGTTGGTTCTGGCGCGGCGGCATCTGGCGCGGCCGAGGCGGGGCCGGGCACGCCACAGGGGCCTGGCAAAAGCCATAAAAACCGGGGCGCGGCTGCCCGCATCTGGTCTGTACTCTGGCGCGGGCTGGCCTTTGTGCTGCTTTTGCTGCTGTTCTTTCTGACTGGCGTGCTGCTGGCCCTGCGCAATGAAAACGTCCAGGCATGGATCAAGGACGAGGTCAATGCCGTTCTGGCCGCCTCAGCGGAAAAAAGCGGCCTGCATATCCGTCTGACGCACCTTTCGGGCGCTCTGCCTTTCACGGCGCAAATGGGTGTGGAACTGGCCGACGCCCACGGCCTGTGGCTTGAAGCGCCGCAAAACACCTTTATCTGGGACTGGACCGCCCTGCCGGGCCGTGTGCACATTGCCGAACTGACCAGCAAAACGCCGCGCCTCCTGCGTTTGCCCGACCTGCCCGCCTCGCTCCCTGAACCGCCTTCGCCGCCGCTCACGGAAGCGTCGCTGCGCGAAGCGCTCGGCGAAACGGTACGCGCCATCAGCTCATTGCCGGGCTGGCTGCCCGATGTGCTTCTGGACAGGGTGGCCGTTGTGGACGCGCAGCTTCCTGCCAGCCTGCTTGGCGCGCTGCCGCCAGCCCATACCAAGGCTGATGCCAAGGCCGATGCCGCAACAGGCTCCGGCGCAGACGCCAAACCAGACGCCAAACCCGATGTTCCGGCCAATGCCCCGACCGCCGGTACTCCTGATGTGGCCAAGGGTGAAGCGTCGCCCACTGCGGCTCTACCAACTGCCAATTTGGCCGATGACAATTTGCCCGCTGCCAACCTGCTCGCAGACAGCTATTTTCTGGCCACGGTTGAAGCCAGCCTCAGGGCCGGAAGCGCGGGGGGCAACCTCACGGCCCTGCTGACTGCCCATGGCGCAAACAGTGCCCCCCTGCCCCTGCCCGGCGTGCCCAGCAGCGGCCTTGAGGCCAGTCTTGAAGTGAATTTCGCCCCGCGCCAATCGGGAACAGTCACGCCCTCGGCCCTGGCGCTGACCGTGGACAGCACGCTTGAAGCCACGGTGCTGCCAGTCGGAAATGCCGGGGCCGCCCATGCAGACCCGTCCACCGGGACGGCGGACGCACAGGCTGGTCAGGCAACACCCTCCGCCACGCCCGCCGCCACAGCCACGGCTGCTTCCGGCACAACCACCGCTGCCACTTCTGGCGCAGCCACCACAACCGCCGCTGCCGCACCCGCTGCTGTTGCCGCGCAGGGCATGGACAAGACCTCCGCAACAAAAGCCGCCTCCGGCCCTCTGGCAACCCTGCTCGGCGGCGGCGCCCGCATTTCGCTGGCCTTGGGCGCGGAAGTGGAAGCCCCCGCAAAACCCGGCGCTCCGGGCTCGCCGGAGGCCATGGCCACTGTCGCTCGTGTGGGCCTGAACAAATTTTCCATTCAGGCTGGCCCGCTGTCCACGGCAGGGCATGCCTTCTGGCAAAGCGCGCCCGCCGCGCCTGCCAAGGCCGCTGTGCCTCAGGCCGCATCCCCGTTGGCGACACCTGCACAAGGCGCAACTCCATCGACGGCTCCTGCGCAACCCCCAACCCCGCAAGCGCCATCTTCACAGGCCGCGTCACCACACACAGCCCCTGCACAGACCGCAACCCCGCAGGCCGCAAGCCCGCAGGCCATACCCGCGCAAGCCACACCGTCACAAGCCTCACTGTCGCAAAAAACTTCCCCGCAGAAATCCTCGTGGCTTTCAGGCCCCCTGGATGTGGACTTGCAGGTCAGCATCGCTCCCTCCAGAAACGCGTCCACAACCGCCACGCAAGCTGCCGCCCCGGCTGCCCGCCAGGCTGGTACACAGGCCGCCGCACAGGCCCCCGCTCAGGCTACTGTCCAGACTACGGGCCAGACCACGGGCCACACCACTAGCCAGACCGCCGCGACCGAAGAAAGCGCGGATCCGCTGGACATGCTGGCCGCTCCTGCCACCCTGCGCCTCACCGCCGCCGGGCCTTTGGCCGCTCCTGACCTTACCCTGCACGTGGAATGCGCCGAGCTGCGCATGGGCGCGCACAAGCTTGAACAGGCAGTTGTGCATCTTGGCGCGGCCCCCCTGAACTGGCAGGAAGCCCTAATGGTGGTTCAGGATCACGAACAGGATCCTGCCGCCCCCAACGCCGTTCCGACCGCCCCGGCAACCGCATCCCCCAAGGCTCCCGACGCCGCGCCCCATAACGATGCCGTGCCCAATAAAGCTGCCGCACAGGATGCCGATGCCGCGCCCCCACAAGCCGCCCCGGCCCAAAGACCGCGACTCACGCTGCAACTGGACGTGAGCGGCCGCTGGGACGGTCAGCCCCTGAGCCTTGAAAGCCAGATTTTTGCGGGCCGGAGTGAGGAAGACATGCTGCAGGCTGGCCTGCGCAATCTGCGCCTCAACGCCCTGGGGATTACAGCCGCCGGACAGGTGACGGCCTCTCTGCCCCCAGGTTCCATGCCTGCCTGTGACGGCAAGCTGGATGTGCGCGTGGCTGACTGGGCGGCGCTTTCCACCCTTGTGCCGGGCGCGCGCCTGGACGGCGAGGCTGCCCTGAGCCTTGAACTGCGGGCCGACCGCGTGGCCGTGACCACAACGGGCAGCAACACCGCCTCCCCCAACGACCAGAACGGGCACGGCGCTGCCGCCCAAGCCGCGCAGGCCTCGCAGGCGGCCCAAACTGGCAAAACCGCCCAAAACGCTCAGGCAGCCCAGACCGCTCAGGCCTCGCAGGCGGGCAATGAAAACCCGCCCGCTGCGTCCGGTGGCTCTGCCGCGCCCGCGTCCGCCACGGCGGCCCCGGCGCAGCGATACAGCCAGAAGGCCGAACTGCGCTTCAACGTGCCCCGCCTGAGCTACAGCGCCGGGGCCGACGCTCCCCTTGTCCTGCGCAATCTTGCGGGCGAGCTCACGCTCAAGGACGCTTTCGGGCCCGGCAGTCTCACCGCGCGCATAGACCTTGGCACTGTCCATCAGGGCGATCTCTCTCTTGGCGTCAAGGCGCGCGCAAACGGTGCTCTCAGCGGTCCCCTGGACGCCAGCATTGAAACGAGCGGCACGGTGGCCGCCCACGTCAACGCGCGCTGGCAGCCGGGCCTTGTGCAGGTGCAAAGGCTTGAGGCCCATATAAGCGGACGCGATCTCGGCTTCCGCGCAACGCCGGGAGCCTCCCTGCGCTACGGCGATGACGGACTTGATCTCAAAGGACTGGACATCCGCCTTGTCCCCGGCGGCAGACTGCGCGCCCAGGCATCTCTTGCCCAGGACAAGATGGACGTGCGCCTTGACCTTGAAGGACTCGCCCTCACCCCGTGGAAAAAATTTGTGCCCGCCCTGCCCGAAGGCACGGTGGAAGCGCAGGCCCGCCTTACGGGCAGCCCCTCGCAGCCCGGCGGCAGTTTCCGCCTTGGCGTCCGGCAGTTGCGCATTCCCGGCAGCCCGCTGAAGCCCCTCAATGTGGGACTCACCGGCCGCATAGAGGCAAGCGGCGGCTCCAGCGGCAGCCTTGTGGCCCGGCTGGATATGGACAAGGAAAGCGTTGAGGCGCTCGGCGGCAGCGAAGCGCGGCTTGAAGTGCGCCTGCCCCTGCTGTTCGGCAAGGACGGCCTGCCGCAGCCCAACATGCAGGGCCCCCTGCGCGGTCAGGTTCGTTGGAAAGGGGCCGCCGGGCCGCTCTGGTCCCTGCTGCCCATCGCGGATCAGCGCTTCGCGGGCAACGTGGCCGTAAACGCCGATCTGGGCGGCACCCTGGCTGCCCCTTCCGCCAAGGGCGCTGTCCTGGTGGACAAGGGCAAGTACGAAAACCTGGTCCAGGGTGTACTGCTGACCAATATCACCATGCGCCTCAACCTTGAGGAAGGGCGCGGCGGCAGTTCCGGGAAAAAACAGGGTGGCCTGCCCGGCGTGGCCCGGCTGGAACTGGACGCCTCCGGCGGCCTCGGCGGCAAGCTGCGCGTGGCCGGATTCGCCAATCTTGACGGCAGCAGGCTGGACATCAAGACCACCATCGACCATCTGCGGCCCCTGAGCCGCCGTGACATACGCATCGAACTTTCAGGCGAAGCGGGCGTAACCGGCAGCGCCGCCGCCCCGCAGGTGACAGGCAAGATCGTCGTCAATCAGGGGCTTATACTGCTTAACAAGCTGGCCGTAGGCGGCAGCGTTACCACCCTGCCCATAACAGAAGCGCCCAACCCGTCTCAGGTTGCGCAACAGACCTCCGGCTCCGAAAAGCCCGTTGCCCCCGGAAAGCCCGTTGCGCAGGGCAACCTGAACCTGAATATTGTGATTCCCGGCCGCTTCTTTGTGGAAGGACACGGACTTACCAGTGAATGGAAGGCCGACCTGCTGGTGTCCGGCACTCCTGAAGACCCGCAGATCACGGGACAAATCACGGCCATCAAGGGCACATTCGACTTCCTGACCAAGATTTTCAAGCTTTCACGCGGCAACATCACCTTTGCCGGAGGCTCGCTGAGCAACCCCCTGCTGGACATCAGCCTTTCCAATGAAACGCCCAATCTCACGTCCTTTGTGAACATATCTGGCACAGTGCGCAAGATGAAACTGACCCTGAGCAGTGAACCGGAAATGCCCAGGGACGAAATCCTGGCCCAGATTCTTTTTGGCAAAAGCACCAACGAGCTGGGACGGCTGGAAAACCTGCGGCTCGCCGGAGCAGTGGCCCAGCTCGCGGGCTTTGGCTCCGGTGGCGACGGCATCTTTGACCTGACCCGCAAGGCGCTGGGCGTTGATGTGCTGCGGCTGAATTCCACGCCAAACTCCGCCTCTGGCGGCAAGTCCGAAGACGAAGGCATGGGTGCCGGCACCTCGGTGGAAATGGGCAAGTACATCACAGACATCATCTACCTGGGCATACAGCAGGGCATGAAGCAGGGCAGCACGGCCTTTGTCATACAGCTTGAGATCACGCCCCGCACCAGCCTGGAACTGCGCTCCGAACAGCAAAACACCTGGGGCGGCATACGCTGGAAGTACAATTACTAGAGCCGGTAGAATTGAAAGGCTTTGTGGGGGAGGGCCCCCTCCTCCTAAGGAAACGCGCAGTTGTTTCCAAGAGGCTCTTTAATCAGTGCTTCCCTAAAAACTTTATTGTCCTGCGGCACACCATCGCACGGTTGCCACGCGCGCTTGACGCATCCTGCAGCACTGCGGCAGGATGCTTTTTTTTCACAAAATTTCAGGACAACGAACATGCAACAGCCCACCCCCACTACCGGAGCAGCGCCGCGTCTGCGCCGCGCCGTGACCGCCGACCATGCCGCCCTGGCCGCCCTCTGGAAGCGCAGCGTTGTCGCAACACACCACTTTCTCACGCCGCAGGCCGTGGACGAGCTGTATACTGCCATCCTGCGGGAATACCTGCCGGGCGTGGAAGAATTGTGGGTGGCGGAATACGAGCCTTCCAGCCCAGAAGCGCTCGGCCCAAATGTACCCGACCCGGATACGCTCCGCCCTGTGGGTTTTATGGGCTGCAACTGGCCGCAGATAGAAATGCTGTTTGTGGAGCCGGAATGTTTCGGCCTTGGCATCGGCAAGATGCTTCTTGGCCATGCCCAGCAGCGGGCCATGGCGGAGAGCGCGACGCTGACCCTTGACGTCAATGAGCAGAACCCCGCCGCCCTGGCTTTTTATGAACACATGGGCTTTGTGGTGACGGGGCGCTCTCCCGTGGACGGGCAGGGCCGCCCGTACCCGCTGTTACATATGGAATGGCGACGGCCCTAGGGAAACGCTGATTTATTTCGTTTAGCAGCGTTGCTTCACTTTTTTTGAAACAGTCGAGGACGGAAGAGTCCACTCCTGCTTCAAAAAAAGAGCGCGCCTTGCCAAACGAAACAACTGCGCGTTTCCATGAGGCTCTTTACTTAATAATCTAGGTTATTCACGCTTTTTTAAAGTTAAAATTCTCTAAATGGGCAGGCGCATGACGCACAGCACGTTGTTGACGTAGCGGCCGTCGCGCTTGTATTCCCGGTAGCCGCGCGAACATGCGCAGCCCACGGCATAGAGCACGCCGTCAACGGATTCCAGACGCGAGGCGCACTGGCCCTGGGCCAAAGCCAGCCACTCGTCGGGCAGGCGGCAGCTTTCGCCCGGCGTCAGGCCCGGCGCGCTGGCGGCCACCACAATGCCCCCGGCCTCGGCAAAAAAGCCTTCCGCCCCAGCCAGCACCTTGCCCGCGCAGTCTCTGGGCAGCGTATCGTCCAGCATGCCCGCGAACTGGGGCAGGGAGTCAAAGACAATGCCGATGCCGCCCACCGCCGGGCCGCCCTCGAGCGGAAATACCGGCGCGCTGTAGATGTAGGAGGGCCGGGGCAGGCCGTCCGGCTGATACAGGTCTGTGGCGCGAAAGGGCGAAACGGCGAAATCGTCGGAATCCGTGAGCGCCAGGGTGCGGCGCACATAGTCCTCATTGAGCTGCTCGCCATAATGGCCGCGCTCCGCTGGCCGGGAGCAGGCCACGATGACGCCGCGCGCGTCGTACAGAAAGAGGTTCGCGTACACCGTATAGTAGCTGTTGATGTACTCAAGCACGCCCTCAAGCCGGGTCAGATCGCTCCTGCTGACAGTGGGTTGCGACAGTATCCGCCGAAAGTCGGGCGTCAGCGCCCACCAGCGGCAGTCGTTGGCGCGCTCGTAAAGGTTGCGGTCCATAATTTCAACGGTGATGGATGCGAGAAACGAGGCATCGTTGAGGCGCGAGGCCGTCACCGTGTTCAGCAGGCCGTCGGTGAAGCGGTGGAACTCGCGCTCCATTTCCCTGCACATTTTCCGCACCGCGTCCAGAATGGGGGGCAATGCCTGGGCGGCGTGCCGCTCGTCATCCCTGGCATTGCCGCTCTGGCGGGCGGCCATGATCTGTCCGTTGAGCGCCGCCAGCGTAAGATCGCCCATGACATCGCCCGCCTGTTCCTCAATGCTGGTCAGTTGGGCCGAAAAATCCGCCTCGCGGCGCACCAGCGCGGCATCCAGGCCATCTGCGGGCCTGTCGGCAAAGGCGCTTTGCGCGCTGCGCAGCACCTGCGCGCACCAGGGCTGGCCTGTGTATCCCTGGTAGCCGTCGGAAGGGCGCGAAACAGCCAGGGACGTCTGGCCGCCAAAGCCGGTTATGGAAAAGCTCGCGTCGCCGCCAAGGTCATAGGTACGGCCCGCAGGAGCCCGTACGGCGCTGCTGCTGGCAAAAGCCTGCCCCTGCCCGTCCAGCAGCAGCACAACCATATCGTCGGCAAACCGGGCCATGCCGGAAAAAAGATCGGCGGCCTCCCCTTCCATATCGAAAACAAGGCAGAGCACCCCCAGCGGGGCCGCTTCGCCCTCGGCGCGGATCACGTGCGAATAGACGAGCGCCGCGCTCCCGTCAGGGGAAAGATCTGTGGGGCGAAAGGTTTCCACAAAATCCGTTGCAGCCAGCGTCTGCCCCATGAGCGGATCGTGCGAGACGCGCACCGGCCTTGCGGTGTTGAGCTGCACGCGCACATTCCCCTGCGCATCGAGCACAAGAATATCGCGGTACACGCTGTACTTGGAGCGATAGGCATGCAGCCGGGCGCGCATGCCGGCCTCGTCGCCGCCACCCTGCTGCAGAAAGCGGACAATCTCTCCATCTGTGGCCAGAAAGCTGACGTCCGCCGTGCGCTCATAAAGATTGCGCTTGATGATGTCCATGACCACCTGGGCCACGGGCGACATCTCGCGTACGGCTTTTTCAAGCAGCTTTTCCGCCAGCATGCTGATCAGGTCGTGGCGCAGGTTGCCGAAGGTATCGCGCGTTTTGAAGATGAAATCGAACAGCGTGGACGCGATGGCATTGCAGTTGATCTTGCCGGTAAGGGCAATCCACGTCCATTGCCGCTCAAGCTGCGAAAACACCGCGCGACAGCGCCCGATTTCGGGCATGAAGGGAGCCAGTTTTTCAACAGCGGCCTTTGTATGGGCATCAAGATCGCACAGCATGCAGCACCTCGCTCACACCCGGAGCATAATGATTCGCACGTTCATAGGAAGCGGGCCTTCGTGACTGTGTGGGCACAAGCCCGCCGTGAAGACGCTCGCGCAGGTACGGCAAGCTGCAGTGCCTGCGTTGCGAAAGCGCGTGCACAGCAAAAAAAAATGGCAACCCGCGAGGGAAGCCTTCACTTCCATCGTTCGGATTGCCGCACCAATACCGTGATCACTGTTTTGAAGCCCGAGGGGGCGGGCTGTGTAAAACCGGGCAAAGACCAGTCACAAGGCGGACGTTGTCCTCTACCGCAAATAGAGCATCTTGCCTTTGAAAAAGGGCACACGCTCTGACATAGAAGTTTTAGGGAAACGCGCAGTTATTTCGTTTGGCAAGGCGCGATCTTTTTTTGAAGCAGGAGTGGACTCTTCCGTCCTCGACTGTTTCAAAAAAAGTGAAGCAACGCCGCCAAACGAGATAAATCAGCGTTTCCTTAGGGGCGTGGGGGAGGAAACCCTTTTTCAAAAGGGTTTCCTCCCCCACAAGAACCTTCAAAAATAAAAAACGCTAGCTGCTCTTGCGCTTGCCTGCGGTCTGGTACCGCTTCTGCGCCGAAAGTTCCGACTTGCGCAAACGGATGGACAGGGGCGTCACTTCCACCAGTTCGTCTTCGCGCACAAAGTGCAGGGCATGCTCCAGCGTCATCTTTTTCACGGGCGTAAGGGTGACGTTTTCGTCCTTGCCCGACGCGCGCAGGTTGGTGAGCTTCTTTTCCTTGGTGGCATTGACGTCGATGTCGTTATCGCGATTGTGCTCGCCGATGATCATGCCTTCGTACACAGGGTCGCCCGGCTCCACAAAAAGGATGCCGCGCGGCTCAAGGTTGTAGAGGGCATAGGCCACGCCACTGCCCGCCCTGTCGGCGACGATGGAGCCGGAGTAGCGCGTGAGAAAATCGCCACGCCATTCTTCATAGCCGTCGAGGTAGGAGTTCATGATGCCCGTGCCCTTGGTGTCCGTGAGGAACTCGTCGCGGTAGCCGATAAGGCCGCGCGCGGGCACGCTGAATTCAAGGCGCACACGGCCGGTGCCGTTGTTGATGCAGTTGACCATGCGGCCCTTGCGCTGGGCCAGCTTTTCAGTGACCACGCCCATAAAGGTCTCGTCGCAGTCCACATAGAGGCGTTCAATGGGCTCAAGGGTCTTGCCGTTTTCGTCCTTTTGCAGGATGACCTCGGGACGGCCCACGGAAAGTTCAAATCCCTCGCGGCGCATGGTTTCGATAAGAATGGCCATCTGGAATTCGCCACGGCCCTTGACGAGAAAAGCGTCGCGGTCTGCCGTGTCTTCAACGCGAACGGCCACGTTGCGCAGCGTTTCCTTGACCAGGCGGTCATGGATGGCGCGGCTCTGCACCAGTTTGCCTTCGCGCCCGGCCAGTGGGGAGGTGTTGATGCCAAAACGCATGGCCACGGTGGGTTCGTCCACGCGGATGCGCGGCAGGGCGCGGGGATTTTCGCGGGTGCAGATGGTGTCGCCGATGGTCACATCTTCAATGCCCGCCAGCACGACGATGTCGCCGGGCTGGGCGGTTTCGACCTCGGCCAGCTGCAGGCCGTCATACACCTGAAGCTTGGTGGCGCGCAGGGGGCGGGGCTGCCCGTCTTCGCCTATGCAGGCAAGCGATTCCTTGCTCTGCACATGGCCGTGCATGATGCGGCCCACGGCCAGACGGCCCAGATAGTCGGAATAGTCAAGGTCGGCCACCAGCATCTGGAAGGGCTGGTCGGGATCGTGCGCCGGGCCGGGGATATACTTGAGGATGGCTTCAAAAAGCGGCGACAGGTCTTTCTGTTCGTCATCGATGTTGTTCATGGCCACGCCCGCGCGGCCGATGGCGTATAGAACCGGAAATTCGAGCTGCGCCTCGTTGGCGTCAAGGTCGATGAAAAGGTCGTAAATTTCGTTGAGCACTTCCTGGGGGCGTGCGTCCTTGCGGTCGATCTTGTTGATGACGACCACGACAGGCAGCCCGGCCTCAAGGGTTTTACGCAGCACAAAGCGGGTCTGGGGCAGCGGCCCCTCGGAGGCGTCCACCAGCAGGATGGCGCCCGTGGTCATCGAGAGCGAGCGTTCAACTTCGCCGCCAAAGTCAGCGTGGCCAGGCGTATCGATGATGTTGATCTTGACGCCGTTCCACGACACCGCGCAGTTTTTGGCGGCAATGGTGATGCCGCGCTCGCGTTCCAGATCCATACTGTCCATGACGCGATCGTCAAGCTGCTGGCCAGCGCGAAGAACGCCGCCCTGCTTGAAGAGTGCGTCCACAAGGGTGGTCTTGCCGTGGTCAACGTGTGCTATAATGGCTACATTGCGAAGAGATTCATTGTGCTGCATAGAGCGCTTGCCTTTTGGTAGAAAAAAAAGTGTCCGGGCAGCGCTTGTACGCATTTTTCAGAGTTTTGTCACCATTGCCCGTATGAGGCGACCCAGATTTTTGCCTGCCTGAGCAGCCACAAGGATGATTTCTTCCAAAGGAGCCGGGGTCATACAGTCCGGCAAATTTTTATTGGAAAGACAGGACAGGCCAAGCACGCGCATGCCCATATGCCGCGCGGCAATGACCTCAAGCACTGTGCTCATGCCAACGGCGTCAGCCCCCCACTGCCGGTACATGCGCGTCTCGGCCGGGGTTTCCATTTCCGGGCCGCGCACGCCGATATACACGCCGCGCTCAAGCCGCAGGCCCATCTTGGCCGAGGTTTCCATGGCCAGAGCGCGAAGCTCCGCGTCAAAGGGCATGCTCATGTCCGGAAAGCGCTGCCCCCACTGGTCGCAGTTACAGCCCACCAGGGGTGAATGCCCGGTATGGTTGATAAAATCCGTCATGCACATGATGGAACCGGCGTCAAAGGTGGGATTGAGCGCCCCGGCCGCGTTGGTGATGATGAGGGTCTTGACGCCCATACCCGCCATCACGCGTACGCCCATGCACACTTCCGCCGGGGTGCGCCCTTCATATAAATGGCACCGCCCCTGCTGGATGAGCACGGGCCGACCCGGCACGTCGTCATCTTCGCCACAGGCCGTGGGAAACCGCCCCCACACAAAAGCGCCCACGTGGGAGTCCACGCTTGATGCGGGAAAGCCCGGCAGGTCGGCATAGGGCACTGCCACCCTTTCGGCGAGCCTGTCCGCCAGCCCGGAAAGGCCGGTGCCCAGTATGAGCCCTATGGGCGAGGCATTTTTTTCTGTGGAGCCGCACGAAATGCAGTGCGCGCCAAAAGGTTGCGAAAAGGCGCCGCTGGCTGCCTCCAAAGCCGCACGCAGAGCCGCCGTCGCCGACTGGACTTCCTGCGAATTTTGCATATTATCCCTCCTGATTCCGATCTGGCGAAAAAACCGCAACCCAGCAGCCGCAACGGGTACGCGATTTTTCCACCTGCACAGCAACTGTGCGTGTGGATTTTCGCACGGAAAGTGCGTATACTCGTTTGATACAAACTCTGTATATCCCGCCCGGCCCTGTCCCACAAGGGCTCACGGGCAGATTCGACTCAATTTCCGGCTCGCCGTGCTTGCGGCCGCCCGAAATAAACAGACAACAACTATTTGCGCCGCTACGGCGCTGCATACGGAGACAGGCTTGGACAAAGCTCAGGAAACCATCCCCCTGCAAAAGCATAAAATTCTGGTAGCCAACAGGGGCGAAATCGCCATTCGCATCATGAAAGCCTGCCGCAAGCTGGGCGTGGCCTTTACAGCCATCTTCACCGCCGAAGACGCGGCTTCCGGGCACGTGCGCATGGCGCGGGAAGAAGGGGGCGCAAAAAGCCTTTTCCGCGTCTCTTCCTACCACGACGCCAACGAACTCATGGCCGTGGCCGATGAGGCGGGCTGCACCGCCGTACACCCCGGCTACGGCTTTTTTGCCGAGGACTTCCGCTTTGCCCGCCGCGTTGCCAAGCGCGACCGCAAGCTCATCTTCATCGGCCCCTCGTGGAAAATCATCCGTGAGTTGGGCGACAAGATCAACACCAAGCGCCTGGCCCGCAGCCTTGGCGTGCCCACGGTGCCCGGTTCCGACCGCCCCATCTATGACGAGATGGAAGCCGAACGCATTGCCAAGAGCATTTTTGAATTTCAGGCCCAGCAGGGCATCAGCAGGCCCCTTGTGCTTGTGAAGGCTTCGGCTGGCGGCGGCGGCATGGGCATTGAGGAAGTGTACGACCCCGATCAGTTCCGTTCCGTCTACCGCCGCATACGCAGTTACGCGCTGCGCCAGTTCAAGGACGAGGGCGTGCTGATCGAACAGCGCATCACCGACTTCAACCATCTGGAAGTGCAGGTTGTTTCCGACCGGTCGGGCATGAACCCCGTGCATTTCGGCACCCGCAACTGCTCCATCCAGTCCACAGGCCTGCAAAAGCGCATTGAAGTCGCCCCCGGCTTTGTGCCCGACGAACTCAAATATACCTTTGACGCGGGCAAGGTGCTGACCGACATCGTTCACTATTCCCTCACCATGGCCCGCAAGGTGGGCTACGACAACGTGGGCACCTGGGAGTGGATCGTCACCCGCAAGGGCGAACCCTTCCTTATGGAGGTCAACACCCGCATCCAGGTGGAAAACGGCGTGTCAGCCCGCATTTCAAAGGTCAAGGGACAGGGCAACGTGGACATCATCGCCGAGCAGATCCGCATCGGCCTCGGCGAACCCCTGGGCTACGGCCAGTCCGACATCACCTTTGACGGCGTGGGCATTGAATACCGCCTTATCGCCGAAGATCCCGACAACAACTTTACCCCCTGGGTGGGTCGTATAGAGCGCTTCCAGTGGAGCGACCAGCCCTGGCTGACCATGCTCACCCATGTGCCGACAAAAGAACCCTACGAAATCCCGACAGAATTCGATCCAAACCTGGCTCTTGCCATCATTTGGGGCAAGGATCTGGAAGAAGCCAAGGCCCGTGGCCTTGAGTTTCTGAATGACCTGCACCTTGAGGGACACAACGGCACAGGCCAAGAACTGAAGTCCAATGTCAATTTTTTAGCGGCCAACACCGGACGAATCCTCCGCTTTTGAACAAGGGAAATGCATGATGGACAACGTGTCCAAGGCCACTCTGGGGCTTGAGGCCAGGCGCCCGCACAAACCCGCAACGACGGGGACCATGCGCAATCCGGTGCTGCAGGCCAAGATCATGAACGGGGCCGGTGTGGAACTGAAGGTTCTGGCCGCTCTGCGCTCGTCCTCCTCCAACTACCTTAAAACACCCGTTTAGCGGCACACGCGAGTCATGGATAACAACATAGAAAAACGCATCCAGAGCCTGCGCGACAGGCTCAGCTACCTGGTGGACATTTTCGCCGGCAAGCACAAAGACAACGCCCAGTTGCTGGAAGAGAAGCTCACCTCCTTTGCGGCCCGCGTCCGGGCGGGGGACATTGAAGACCCCTACGCAGAGCTGGCCACGGTCGAAGACCTTTTCTCCTATGTGGAACGCCGCCTTGAAGGCAGCATTACCGCCATGGACAAGGTGCGCATCGTGCGTCACCCGCAGCGTGTCTGCCTGCGTGATATCCTGGAAAACGTCTACGACAACTTCACGGAAGTCGGCGGACAGGACGAACACAGCCTCGACCCCAGCATGCTCATTGCCAGGGCCGTCATCACCCGGCGGCGCGGCAAAAAAACCTATACCCAGTCCGTCATGGTCATCGGGCAGGAAAAGGGCCACGGCGCGGAGTTCCGCAACGGCGGCTCGGTCAAGCCCTGGGGCAACGCCAAGGCGCAGCAGTACATGCGCGTGGCCGAAACCGAGGGCATTCCCATTCATGCGTACATCTTCACGCCCGGCTCGTATCCCATTGAGGACTACCCTGGCGCGGCACAGCAGATTGCCCGCAATATCTACTGCATGGCTGGCTTGCGTGTTCCCGTCATTGCCGTGATCTCCGAGGGCGGCTCGGGCGGCGCCGAGGCCATTGGCCTTGCCGACAAAAGGCTCATGCTTTCGCACGGCTACTATTCGGTCATTTCGCCCGAAGGGGCCGCCGCCATCGAGGGACGCCTCAAATCGGGAGAGCGCGCCACCCCAGAGCTCATTGAACACTGCGCCCAGAACCTCAAGATCACGGCGCAGGACAACCTCAAGTTCGGGTACATCGACCGCATCGTGCAGGAGCCGCCCCTGGGCGCGCGCCCCTGGCACTTCGACTTCTTCCGCAACCTGCGGCAGGAAGTCATCCGCGCCACCGACGAAGTGGTGGTCTCCACCCGCAAAATGCCCATTTTCAAAGGCCTGGCTCTCTCGCGCCTGCGCAAGCCCGACGCCAACCTGGACGAAATGTATACCCGCTGGGGGCTTTCATCCAACGCCAAGGATTGCCTGCGCGAACGGCGGCAGCAGAAATTTCTGCGCCTTTCACGCCAGGCCGCGCGTGACCGCAGGCCCTTTGTCACCAAGCTGGCGGGAGCCGCCTGGGACTGGATCTCCAAACCCTGGGTCAGCTTCAAGTACGACTTCTACCGCAAGCACCAAAGGCGCATCCGCACCTTTGTGGAAGAAATGGACAACGAATGGGAAGTGTTCAAGGGCCGCCTGCTGGCTCCCTGGCACAAGCTCACCCGCAAGTTGCCCAGCAAGCAGGACAGCAAGGCCAAGGAACTCATGGCCCTTTCCACCTGGGCGGACGATTCGCGCCGCCTCAAGTGGAACTACATATCCCCGCGGTACAAGATCGACCGCACGGTCACCTGCCCCAACAGCGCTTCCTACGGCTGTCTCGACCTGTGGGGGCCGGATCTCTTTGCCGAGTTCGCGGGCGTGTGCAGCCATTGCGGCTACCACTTCCCGATGGAACCGGAATGGTATGTGAGAAACGTCTTTGACGCTGGTTCGGTCTTTGAGTTCAACAGCGAAATCGAAGCGGGCAACCCCCTGGACTTTCCTGGCTTCAGCGACCGCATCAGCGACGCGCAAAAAAAGACGGGAGCCAAAAGCGGCTGCATGACCTTTGAGGCGCGCATCGACAATACCAAGATGGTGGTGGCCATGCTTATGGGCACCTTCCGCGGTGGCTCCGTCGGGGCCGCCGAAGGCTACAAGTTTGTGGAAGCCGCCCAGCGTGCCGCCAAAAAGCGCTATCCCTTCCTGGCCTATGTACACGGCACGGCGGGCATACGCATTCAGGAAGGCACCCACGGCGTCATACAGATGCCGCGCTGCACAGTGGCCGTGCGCCGCTACATTGAAGCCGGCGGCCTGTACATGGTGCTGTACGACACCAACTCCTTTGCCGGGCCCGTGGCCAGCTTTCTTGGCTGCTCGCCCTACCAGTTCGCCGTGCGTTCGTCCAATATCGGCTTTGCCGGCCCCGGCGTCATCAAGGAGACCACTGGCATGGACATTCCGCCCAAGTACCATCGCTCGTACCGCGCCCTGTCCCGCGGCCACATTCAGGGCATATGGGACAGAAGGCAGGTTCGTGCCAACCTGAAACAAGCTTTACTCACCATCGGCGGCAGAAACCTGTACTATCGGTAGGTGGTGGAATAAGGATGCGCGCCCCACCGGGCACGCCACGAGAGAACCCGAACGCCCGCGCCGCCCCGGCGGCACACGCGCCAAGCATATAACGGACCAAGCATGATTAATATATCTTCGCTGCTGGACGAAATTAAAGCCTCTCCCTACCGCGAAATCGTCATCCGCACCCCGCATACGGGCCGGGTCACGTTCGCGGGACTCACGCAGGGCGACAAGGCCGTCGGCCCCCAGGGCCAGTGGAAGGAAAAACCCGGCACCCTCATTGCCACGCTAGAGCGCGAGCGCAATCCCAAGCCCATCTACGCATCTGAAAAGGGCGAAGTAAGCGTTGTGCACAGCAACCTTGAGGGCCAGTTCGTGGAGGCCGGAACTCCGCTGGCGGTGCTGCGGCATATGCTGACCAAGGACGAGGTGCAGAGCATCATTCTGCAAAAAACCCTGCACCTGTTCCGTGCGCCCGAACGCGCCAAATACTACTTCACTCCCGATGTGGACAAAAAAATCCGCGCGGCGGACGCGCAGTCTGTGGCTGTTCGCGACGGCATGGAACTGCTCATCATGTCGCGCATGAAGCGTGAGGTCCCCCTCAACTACACGGGTCCTGACGGCGTCATCTACGCGGTCTACTTCAAGATCAACGACAATATGGACGCTGGCGCGCCCCTTCTTGGCGTGTGCCCCAAGGATCAACTGCCCGCCATTCAGGACGTGATCATGCGCGTGCAGACGGAATGGACGGAAAAAGAGTAGAGCAATTTACCTTTGAAAAAGTGTAAATGCTCTAACGCTGCACTTTCGTGCAGCGCGCCACAACGTGGCGTGGATTCAGCCGAAAATCGCATTTTTCGGCTGAATGAACACTTTGAAATGCTTCTCATTTCAAAGTTGATCTGCTCTAGAGCAATGTACCTTTGAACCGGAGCAATTTCACGCTGAAATTGCCGTGAAGGCTGCATGGACAGGCCTGCGCCGTGAAGGCGCAAACACAGGGTGGCTGCTCTGTGACGCGCCGCAAGGGGGCATGCCGCACCCCTGGGAATACGCATTCCCGGGGCTGAACGGCCAGACGCTCCCTCGTAACAAGCCAGCCAACAACACGGAGGGTCATCATGGGCGAAGCCTTGCAAATACGTGTCACTGCCGTGACCTGGAACGAAGACCTGCTCGAAAAACTGTGGCCCCAACTGACGGAACTGGCCTTCAGCGTGCCCATCAAGCACGAGAAGCACGGCGTGCTCGAGATGGTGCGCGCCCTGCACGAGGGCCTGCAGTTCCTGCCCTGGTCCGAGGCAAGGCGCAAAGCCATGGGCCCCGGCATTGAAGAGGCCGCCCGCCTCAAGCAGGCGCTGGAAAACGCCCTGGCTGACTGGCAGCCACGTGAGGCCAACATTTTGAGTGACAAACTGGAAGACGTACTGGATACTCTGGAAAAGGCTTTTGTTGCCTGACGTATCCTGAACGCAGCAGTCTATTATCGGAGAGCATTCGCATGCTGAATAAAGTTATGATTATCGGCCGTCTGGGCCGCGACCCCGAGTTGCGCTACACTCAGAGCGGTTCGCCCGTGGCCAGCCTCAATATTGCTACTGACGAATCCTATACTGACCGCGAGGGCAACAAGGTTGACCGCACAGAATGGCACCGCGTGTCCGTTTTTCAACGTCAGGCGGAAAATTGCGCCAACTACCTTACCAAGGGCAGCCTGGTCTTTGTGGAAGGCAGCCTGCAGACCCGCAAATGGCAGGATCAGCAGGGACAGGACCGCTACACCACCGAAATCAAGGCCCAGCGTGTCCAGTTTCTTGACCGCAAGGGCGACGCCCCGCGTGAAACCGGCGGACGTGGCTATGAAGAAGACTACGGCGCGCCCGCAGCCGCTCCCCGTGGCAATGCCCCGCGCGGCGGCCAGACCGGAGGCGCTCGGCAGCAGCCGCAGGGCGGCGGCCAGGGTGGCCGCAAAGGCATGGATGAGGATCTTGGCCCGGCCTTTCCCTCCGAAGCTTCCAATATGGACGATGTGCCCTTCTAGAGCATTTTGCTTTTGAAACACTCCCTGTTTCAACGCATCATTCTGGCGAAAAACGTGGTTTTCACCAGAATCCACGCCACTTCGTGGCGGCTGCCGCCTTCGCGTCAGCAGAGCAATTTCAAGGTGAAATTGCTCTAGACCGATTCGCCTTTGCAGCCTGCATTGTTGAAAAAGGCCGGAACCGTCAGGTTCCGGCCTTTTCTGTAGAGCAGAGTACGCTTGAAATGCTTTGTGGGGGAGGGACCCTTTTGCAAAAGGGTCCCTCCCCACACCCCCTCCCCCGAAAACCTTCAACACTCCGCGCGGCCCTTCACGCAGCTTTTCCCAACCTGCCGTCAATGCCCCAATAATCACGCAAGATGCTTCTGCAGACGAGATTGCGAAAAAAAGCGCCATCGTCCGTATCGCATCATGCAATGCCAGAATCGGCGTGGCGCCTCCCCCAGCGTGCCCTGCTGTCGCATTATTCTTTTTATATGAACTTTTTATTACAATTTTAGCATGTTAGCGCGACAATCCTTGCTGTGGCGGCAGCAAAATATCATGAAAAACCGCCATGATAACTTTACCCTTCACGCATGTTTTTTTTACCCCCGGAGGTGCGGTCTTGCGCGTTTTTTTCCGGCTGGGGGCTTCTCTTTTTTAAAAACTTGCAGTATGATGGCATTTAGGTTTTTCGGCGGGGATCAAGGCCTTTTCGTATATTTTTGCTGATGTTGTCAGGAAAAGTTGCGAGAGGTGGTTGACTTTTTGTTAGATTATTCACAAGATGCTGTTTGAAAGAAGCCCTTCCCATTCCGGTCAACGTGATTCCACGGGGGGAGGCTGTCATAACTAAAACACGGAGGATTTCGCGATGTCCAAATTGGTAGCTCCTCACGGCGGTAAGGGTCTGGTCTGTTGCCTGCTTGAAGGCAAGGCCCTGGAAGACGAAAAGAAAAAGGCTGCAGGCCTCAAGCAGATCGAGATTTCTTCCCGCGCCAAGGGCGACCTCATCATGATGGGCATTGGCGGCTTTTCGCCTCTGAACGGCTTCATGAACAAGGCCAACTGGAAGAGCGTGTGCGAGAAGATGACTCTCACCGACGGCACCTTCTGGCCCGTGCCTGTGACCCTGGACATCTCCGCTGACGAAGCCAAGACCATCAAGGCTGGCGAAGAAGTGGCCCTGGTCCGTAAGGGTGAAATCATGGCCACCATGAAGGTCGAAGAAGTCTATGAAATGACTGAAGCCGACAAGAAACTGGAATGCGAACTGGTCTTCAAAGGCGAAGGCCCCGACTCTGAAAAGTTCTGGGAAGTGGCCCCCGAAGACCACCCCGGCGTGAAAATGGTTCTGGCCCAGAAAGAATTCAACATCGCTGGCCCCGTCAAAGTGCTTTCGCAGGGCGAATTCCCCGAAAAGTTCCCCGGCGTCTACATGACCCCCGCCCAGCTGCGCGCCAAGATGGACGAACGCGGCTGGCAGAAGGTTGCCGCCCTCCAGCTGCGCAACCCCATGCACCGCTCGCATGAATACCTCGCCAAAATCGGCGTTGAAGTGTGCGACGGCGTGGTCATCCACTCCCTGGTGGGCTCCCTGAAACCCGGCGACATCCCCGCTGAAGTGCGCGTGCGCTGCATCGACACCCTGGTTGACAAGTACTTCGTGAAAGACTTCGTCATCCAGGCCGGCTACCCCCTGGACATGCGCTACGCTGGTCCGCGTGAAGCCCTGCTGCACGCCACCTTCCGCCAGAACTACGGCATCAACAACCTGCTGGTTGGCCGCGACCACGCTGGCGTGGGCGACTTCTACGGCATGTTCGAAGCCCAGGAAATCTTCCGCAAGATGCCCGCGTCTGCTGACCCCAGCAAACGCCTGCTCTGCGAACCCCTGAATATCGACTGGACCTTCTACTGCAAAAAGTGCGACGGCATGGCCAGCATGCGCACCTGCCCGCACGGCAAAGACGATCGCGTCATCCTGTCCGGCACCAAGCTGCGCAAGATGCTCTCCGAAGGCGCGGAAGTGCCGGATCACTTCGGTCGCGAAGAAGTGCTCACCATCCTGCGCGAGTACTATTCCAGCCTTACCGAAAAAGTCGAAGTCAAGATGCAGCGTGCCGCCTCTGGTTCCACCATGTAAGGACGCCGCAGTCACAACGCGAAAGGACGCCCGCAAGGGCGTCCTTTTGTTTTGCCGCAGCGCCGCTGGCAGGCGCGCGCCTGCCCCCCCGCCGTGCGGCCCCTGTATGCGTCCTCCGTGCTGCATACCCTGGACTGCGAGCTGTTCGCTTCTGAGCTAACAAACTGCCATTTTTGCCGAAAAATCTCGACGCTCCCACCTCGGCGGTGGTCTGCCGTATTTTTGAGAGACATTGCCTTCCGGAGCAGCCCGCGCTTTACCTGAGGCAAAAAAAAGCCTATAGCTAAATGATACATTTCGGGCAAAGAAGTCGTTGCTGGCTGCCATGAACGGGCGGCCCGAATGTTCCGGCGGGCGGGCCACCTCTGGCCTGCGCTTTGTGCGTGCCCAGGCGGTTCCCGCTCAAACCCATCTACAGGTGGTCCATGAACCGATCCCACGAAATCGTTACCGGCGCCTTGTGCCTTGCCCTGCTGGGCGCGGCATTCTGCGCATGGAGCGCCCTTGGCAACGAGGTCAATCTGTGCGTAACGGCTGGCTGCTCATTATATCAAGATACGGCCCTGGCTGGCATTTCACTGTGGTGGCTTGGCGCAGGCGCTTTTGCTGTCCTGAGTTTTCTGGCCCTGCTCGGCCTTGCGCACTGGGGCCGTATTCTTGCCGCCCTGACGCTTGCGGGTGATGTGGCGCTGCTGCTGGTCATGGCCCTCACCGCCCCTTGCGTAAGCTGTCTCATCGTGGCCATTTTCTTTGCCCTTACCTATGCGAGCTTTCGCCAGGCGGCGGCCGCGCGCACCCGCTCCGGCAAGGCGGGCCGCTCAGCGCTTGTGCTTGTCTGGGGCCTGCTTTTTATCGTCAATCTGGGCGCTGTGGCCAAATCGCAGGCCACTGTCTGGGCCATTACCGACAATGCGCAGGAAGCCACGGTGCACATGTACTTTTCGCCCTCCTGCTCCAGTTGCCGCGAAGGCATTGCCCGTCTTTCCGGCCATGTGGATGTGGCCTTCTACCCCCTGGCGGAAAATGACACGGACGTCTACCGCGTGGCCCACATGCTGCGCAGGCTGAACCAGGGCGACAGCATGGCCGAAGCCCTGGCGCACGCGCAAAACGTGACCGCCCCCGGCGGCCTCGCCAACTGGAGCCTGGACATGCTCTGGCTGCGCTTCCGCCTGCTGCGCAACAAGTCCCATGTTTTTCTGGCGGGCTCCCATTCCGTGCCCTTCCTTGAATATCACGGCCTGCCTTCCATGCTGGTCAAACAGGGCCAGAATTCCGGGCAGCGTAACCCGGCGGGTTCTTCCGCCAACATGGGCGCGCCTGCCGGAGGCATGACGGGCGGCGGCGCTGGCGCGGCCGCAGCGCAGAGACCGCAAGGCAGCGCAGACGTGTTGCCGCTGGATCCGCAGATAGCGGGACAGTGCAGCGGCCCTGCCCCCTGCCCCGACTAGAGCGGTTTACCTTTGAAAAAGTGTAAATGCTCAAACGCTGCACGAACGTGCAGCGCGCCACAACGTGGCGTGGATTCAGCCGCGAATCGCATTTTTCGGCTGGATGAAAACTTTGAAATGTGAGGCATTTCAAAGTTACTCTGCCCCAGACAGGACAGTCCGCCGCCAGCGGCTTGGGATAGAGCAGTTTACGAATGAAATGAGTTAAATGCTCTGCAAGGATTTTTCTGAAAATCCTTGCCACGAAATGCGAGTAGGCGGGCTTTTGCCTGCCGTACGCGAGCGTTTCAAGTGTTAAATGCTCTAGACGTCACAATGCGCTCGCTCTGACAACGGCGGGAACAGGCGCGCGACGTTACGGCGTCAGGCCGGAGCGCCTTGTTGAAATGATAAAAGCACCGTGACTGACAGTGGCGCAAAGGCGCTTGGGGTCTGTGGGATGGACAGTCACCCCATGCACGGATGCGGCGAAAGCCCCCTTTGTGCAAAAAATAACGTAAGTAGTGCAGGCAAGCGGTAAAGGGGCTTGACGCCCTTTACTCTTCCACTTTATATGAAACAGCCTTACCCGTTAAGGCATGAGGGCGGCATGAAAGCAATGGCTTTGTTCAGAGAGCACAAAAGTGAAATCGTTCGCCTTTGGGCTGAAGAGGTTTTTAACACCTACCCGTTTGAAACGACGGGGTTTTTGCGTACCCGCGAAGACCCGTTCAGCAATCCTGTCGCCAACATGACCAAGGAAGCGGCCGACGCGCTGTACGACGCCATGTCTGGCGAACACGTTGATCCCGGCCAGACCAAGCACGCTCTTGAGCGGTTCATCAAGCTGCGCGCTGTGCAGAAATTTGCTCCAAGCCAGGGACTGGGCGTTTTTTTTCTCATGAAGCCCATTCTGCGTGAGCATCTGCTGCCCAAGTTCATGGCTCTGGGCGACGTGGCGCCCTATTTGGAAGCCGAATCGCGCCTGGACAGTCTGACCCTGCTGGCCTTCGACATGTATACAGAGGCCCGCGAGGTTCTGGCCAACCTGCGCATCACAGAAATTCGCAACCAGCACGCCCAACTGGCGCGCTGGGCGCAACAGCTGGAAGGCGGCTCGCCGCATCCGGCTGACGAACGCTGAAATCCACGCGCTTTTTGCCCGGCATCTTGCCCTTGCCGGGTTTTTCAGGCGTGCGGTCCAGGCATTTCTCAATATCCCGTGGTGGGCTTTTGAGGCAACTTTAGTGGAAGTGAGGTAGGGAATGTTCAATTCATTACTGCTGGTGCTGCTCATAGGAGCCACAGCCTGGGCGGGAGCGGCCATAGGGCTTGCGCCTCTGTTCGGCGTTGTGTTGCCATATGTGGCAGTCGTCGTCTTCGTCGCCGGTGTCATCTGGCGCATGGTGTACTGGGCCAAATCGCCCGTGCCTTTCTGCATCCCCACCACGGGCGGGCAGGAAGTGTCGCTTGATTTCATCAAGCCCAACCGGATCGACTGTCCCAGCAACACCTGGGACGTGGTGCGGCGCATGTTTCTGGAAGTGTTTTTCTTCCGTTCGCTGTTCCGCAACACTGTGGCCGATGTGCGCGAAAACGACCCCATCAGCAAGGGACCGCGTACCATCTATTTTTCTTCCAAGTGGTTGTGGGTTTTCGCCCTGCTGTTCCACTACTGTTTCCTGCTGGTTTTCATCCGGCACTTCCGCTTCTTTATGGAGCCCATCCCCTCCTGTATCAAATTTCTCGAAACCATCGACGGCATCATGCAGGTGGGCTCGCCCCGCTTTTTCATGACCGGCGGTCTGGTGCTCGTGGGCGTGCTCTTTCTTCTTGGCCGCCGCATCTATGACAAGCGCCTGCGCTACATCTCGCTGTTCAACGACTATTTTCCGCTGTGGCTCATCATTGGCATCATCAGCAGCGGCCTGTGCCTTCGGTATTTCGACAAGACCGAAATAGCCCAGGTCAAGATTTTCGTCATGGGGCTTACCCACTTTGCCCCCGTGACCACTGCCGGCATCAACGCGCTCTTCTTCACCCACCTTACTCTGGTGTGCGTACTGCTGCTCTACTTCCCCTTCTCCAAGCTCATGCATATGCCGGGCGTGTTCTTCAGCCCCACGCGCAACCTGGCCAACAATTCCCGCCGGGTACGCCACATCAACCCCTGGAATCCGCCCAAGCAGTACTTCACCTATGCCGAGTACGAGGATACCTATCGCGACGCCATGGCTGAAGCCGGGCTGCCGCTGGATAAGCAACCCGAAAAGGCCGCCGAGTAAGGAGTCTTCATCATGGCAAAATTACCTACGCCGCAAATGCTTGTAGCCAGCCGTCCGGAATTCCCGGTCGAAGACTGGCTTGACGTCAAGCCGGAATTTACGCCGGGCAGCTTCTGCTATCCGGCCAAGAAAGACACCATGGAACTGTTGCACATGCCTAATCCCCACGAGTGGGATCCGTCCGCCGAGGACTGGAACCTGCCCGAAAACTGGGAACAAATCCTGTGCGACGCCTTTGCCGACAGGCTTGAAAAGCACCGCTCGCTCAAGCTGTTCATGGACATCTGTGTGCGTTGCGGCGCCTGTGCCGACAAGTGCCACTTCTTCCTTGGCACCAACGATCCCAAGAACATGCCCGTGCTGCGCGCCGAGCTGCTCCGCTCGCTCTACCGTCGCGACTACACCATGCTGGGCAAGATCCTTGGCAAGAAGGTCGGCGCCCGCGGCTGGGACGTGGCCGTAGTCAAAGAACTGTTCTACTACGCCTACCAGTGCACCGAGTGCCGCCGCTGCTCGCTCTTCTGCCCCTACGGCATCGACACGGCCGAAATCACCGCCATCGTGCGCGAACTGCTGCATGAAGTGGGCCTCGGCACCCACTGGATCATGGATCCTGTGAAAAACTGCAGCTTCACGGGCAACCACCTTGGCATCCAGCCCCACTCCTTTGTGGAAATCGTGGAAATGCTGGCCGATGACTGCGAAACCGTCACCGGCATCCGTCCCAAGACGCCCTTTAACGAAAAGGGCCACGAAATCCTGTTCATCACGCCCTCCGGCGACGTATTTGCCGACCCCGGCATCTACACCTTCATGGGCTACCTCATGCTCTTCCACGAGCTTGATCTGGACTACACCTTCTCCACCTACGCTTCTGAAGGCGGCAACTTCGGTTCCTTCACCACCTTCAACATGGCCAAGAAGCTCAACGCCAAGATGTACGCCGAGGCCGAACGCCTGGGCTCCAAGTGGATCCTCGGCGGCGAGTGCGGGCACATGTGGCGCGTGATCAACCAGTACATGGACACCTACAACGGCCCTGCCCCGGCCAGCATGGAAGTTCCCGTGTCGCCCATTACGGGCACGGTGTTCAAGAATGCCGCTTCCACCAAGATGGTGCACATTGCGGAATTTACGGCTGACCTCATTCATCACAACAAGCTGAAGCTTGATCCCAGCCGTAACGACCATATCATCACCACCTTCCACGACAGCTGCAACCCGGCCCGTGGCATGGGCCTGCTGGAAGAGCCCCGCTACGTGCTCAAAGCCGTGTGCAACAACTTCCATGAAATGCCCGAAAACACCATTCGTGAGCAAACCTTCTGCTGCGGCGCCGGTTCCGGCCTCAATACGGAAGAAATCATGGAACTGCGCATGCGCGCGGGCATGCCGCGCGGCAACGCCCTGCGCTTTGTGCAGGAAAAGTACGGTGTCAACCACATGGCCTGCGTTTGCGCCATTGACCGCGCCACCCTGCCCCCGCTCGCCAATTACTGGGCGCCGGGCGTCAATGTGAGCGGCCTGCACGAACTGGTGGCCAACGCCCTGGTCATGAAGGGCGAAAGCAAGCGCACCATGGACCTGCGTCAGGAAGACCTGCCCAATGTGGTGGACGACGAGGACGCGCCCGAAGCACAGGGGGAGGGCCAATAAATGTATAACGCCAAAGCAGTTATCGTTGGAATCATAGTATTTGTGGCCCTGTTCACCTCCCCTTTCTGGCTGAGCTTGATGGGGAAGGATTACAAGAGCACCGGCATTGAGCTGCCCAAGGGCGAAAAGGATTGCATCGAGGACGTGCAGTTCATGCGCGACCAGCACATGCGCCTGCTCAATGAATGGCGCGACGAGGCCCTGCGCAAGGAAAACCGCGTCTATGTGGCCACCAGCGGCAAAAAGTGGAACATCAGCCTCCAGAATACCTGCTTGAAGTGCCATAATGACTACAAGGGATTCTGTGAAAAGTGCCATACGGCTAACGGCGTTGATCCCTATTGCTGGACTTGCCACATTATTCCCCAGGGGAGCAAGTAATGAACAAGAGCAGAAGAAGCTTTCTGAAAGTGGCGGGCTTTTCGGCCTTCGCCCTTACCAGCGGCATGGCTGCCCTGTCTGGCGTTGCCCAGGCGCAGATTGCCCCCGGCAAGTATGAACCCGCGGCCAATGCACTGCATGCCAAGCGCTGGGCCATGGTCATCGACACGCGCCAGTTCGCGGGCCCCGAAGACTACAAGCCCCTGAGCGACGCCTGCCACGCCTTCCACAACGTACCGCAGATTCCCGGCAACCAGGAAATCAAGTGGTTCTGGCTGGACAGCTACGCCCATGTCTTCCCTGACGACATGAACGCGCACCTGAACACGCACTCCCGCGAGTCTCTGTACCCGCTGCTGTGCAACCACTGCACCAATCCGCCCTGCGTGCGCGTGTGCCCCACACAGGCCACCTACAAAATGGAAGACGGCATTGTGGCCATGGACTATCACCGCTGCATCGGCTGCCGGTTCTGCATGGCTGGCTGTCCCTACGGCGCGCGTTCCTTCAACTTCAAAGACCCGCGCAAGTTCCTGTCCAACCCCGTGCCCAATCCCGAATACCCCACGCGCATGATCGGCGTGGTGGAGAAATGCACGTTCTGCGCCGAGCGCCTTGCCGTAGGCAAGCTGCCCGCCTGCGTGGAAGCGGCCAATGGCAAGATACTTTTCGGCGACCTGGAAGACCCCAATTCAACGGTGCGCCAGGCTTTGGCCGCCAATTACAGTATTCGCCGCAAGCCCAGCCTGGGCACCCAGCCCGGCGTCTACTACCTTATCTAGGGAGAACAGGCCATGCTTGAAAAATTGCTCGACGGTCCTAAGACCTACTACATGTGGCTGATCTTCCTGCTGGTTCTTATCGCGGGTTGCGGCCTTGTGTACCTCGATCAGTTGCAGAACGGTCTCTCCGTCACCGGCCTCAGCCGTGACGTTTCGTGGGGATTGTACATTTCGCAGTTCACCTATTTCGTGGGTGTGGCGGCCTCGGCCGTCATGCTGGTGCTGCCCACCTACTTCCATCACTACAAAAAGTTCAAACGCATGATCATCTTTGGTGAATTCATGGCCGTCGCGGCCGTGGTCATGTGCGCGCTCTTCATCGTGGTGGACCTTGGTCAGCCCCAGCGCATGCTCAACGTCATGCTTCACCCCTCGCCCCATTCCGTCATGTTCTACGACATGATGGTGCTCATCGGGTACCTGGGTCTGAACATCATCATCGGCTGGGTCACTCTTGAGGCCGAAAGGCACGAGATTGAGCCGCCCAAGTGGATCAAGCCCCTTATCTATATCTCCGTCCTGTGGGCTTTCTCCATCCATACGGTCACGGCCTTCCTGTACGCGGGCATTCCCGGCCGCCATTACTGGCTCACCGCCATTATGGCCGCCCGCTTCCTGTCCTCGGCCTTCTGCTCCGGTCCTGCCATCCTGCTCCTGCTGATGATGGTGCTGCGCCGCCTGACGGGCTTCGAGCCCGGCAAGGAAGCCGTGAAGACCCTGACCATCATCATTGTGTACGCCATGTGCATCAACGTCTTCTTCTACCTGCTGGAAATCTTCACCGCCTTCTACAGCGGCGTTCCCGGGCATGAAGAACCCATCCACTTCCTCTTCTTCGGGCACGAAGGTCATCTGCCCTGGGTGAGCTACTGGATGTGGGGCGCTGTTATCATGGCCTTTGCCTCTCTGGCCCTGCTTATTCCGCCCAAGCTGCGCGAAAACCCCTGTCTGCTGCCCATCGCCCTCATCATGCTGGTGCTGGCCTCCTGGATCGACAAGGGTCTTGGCCTGCTGGTGGCCGGTTTCACGCCCAACATGTTTGAAGCCTTCACGCCCTACATGCCCAGCGCCAAGGAAATTGCCGTGGCTCTCGGCGTCTACGGCGTCGGCGCTCTGGTGCTCTCGCTGCTCTGGCGTATCGCCCTTGGCGTCAAGATGGAAGTGGATCACATGCACGACTAGGTTGACCATGAGGTCGGCCATACGGTGAAAAAATCCGTTACCAAAGCCCCCGTGTTCGCACGGGGGCTTTCATCTATCATCCCTTTGTGATAAAATTCCCTTATCAGAGCCTGTGAACCTTGAAGCGCGCGGAGCCGCCCGCAACCACGCCCGCGTGAAAAAACAAAAACACGGCAAAGCCTTTGCACAGGCGCACGCGCCAACACGTTCAAAGCCGCTGGCGCGTAGTCAGAGCCATAAGCTCAACAAGGCGGCATGCTTGACTTTCATTGCCCCCAAAAGGCATAGTACAGACCATTGCCATCATTATTTGCAAGGAGATCACGATGCAGCAAGCGCTTAAAGACGCCATAACCATTTGCAAAACTTTTTTGCGCAACGGCTATGACGCGCATGTCATCAATGCCCCCTTGCAGGAACATCTGCTCCAGAAGGTTAACCATCTGGCCGTGGACATTGCCTGCGAGCCGGACATGGACACCCTGTTCAAGCTTTTTCCCAAAGCCACGCCCACATCCGAAAATCGGGCACTGGCCGTTATGGAAGAAAACGGCGTCACATTCCGTTTTTATCCTCTTGAAGTGGCCGCCGCCGGGCACCCCGAACTTTCGCTGGTCAGGATCACGCCCACGATGATCGCACTCTTGAGCCCGGAAGAACGCCTCAAGCTGCGCCTTACTGGCTTCAATGCGCCCGAACCCAGTGGTGACGTGTATGACGGTTTTGAAGACATCAAGAGCGGAGCCATCTGCCTCGCGGGCCTGCCGGACGAGACCCTGCGCCACAACTATCTGCTGGCTGTCCGCGCCCTGCGTTTTGCCGCCAACTTTGATCTGCCCATTGAGCCCAACACCTGGCTGGCCATTATCCGCGCCTCCAGCCGTGTGCTTGATTACGTGCCCGCCACCGACATCATGGATGAATGGCGCAAGGTTGCCGCCGAAAACATGTACCGCTTCGTCCGCTTGCTGTTTGACGCTCATATTCTTCAGGGGCTCATCCCCGAGGTGGCGTCGCTCTCCTGCCTGACGCAGATGCGCAACAAGGAAGGCGACACCGAAAACGTGTTCGAACACACGCTCGAGTGCATGAAGCGCTATCCCGAAGAGGATTTTCACTACGACTGGCTGGGCACCATGGCCATGCTCTTTCACGATGTGGGCAAGCTCTACACCGGCGAGTACTATGACGGCCTGTGGACCTACTACCAGCACCACCGCGTCGGCGCCAAGGTCACGCGCAAGATACTGCGCCGCCTGCACTTTACCCAGGAAGACATCGACCTTTTGTGCAACCTGGTGCGCAATCACATGCGCTTCCACTTCATGATGACGGACAGGGGCATACGCCGCTTCAAGGCGCTGGACGATTACCCCCGTCTTATCGCCATGGCGCGGGCGGACCTCAAGGCGCGTGACGGCATCCCCACCTCGTTCAACCACAATATGAAGTATCTGGACCGCGCGGAAACGCCGGAACAGATGCTGGAACCCCTGCTCAACGGCAATGAGATCATGAGCGAAACAAAGCTTTCACCTGGCCCGCAGGTGGGGGTTATTCGTGATGCCCTGCTCAAGGCGCAGATTGCCGGAGAGGTCACGGATCTGGATTCAGCAGTGCTTTTTGTGCGGGACTACGCGCGGAAGTCTGTAGGGTAATTGCAGCAGCCTGGCAGTATAGTTTATATTGCTCTATTGGGGCCGTCTCTGCAAAAGGGGACGGCCCTTTTGGGGGTTATCCACAAGACAGGCGGTGGACGACAAAAGACGGATAGTGCAATTGTTGAGTCTATTAGTTTTACGCATATAGCGCCCCTCAATCCCCCGTGGTTCATTCGCAAGCGAGGCGGCAACTAATAATAAATCACATGCACCCAATTTACTTACATAGAGCATCATTCGAGCAATAAAATGCCCTTATGTTAATTTCTTACCCTTTCGAAATAACCAACTGATATTATCATGGATTGCCCTTTGACCATATAATTCGCAAGTATTTGTCATATGTCATTCCTGGACAACGTACGTATACTATCATAGCGAGGCCTAGTAATGCACTTATAACAAAAACACTCCCCTCTGTTTCATAAGAGGTTGTGTTTCACGTTACAATCTTAATCTGAATCCAGAATAAAAATAGTCCATTAGGAACATAATGTCACGTTAATGCTAATACACTCTGTTGGAAGTGCTAAAGGATATACCCATCAGCCCAAAATTTGCAGCGCCGTAAAACAAAGACAAAAATGAGAGCTAATAAATGGAGGAAAGGCCGAGTTCTCAGGACAGCAAAAAAAGACGCTGATGCTGGCAATGATTTTATTGCGATTGAGAGATTGGTATTATCGAACCCTCAGCAACATGTTCGCAAATGCTAGAGTATGAAAGGTTTTCTATATCTAACTTTCTCATATGTCTCATTGAATAAATAAAATCTGGCATTTCATCTATTTCTATTTCATTACGAAAAAAAATCTTTCTTTTTTCTCCTGTAATAGTCCTGTATGAAATAGTTGTAAACGAAACAACGGATATATCCATTATTATCCTACTCTCTATAATTTTATTTATTGCATTCATGAGTGTTAACCTATTTTGAAATGTAAAGCTTTTTACAATTATTCCCTGTGAGTTCCCGGTGTGAAATGATGCAGTATAATAACTTGCCGGGATGTAAAACTTTTTATATTTAAATTTTTGGTCTAAATCATTTATCAAGAAAAAAGTTTCGCTATCTACAATAATATTCCTAGCATGCGCTCCATCATTTCTAACTACCAAGAAGTCATCAACAAATTTTTTTAGGCCATCATCGTATCGCCCTTCAATTTTAAGATTGAAAAAAGGTTCGGAAAGACTCTTTTGGACTAAATATTGTTGGTACGTTAAAAACGCAACACAAGCAGCAATTACTAGAGTTGCAAATGCATTGACAACCCTTACAGCCTTTTCAAGGCAGAGATAATTCTTTATCATTATATAACGACACTCTTTTTTAAAAAATACTTCTTAATTTGCTTAATCAGTCGTGGCCTGTCATTCTCCATGCTTCCAAAATGAGCACAAAAAACCAATAAAAAAATTACCTCGTTTCATGTACCAAAAGCGCAATTGCAGAAGGGTTTATACCGCATTTGCAACAATAATTTTTTGAGAACGCTTCGATTCTATTCACAGAACGCTTATGAAGCTTGACATCAAACTTGACAGTTGAGCCTCCCACCAACCCACGCATACCTCAGAAGATTGGCGCGTACCCCTTATCAACAAGCCCACATCGGCAATGCGGCACGCTAGACCCCTTCGATAATAATCGTATAATTTAATTTCGCCTTTGAATCTTTCTGCATTAGCATGAAACTTGGCAAAGACTATACAATTTATTACTTTTTTCAAAGAAACATTTTATTTGCGCATACATAGCAAGGAGATTATAAGATTACTTTATTACTAAAACAACATAATCCTCCTTTTCTCTATCTAAACTGGACACCGAACGAATACAATGAAAAACTACTTTACTATTATTGCTTTTACCATGCTGATTATTATTCCCCACAAAACACGGCCATCCACAGGCCATAAATCGAAAAATTTATCCCCTAAGGGCGGCCTAATTTAAGGAGAAAAGGGTGCACTGCTACCCAACTAAAAGAAGCAATACTCTTCAAGAGTGGCTTGAACTAATGCAGAAGGCCAGTAAATCTGCGGGTGTCGTGTAATGCCCCCCACCCAAACAAATCCCCTTGTACTCTTTTCCTCCTCCCGGTAAACAAAGGGCGGGCCTTCACGCACAAGGCGAGGCCGTAACACCAACCAGCAGCCAGGACGCCCCCGGCCCCGGCAGGACAGCATGATCAACCTTCTCAATCTCACCCTTCCAGAACTGGAAGCATGGACGCAGGCCGAACTGGGCGAACCCAAGTTCCGCGCCATGCAGATCTGGCAATGGATTTGGCAGCGCATGGCCCGTGATTTCGACATCATGACCAACATTTCCCGGCCCTGCCGCGAACGTATGGCCGCCAAGGCCTGCATCGTCTGGCCTGAAGTGACCGCCGTGGAAGAAAGCCAGGACGGAACCACCAAGTTCTTGCTGCGCCTTGAAGACGGCGCGCAGGTGGAAACCGTCCTCATCCCCTCGGACTCGCGTGAAGGCGTACGCCGCTGGACCCAATGCCTTTCCTGTCAGGTTGGTTGCGCCATGGGCTGTACCTTCTGCTCCACAGGGCAGATGGGCTTTGAGCGCAACATGACCATGGCCGAGATTCTCGGGCAGATACTGGTAGCCCGCGAGCATTTGGGCGACACGCGTCTGCACTGGCCCATGCTGCGCAACATCGTTTTTATGGGCATGGGCGAACCCCTGCTGAATTTTAACGAAGTCATGCGCTCGCTGGTCAGCCTCAACAGCGACAAGGGACTGAACTTTTCGCCGCGCCGCATCACGGTTTCCACCTGCGGCATTGAAAAAAACCTCAAGGAACTGGGCGAATGCGGCCTGGCTTTTCTGGCGGTTTCGCTGCACGCGCCCAATCAGGAATTGCGCGCCCGCATCATGCCCAAGGCCGCCCGCTGGCCTCTGGATCGCCTTATGGCCACGCTCCAGTCATACTCGCTCAACACGCGGGAACGCATCACCTTTGAGTACTTGCTGCTCGGCGGCGTCAACGACGGGCTGGAACACGCGCGCGAGCTGGTGCCCCTGGTCAACTCCGTCAAAGGCAAGCTGAACCTCATTGTGTATAATGCCGCTGAAGGCTCGCCTTACGCCGCGCCCAGCCATGAGCGCGTGCTGGCTTTTGAGAAATACCTCTGGGATCGCGGCGTCACGGCCATCCTGCGCAAAAGCAAGGGACAGGACATCAAGGCGGCCTGCGGCCAGCTCAAGGCCGCCAGGCAAAAGGAACAGTTGGAAGAGAATGGGGTTGATTACGAATAAATTGAGTATGCTGCTTTGTGGGGGAGGGACCCTTTTGCAAAAGGGTCTCCTCCCCCACGCCCCCACCCCCTAAAACTCTTATTATAGTGTAGCATCTCCACAAGGTGGTTTCTGATCCGGAGAGGGGGCTACAGCAACAGCGCCTTCCAGATAGTACGCCCAATATGCAAAAAAGGCGGCCCGACTTCAAAGCCGGGCCGCCTTTGGCAATTATAATCTAAGGAAGCACTGATTAAAGAGCCTCCTGGAAACGCGAAGTTGTTTCCTTTGGCAAGGCGCGATCTTTTTTTGAAGCAGGAGTGGACTCTTACGTCCTCGACTGTTTCAAAAAAAGGAAGCAACGCCGCCAAAGGGAATAAATCAGCGTTTCCCTAAAAACGACGCTATCAGCCCTTAAGGGCCTTCTTCCCCAGTTCCAGAGCGTGCAGGTTCACTTCCTGAAGCTTGGCCGGCAGGAATTTTTTGATGGCCGCTTCAAGCGCGTCAACGCCAAAGGGCAAAACGCCCGAAGCGCAAACGGCGCTCAAAAGTACGGTATTGCCGCTCTGCACGGAGCCTGCCTGCATTCCCAGTTCACGACACGGGATGAAATGGCACAGCCCCGCCACTTCGCGCACGCTGGCTTCAATGCGGCTCAAGGGGGGATAGTCGGCCTTGCCCAGCGACACGCTTAACGGCGGCATGGGATCGCTGCTGGAAAACACCGCGCCGCCCTTTTTGAGGTAAGGCAGGCCGCGCAGGGTTTCCAAAGGTTCAAAGCCAAGCATGACATCGGCCTCGCCCAGATCCAGTTTGGGCGAACGCCAGCCGCCGAGCAGCATGACGGATTCAACCACGCCGCCTCGCTGGGCCATGCCGTGCACCTCGCCAGCCACAACGTCCAGCCCGGCTTCAAGGGCCGTACGGGCCAGCAGGGTCGTGGCGGTCAGGGTGCCCTGCCCGCCCACACCAGTAAAATACACGCGCATGCGTTTCTGGTTGTTCTGCATAGTCATTGTTCTCACCTATCCCTGACGCTTGCGCGCCTTGAAGGCCCCGGGGGCCACCTGCAAACATACCATGCAGCCCGTGCAAAGGGTCGCGTCCACGGCCAGATTGTCCCCACTGCGGTAAAAGGCGGGGCAGGCAAGCTGCTCAAGGCAGCGCATGGCCTCAGGCCCCTGCTGCGCCACCTCCGCCACCTGGGGCGAGGTCTTTTTGAGCTGGCGGCGGGCATACAGCACGCAGGGCTCTTCGGTGATGAGCACACGCACGCCGGGCTTGCTCTTCATTTCTTCCAGCGTCTTGGTCAGAGTCTTGATGTTGAAGGCCCGCACCTTGGCCACTTGGGTCACGCCCATGCCGCGCACGATGGTCTCAATGTCCATGTGGCTGCTCATGCCGCCGAGCACATCCTGCAACATGCCGGGGTTGGGCTGGTGGCCCGTCATGGCCGTGGTGCCGTTGTCCAGAATGACCATGAGCACGTTGTGCTGGTTGAAAACAGCGTTGGCCAGCCCCGTCATGCCGGAATGGAAAAAGGTGGAGTCGCCGATAAAGGCGATGACCGGCTTCTCGGAGGCGCGAGCAAAACCGCTGCCCGCCGAGATGGACGAACCCATGCAGACGAGAAAATCCGCTGTGCGCAGGGGCGGCAGAAGCCCCAGGGTGTAGCAGCCGATGTCGCTGGAATAGTAGGCGTCGTCGCCGAAAACCTGGCGCACCGTATAGTACACGGCCCTGTGCGAACAGCCGGGGCAAAGGTTGGGCGGACGGCCCGGCAGATCCGGCTCGGCGCTGCGCGGTTCCTGCACGCTACAGGAAACTCCCAGCCACTGCGCAAGATCGCGCGTGACAAGGGTGGTGGAATACTCGCCCTGATGCGTGAGAATGTCATTCTTGCCGTCAATGAGCACGGTCAGCCCGCGCTTCTGCGCCAGAGCGCGGATGTCCTGCTCCAGCAGGTCTTCCCCTTCTTCCAGCACCAGCACGCGCTTGCACTGGTTCAGGAAGGTGCAGATTTTTTCTTCCGGCAGGGGCCAGGTCATGCCCAGTTCCAGCACGCGCACGCGGTCTGTCCAGTCATTGGCAGAAAGCGCGTCGGCCAGATAATTGCGCGTGACGCCGCTGACAATGATGCCCAGATCCGTGGGGGTCGAGGGTTCGGTAACCGTATTGAAAGGGCTTTGCTCCGCAATCTGGCGGGCACGGGCCACAATTTCGTCCAGCGCCACATGCCGCCTGCGCGCCACGGCGGGCACGGGCACGAAACGCGAGGGTTCGCGGCGAAAGTCCACCTTGGGCTGCGGTGCTGGCAAATCGTCAAAGTCCACCGGCCCGCGCATGTGACTGATGCGCGTAGTGGTGCGCAGCAGCACGGGCTGCTCAAGCTGGCGGGCAAGGCTGAAGGCCGCGCGGGTCATGTCCTTGGCTTCCTGTGCCGAGGCAGGCTCGAAACAGGGCAGCATGGCAAAACGCGCGTAATAGCGGTTGTCCTGCTCGTTCTGGCTGGAGTGACAGCCGGGGTCGTCAGCGGTGAGCACCACCAGCCCGCCGGGCAGACCCGTGTACACGGCCGTGAACAACGGGTCGGCGGCCACGTTGAGGCCCACGTGCTTCATGGTCACAAGGCTCAGAGCGCCGCCCAGAGCAGCGCCCGCCGCCACTTCCATGGCGACCTTCTCGTTGACGGAATACTCCAGCCGGTAACGCCCTTCACCGCCGATGCGGTGAAACGTGTCCGGCACTTCGGATGAAGGCGTGCCCGGATAACAGGTGACGATGTGCACGCCCGCCTCAAGAGCGCCGCGCACGATGGCCTCGTTGCCCAACAACAAATGACGCTCACCGTGAGCGCCGTGCAACAGGGGGTTGTTGCTCATGCTTCCTCCCGGCCCCGGCGCGTGGCACGCGGGCCGCTTCTGCTAAATGCAATGTGCGCCCGGGTGGGCGCGCTTTTATTGCACAACAACCCGCAGTGCTGTGCATGCTGCGGGTTGTTGTATGAAATCGTTACGGCTTTGCCGGTTCTGGCTGCACGGGCTTTTGACCGCCCTTGTCCGCATCCGGAACGGCCTTGGCGACCGGAGCGCTGGGCGCGGCTTCCGCAGCGGCCAGCTTGGGGTCAAGCTCGGCAGCGCGGGCGCGCAAATAGCTGCTGTTGACGCCGTCAGTCTCACGGGCCAGGGCCAGATATGTGCGGGCCGCCAGTTCATTTTGACCGGCGGCAATGGCGGCTTCAGCCATCATCTGCCGCAGCTGCGGAGCGTTGGCCGCACCGGGCTGGGTGTTTTGCAGTCCTTGCAGCAGAGTCAAGGCTTCGGCGTTTTTGCCAGCCTTGAGCAGGGCTCCGGCTTCGCCAAGCGAAGCAGACAGGCTGAAAGCGCCGTCAGTGCTTTTGGCGGCCTTGCCGTAAGCCTGGGCGGCTGTGGCGTAATCGCCGTTTTCAAGGGCGCTGTGCGCCAGGGCCATATAGGCGGCAAAACGGGTGGAAGAGGGCGCGCCCTCCGCCAGTTGCGAAAGAGCCTTGACCTGATCCGCGCCCTGATTTTGAATAAGGGTGCGCGCCAGGGCGTCGCGGGCTTCTCCCGCCCGGGAGTCGCCGTGCCAGTTATAGATGCCGGTACCTATGAGCACCAGAAGAAACAGCACCAGCACGCCAGCGATAAGACCGGCATGACGCAGCATGAATTGCAGAAGAGGCGCACTCTCCTGGCTTACTTCCAGTTGCAGGTCACGCAGCAGGGGCGCGTCGTCCGCGCCTTGATTCTTTTGCGGATTCATGTATCAAAAACTCCTTAGGGGCGAGATCGCCGCCATTTCCGGCGTGCAAGCAGAGCGCGCACGTGAGGACGGACTCAGGACGGAAGTCTTCTTCATAGGCCACAAACAGTCCTTCTGTCAAAACAAATATCCCCGGCCAGGACCGCAAACGCGCGCCCACAGCCGCTGTTACAAGGAGTTCGCATGACGCCATCGGAAAAAATGGCGCGCCTTGGCGCGCAGGCAAAAAACGCGGCGCGCGCCATGACCAGGGCTACGCCCGAATCCAAAAACAGGGCTCTGCTGGGATTGGCCGAAATTTTGCGCCAGCGCGAGGCTGACATTCTGGCCGCCAACGCCCGTGACGTTGAAGCCGCCAGGAGCGCCGGGCAGGACTCCGCCCGCCTTGACCGCCTCACGCTCACCCCCGCCATTATGGAAGAAATGCGCGCGGCCTGCGCGCACGTCGCCAATTTGCCCGATCCGGTGGGCGCCACCGAAAGCCAGTGGCAGCGCCCCAACGGTCTGCTGGTGGGCAAGATGCGCATTCCCCTCGGCGTCATCGCCATGATTTACGAGGCCCGCCCCAATGTCACCATTGACGCGGCCATTTTGTGCATCAAGGCTGGCAACGCCGTTATCCTGCGCGGCGGCAGCGAGGCCCTGCATTCCAACACGGCCCTGGCGCAGGCGCTTCAGGATGCCATGGTGCAGGCTGGTCTGCCAGCCGAAGCCGCGCAGCTTGTGACCGTGCCCGGACATGAGGCCGTCAACGCCCTGTGCAAACTCGACCAGTACATTGACGTCATCATCCCCCGTGGGGGCGAAGGTCTTGTGCGCGCCGTTACCGAGGCCGCCACCATGCCCGTGCTCAAGCATTTCAAGGGCGTGTGCCACGCCTACATCGAGCCGGACGCCGACCTCGAGAAGGCTCTGGACATCGTGTTCAACGGCAAGGTGCAGCGCCCCGGCGTGTGCAACGCGCTGGAATGCCTGCTGGTTCACAAGGACGTGGCCGCGCGTTTTCTGCCCATGGTGGCGGAAAAACTCGGCGCCGCCGGTGTGGAATTTCGCGCCGACGCCACTGCCCTGCCGCTTATGGACAAGGCCCCCGCAGGCAGCGTCGTGCCCCAGAAACCCGAGGATCTCGGGCAGGAGTTCCACAACCTCACCCTTGCCGTGCGCGTGGTCGCGGATATGGACGAAGCCCTGGATCACATTGCCCGCTACGGCTCAAACCACACGGAAATCATCTGCACCAACGACCACGCCAAGGCCATGCGCTTTCTGCGCGAGGCCGACGCGTCCATGGTGGCCGTCAATGCGTCCAGCCGCTTCAATGATGGCGGCCAGCTTGGCCTTGGGGCGGAAATCGGCATCTCCACCTCCAAGCTGCACGCCTACGGGGCCATGGGTGTGAAAGAACTGACCACCACCAAGTTTGTGGTACTTGGGCAAGGGCAGGTGCGGCAGTAGTGACGGCGAAACCCGGCTCACACGAGGCGACGGACGGCCCGGCTCCCGGCGCGGCGGCTCCCGACGGCAAGGAATCCGATGTGATGGCTTCCGACGGGGCGGTTTCCGGCGCGGCGGCTCCCGGTGTGGTTGTTTCCGACGGAACGGCTTCCGACGTGACGGCAGGCCCGCGCGCTGGCCGGGCCATTTTGGGCGGCAGCTTCAATCCCCCGCATGTGGGGCATCTGCGCCTGGCCATTGAGGCCGCCGAAGCTTTGGCTCCTCTGGTGAGCGGCGTGGACCTCGTGCCCTGTGCCGTGCCGCCGCACAAAACCATGACAGGCATGCTGCCCTTTGATCTGCGCGCCCGCATGGTGGAGGCCAGCATCACCGACCTGCCCTTTCTGCGCTGCAACAGGCTTGAGGGGCAGCGGCAGGGGCCGTCCTATACATGGGACACGCTGTTGGCTTATCGTAAGGCCGAGCCGCAAACAGAACTGTATTTCATCCTGGGCAGCCCGGACTTTGCCCTGCTGCCCACATGGCACAGAGGGCTGGAACTGCCGGGCCTGTGCAACTTTGTTGTGGTGCCGCGCGACGGGCAGACAGCGCAGGACGTGATCGCCACGGCCTGGCGGCTGTGGCCCGAAGCCCGCGAGCTCCCCCCCCTTGTGGGCGACGGCCCCTGTATGGCCTTGCCCGGCGGCGGGCTGGCGCATTTTCTGCCCTTGCCCTGGCTGGACGTGAGCGCGTCGCGCCTGCGCAGCTTGTGGCTGGCTGGCCGGAGGGTGGATTTTCTGCTGCCTCGGGCGGCTTTTGAAATTCTGAAGCAGAGCGAGAAAACCGTACAGGCACACTGGCGACAGACGGAGCCGACATGCTGACAACCGCGCCCAAGGACATACGCGAAAATGTGGCAAGAGCCTTAGGCTATCTGCGCAAGGATGAGGTGGAGCGCTCGCTCCTGGTCATGTGCGAGGCTCTGCGCCGCATGGCCGAGGTCAAGATGCTGCGCACCGCCCGGGCGGAACTGGACATCCAGATCAATGATTTTCTGTCCACGCTGGTGCACCATCCGTGCATGCAGCCGCTGCTGGACCCGGCCCGGACGGGCAACCCCAAGAATATCCCCTTTCAGCAGGGCAAGGAAGCGGCACTGGCCACTGTGATGGACGGCCTTGCCAAGATTCTGCAAAAAGAATCCGAAAACTGCGTTCAGGCAGAAGCCACAGCCCGTATGGAAAGAAAAAAGCATCTTATTGATACGGGGCTGCAGTTTATACGCGAAGGGCAGACCGCCAAGGGGCGCGCCTTTCTCAAGCGCGTGATTGAAGAATTCAGTCAGGAGGACGGCATCCGCGTTCAGGTGGCCCAGATTTTTGCCGCCGCCGGTCTGCATCAGGAAGCCGCCGAGACGTACGAAGAGGCCATTGCCAAACAGCCGCGCGACCCTGCCGCCTATACCGGCGCGGTGGCCGCCTGGATGGAACTGCTCGAATACGAAAAGGCCGAGAACGTCTACAGGGCGGTGCTGCGAACCTTTGGCGGGCACCCTTCCACTTACGGCAAGATGGCGAAGCTGTATCTTGCCTGGCACAAACGCCCTAAGGCAGAAGACATGGCCCTGCGCGCGCTGCACGATGACCCGGAACAGGCCGACGCACTGGAAGTGACGGCCGCACTGGAACGCAGGTAGTTCACTGTAACGCTTGGCCATTGCCATTCAAAAAAAGATGCGCTATAGACAGCCTTCCGGTCGCGGGCGCAACGCCCTGACCTGCGGAGAGGTAGCGAAGCTGGCCGTAACGCGCTCGACTCGAAATCGAGTTAGGGGTTAATAGCTCCTACGTGGGTTCGAATCCCACCCTCTCCGCCATTAATGCATAATAAAAACGGCGTGTTGCTTTAGATAGCAACACGCCGTTTTCGCGTCTAAAATGGGTATGCTTTTAGCGAGTGCGCGACGGCCATGCATACCGTCATGCATACTTTGGCTCGATCTGTGGAGAAAATTTGGGTTAAAATTCCAATGAACAAGGAAGGCTGACGTTCAATAGTTCTTTTGGTTCAATTTTTTGTAACCCACCACCGTACACACGGCCCTCGGTATGCATGCTGTCTGAGGGCAATCTGTTTAGCATTTCCCAAATTGTTCTTTTTAGCGAGGGGACGCATGCGATTCGTTCGGAGAGCTTTTCTTTAGGGTAAAGTGCCAGGTATGAGTTTGTGACTGTTGCTTGTGAGTTATTAAGAATGAATCTGAACGCATTAGATCGTTCGCTACTAGCACGTCCCATATAAGTACATACCAGCATTGGGGCATCGCGCTGTTCTTGGAAATACCAACATTTCCGCATCTTACAAAGATAGCCAGTCGCGATGCTGTCTTTGCCACTTTCAAGGTATTGCCACAATCGAGGATATCTTGCTCTGACTTCCTCCTCGTTTAACCGGCAATCCAATAGGAAAAGTCTCTGCGGAAGAATAGGATATCCATGAGCGTCTGCCTCAATTTCAGTTGTTTTAAGGAATCTTGCGCTGGGCAAGATAGGGCGGAAAAATTCAAGCGTCAGTCCCAACGCTTTTATGCGTGATTCCTCCAAAATGAAAAAGTCATTTCCTCCAGTCGCGACGCCCCGTCTTACGTCAAAATAATCTTTTAGCTTTGGCGCGGCCTGCTTGGAAGCTTTTTGTAACTGGCATGGAAATCTCGTCCACTTTGGCTCTCGTTTTAACGAGTCAACCGTTATAGTTATGGATTTTTGCGGTTGGGCCAGTGAACCTCCATAAGAAAATACTACGCTGTGATTGTTAGGTTTCTTATTTCTAAACCATACAATCGCAGATGACACTAAGGCATCCTCGAATTGTGTATTCTTTGGGTCAAATCTATGTATTCGAAACAACTCAACATCTGATAGTAAAAAGGTCTTAATTGCCGCGCCATAGTTCACATCCATAAATTCACTTGGAATAAGCCAACCGGCAACTGCGTTATCATTCATCCATTGGATGGACTGCAATAGAAAGTGGCAGTAAAGCCCGGCAAAGCCAGATAATTTTACTCCAGAGACATCTTCAGTCTTGTTTCTAATCTCTCTTTTTCGGTCACTTGCTATGAGGTGGTGTCGAACATAAGGAGGATTGCATATAATCAAATTATACTTGTCATCAGGTTCTGAGGTAGTAAAATCATCATTTATTATATTTATCTTGTGGCTAAGCCAAAGTTTATTTGCAGCCTTTGCAAATAATGGATCTATCTCAATGGCGGTTGCCTTGGATATGCGCTGCTCTCCCGCAACCTGTAATAATGCAGAGTAAAATGCGCCAGTACCAAAAGCAGGGTCAAAAAAACGGATATTTTTTGTGGTGTCAACGCAGTCAAGGCCGAATGCAACTATGTCGTGTGCTAATGCTGTTGGAGTTGAGAACTGGCCAAGTTTTCGGCGTTCATTAATTGTTTTGCAGGAATCCAAAGCCATCTGCATGGATACCCGCAACTTCTCTAGGTTGTCGTCTATAATCCGAATAGAGCCAAGTCGTCGATTCTGTGTTCCCATACCCAATCTATCCCTTCTGCTGCTTCGTACCCAAGATAGCCTGAGTCAAAGTATCCACATAGAAATAATCCAAATCTTACTTCGTTACCATATGTTATCTTAAGTTGCGCCATCTTTTGCGCTTCTTCTTTTCGTCGCTTATTGACGTTTGTGAAATCTCCCGCAGATTTTGCCTCAATTAAGAGAGGTAAATCACCGCTAGCGGATTTTAGAGGCATAATCACAACATCAACTGGTATGTTCACCTTAGCGGTATCACCGCTACCCGAAATTGAAACAGGAACATTTGTCCTAAATGAATAAGTTCCTGGTGGCATTTCGTTGAATTTTGTCCCCTCTATGTGTCTGTACCCGTTGTGTTTTAGCCACTTGCCGATGGCGTTCAGTTGCCGTTTTTCTTGGGCGTTGCGAATAATTGGGTCTGAAACGGCTCCACACAACCTGTCTGCCACAATTGTGGCGGCCCGAGAAACTTCAATGTCAGAGGCAGGAACTGCACGGTTAAGCCAAGTGAAAATGTCTGGGTCGGCCATTTTTTGTATGATGTAGCAAATCCGTTCTAGATCACTTTCAAGACGTTCCGTGGGGATGCGCGGAGGGATTCTTGGATTCACCGTGTCTTCCATGCTAGTGACAAGAGTTTTTGAAATTCCCGCCAAACCTATAAGCCTATCGCGAGCTATTGGTGGACAAGTGGACATTCTTAGAATTGGCAATACTTCAGGGTGGTTCCTTAATAGTTCTGAAGAAATATTAGTGAGGTTGGTCGTGGCGTTCAAAGCCTCCTCTACACGGGTGGCAGTGCTCAGCCGAGTTTTACGAAAAGCCTTGGGCGCAAACTCCATAAACCATGAGTTATATAAATCGACAGATTGGTTAATATCTTCTTTCCATCTGTCTGGGTTGCTTCTGTTGATAGGCATAGTTTGATCCTTCCGAGTGCTTCAAGGTAATCCCTCTTTGCATGATATCTGATCACAGTCTAGCTCGCTACCAAAAAAGAACGTGATTATCCTGAAGCCCTCAAAATCTCAATGTCCGATTGTTCGCGTCGTAGAAGATCGTCAAATTTTTCGACAAAACCTGCTCAAATTTTAATTTTAAGCTGAATATTAAGTAGGGTATGACTTGTCAACGACGACCCCAAAAGGCCCTAAAACGCTTACGTTAGGCTTGTTTGCAACGGGAGTACTGTCAGTTGTGTCAAGTTAAAATAGGGCGGGTTGCCGTAAATCAACCCGCCCTTGAGCGCTATGGCCATTTAGAATTATCCGTCGGCTTCAACCTCGTGCATACGGCTAGCTGCTGGCTGAACCGCACTTTCAATAATAGCCGCCAAGTGGTTGATGTCTGGCGACACGCTTTTCAGGTAGATGTCGGTCGTTGTGGCCCTCTGATGCCCCAAGAGAAGCTGAATGTCCGTCAAACCCGCCTGTTGTGACTGGATAAGGCTCACGGCGAAAAAATGCCGTATGGCATGAAAACCAAAGCTTTTGACCTGAGCCTTCTTGCAAAGGTTTTTCATCATATCCCGTATGGTTTGCTGGCGAGTTGAATACGGCCCTCCAGTGTTGGGATTGATGAAAACATGGGTCGTGTTGCCTGTTATCGCCCTTTGGGCCGTTATAATGGCATGTAAGCTGCTGCCTATGGGCAAAGTCCGGTACTGCCTTGCCCCTCCCTTGCGCTTCCTCGTCCAAAGCTTCAATGAGTGCTCGGCAACGTCTTCCCACGTTAGGTTGAGAATTTCGCTTACTCTGGCCCCTGTGAGCAGCAGCGTGTTGAGCAAATCAGCTTGCCACGGTTTTGCCGCAGCAAGAACCTTGCTGATGTCGTCAGGGGTGGGCACATACTTGACGTATTGTTCCACAGCGGGTTTGGCAACAAAACGCCAGGGGTTCCGTGGAACAGCGTCCTTGTGCCAATTCCAGAGGGCTTTCAAAGTGCGTATGCGGCGATCAGCAGCTTTGCCCCCACGCTCACTTTCAATTGAACGTATGAAACTGGTAGCGATGGCCTTCGTGATGTCAGTCATGGCGACATCCTTCGTAAGGAAAACCGCAAACTCGCAGAGGTGGCGTTTTTGCTCAAGAAACGTGTTGGGCGTCAACCGCACCTTGCAGTCCTGCAAGTAGACCCTGCTAGCATGGGAATACATCAAACTCGGAGGCGTAGCTTGCTGCTGACTGAGAGCCAGTTTTGCGTCGTGCTCCCACTCCTTTGCCTCTTTTCGGCTGTAGCAAATTTTTGAGTACTGGTGCCCCTGAAACTTGAAGTAGGCTCGGAACACGACTCCATTCTTTTTCACGATTTCGAGTATTGCCATTGTTGTTCTCCGTCAGCATTTTAAAATATTGCAAAATATCATCTTGATTAAATCGCGCGCCCCGTAAATTTTCACTTTTGAAGGAAGCGGGAGTGACAAAAAAATGGGGGTAGCTTCGCCAGTTGTTTCTGACGGTGCCGGGCGATAAATTTAAAAAATCTGCTAATTCTAAGTATGTCATGCACTGCGGGTTCATTGATGCATGAAAATATCTTTAATCTCTTTATATCTGTTAGCGTTTATATGGTTCATCTCAAGAAATGCTGTTTTCATTGCTTCTCCTTCCAAATACCAAGCCTTATATAAATTAAGTTGCCCCGGCTGGTACTTCAGCCGGGGCAACAATTGTTTAGTATTTACGGTCTTTAATAATTTGTCTTATCTCATCGACAACCTCCTTTGGGTAAAATGAAAAGTGGTAAAATTCTCGCCTAACGTACTTGAGAAAGCGCGTTGGATCGAGGTCGTTGCGTAAGTACACCCTGTCCAGAACAAGCCGCTCAATCATCAGCTTCTTTTCGTGGCTAATAGGGTATGCCTTCGAGGCCTTGGCGAAGGTGATGTTTTTCTTGCCAACAATGCCGAACATGTGTCGGCCGGGAAACATATCCCTGAATTGCTCTTTTCGGGCTTTCTTCTCTGGTGAAAAAAGGTAGCCACGAATCGAGCTTTCAGCCTTAACTGGCTTAAACGCGCTCTTATTTGTGCTGCCCGTCATCTCCAGCCAGGTTCTCATCAGAAAGACCCTTTGCTCTCTTTCTAGCTCTTGGCCGAAAGAGCCGAAAGTGTGGAAATGCAAACCCGTGTTGCGGAAGGCAAGTTCAGCGCCCCACCCAAACCAAGCACCGGGAAAATTCGTCATGACTAGGTTTGTGTACGCCTGAAAGACGTCATACGCCCTTTCGCAGGTGTCTTCGTCAATTCTCTTCCACACGCTAGTGTCGAAGTTCAGCGTAATGAACCAGTCCGGCTCATTCTCAATCGTCGCAAATTTTTTTGCGAAACGACTGTATTGCCCGCCGTTAAAAAGTGATCCCTGATATGGCTCGTTGTGGTGCGTGAGATATTGGGGATCACTTCTCCAAATCATCGTCAGTCGCCCGCAAGTCCTTGCAGTGTATTTTGCGTGAGGGTTGGGGGTTCTGATGATGGTTTCAGACAAGCTCATTTTTTTCTCTTTGGTCATATTGACCTCCTATTCTTAAGCATATCTATAATAAATATGAAAAAGAACGGGGCTCAAGTCATGTGTACCTCCATAAAATAAAAAAAGCAGAATGCAGTATACCACAAATTTAAGAAAAGTCAATAGTGCTGAAAATATTACACTATTACTCGGCATGGAAAATTTGATTTTACTGAACAATTATAAAAATAATGCTTAAAACAAAGCTCGATCATCATTTTTTTGTATTTAAGAAAACTACTCTGAAAACAATTTTACAAACAAAGTTTTTTGCAATGGTAAAAACAATGCTATGTTGGCATTAAGTCGCGTTAAGTTGAAATGTGGCACGGCAAGAATCAAAACAATGTTTTAAGCAATGTTTTTAGCAATGTTTATTTCATGGCTAAAAATATTGCTTAAAACATTGTTTTTTTTTGATGGGTGTGTGAAAACGGTCATGAAATAAAAAATCAAAAAAAATGATCTTCGCTTCATTTTTTTTGATGTATAAAAAATTATTAACAATCATTATGGAAATAATTTGATAGTTATATACGAATAAACATAGTAAATGTTGATTGTAAGTTGTTATTAGTACTGTAACTATCTATAGTAATAACTAGTTATATAAATAATATTATATTAACCGTTAACTCATTTGATCTGTTTTACATAAGCATATTTCTTTGGAGTAAACGCCATGGAGGTTTTTATTTCTTAAGCACTCCCAATATGCCATGGTCAAATGATGAAAACTTTGCTTTGACCATTGCTATTAGCATTGTTTTTAACAATACTTTTTTCACTGGTTTCTTTATTGCTGAATATGGACATACGACATTGAATGGAGGGGAATATGGCAAGGACAAGTACAGACTCAAATGACAAGCCGATGAAAACGACGACTGAGAATGAAGAGCAGATTGAACTGCCAAATGTTAACGATCTCACTGAAGATGATTTTAAGAAAAGAGGTCCATCGCAATGTCACAAGTTGTCTATTGCGGCAAGTTCCGTTCTGAAAGCTGTAAAGAATGAGCTCAAAGGTTCTGGAGAAAATTTGAATGACTTCATATCAGAAGCAATAATTTATTATAGTAATGCTCGATTTACAGCAGGTGTCCTTGGTAAAATCATAAAATCGCACAATCCAATGGTAGTGCAGCCTTCTGAAAAAAGCAGAATAGCTGCACTTGAACGCATTGTAGCGATTATGGGTATTGAATTTTTAGAAAATAGGGATGAAGACACTTTTGAGAAAATGAAAAAATTTCTTAAAAGTAGCAAAAATATACCTAAGTGTGTTGATCTTAAGGATCAATGTGAAGAGGCTTCAGAAAAAGCTGGCATCTTTACGAGCAAAGAAGATATGCCACTTTGGCTTATCCTGCTTTATGCCAAAAAGTTTAATTTCATATGAATAAAAAGGCTCTCCATGATTAAATGGAGAGCCTTTTTTCATGTCAGCTACCGTTAGGCGGGTAGTGTGTTTTTAACAAAGTTATCGAACTCCGGCATGAGCTTGAGCACCGTTTCAAGAGCTGCGGTCATGGGTTCCAGTGATTTTTTGAGGTCGGGGAATTCTTTGGCGACCACAACCGGATCTAGGGTAAAGGGCAGGGTGAGTGTGCCGCGCTTGGTGAACTGGAATCCTGCTTTTTGAAGAACCTCCTTTTCCTTTAAAAAGGCCTCCAAGTGCTGTTTGACTTTATACCGGGACGGGCCAGCCGGTCTGCCATCCATCCAAAATTCAAAGCATAACGTGCAGCCGTTGAGTCCAAGAGCACTGCCGAGCCAATAGCTATTGGCATTGGGGTCAGTCTCCGCCAGCCTGAAGACAGCCAAGTCGGCATGGCCTGGTTTTGTGGGCCAATCCAGTGGCGCAAATACGGTATCATCGTTGCCGTCTTCGTCTTCAACTACCAGCCCGAATCGAGTGCGCCACGGCGACCGCTCGCCCAAGCGATTGGAAATAGCCCTATTGATGGCTTTAAAGACAGTGGCCTCTACGTGTTCTGTCAAACTTTCCTGTTCGATCAGTTCTTTGTTTGACAGCAAAAATACACACATCTCCTTAGTGTAATTCATCTAAAACTCCATAGCTTTTAAATTTGATAAAAAAGAAGCCATTTGAATTGCTCAAATGGCTTCTTTGGATTGTGGCTAACGCCATAATTATTATATCATAAAAGCATCAAATTGTCAATATATATGAAAACATGAGTCTAGTTGTTGCAAAAAAAATTAATTGTTCAGTTTATTATCACAATTAATAAGGAGAGTATCAACATGAAAAGATCACTACAGTCAAATTCCATCCTGTCGAGCATCAAAGACTTTGAGGTATCCATAACCACCAAGCTGACCCACTTGGCTAAAGCACAGGGCGGTAGTCAACTCCAACACCATAAGCGCATCGCATTCATTGGCATCGGCGACATTGGCAATGCAGCGGCAGACGCTGTCCATGACAGATTTCCTGAAGTTCAAGGTTTTTTGGACGTTATTCATGCCAGCCAGCCCGATACACCTAACTACATTCCTGCGCTATCGGGGTGGGTCACTGAGTGCCGAGGTCTTTATGAACGCGAACCGCTGGTTTCCGTGTACATAGTTGGCACAATTGACAGCAGCAATCGCCTTCTTGATGCCATCGATGCGGGCAATACTGCCCGATACCTAAAATGTGACTTTGTGCGGGGTTTCTTTGCTCTGCATGATGGGTGGGATAGTGCCGTGCCCGCCCTGTGTAATGCCGACATTGCGGTATCTCTGACGGAATGCGAAGGAGTAGAGCCGGGGCGAGGGGGGGATTTAGCGCAAGATGGGTTGTTTTTAGAGCTGTACGATTTCCTGTTGAATGTGTTGGACGATGATCTCTTGATGGTGTGAGAGGAGGGGGGGATATAGACGTGCGCGACACCACCTCACTGTTTATGTATAGATAGATATTGCATCTCCCCAAATTGAAGGATATTGTATCAAGAAGTACTTTTTTTGAAAAAATAACTGTGACATCTTTTGCTAAAAGTGGGGTTATATGTTGGTAAAAGCGTTTCTATCACATCACAGCGCTGATAAAGACATCGTTCGTCCCATTGCTGACAACCTCACGAGACTTCAATGTTATTTTGATGAGCAATCATTTGAAAGCGGTGTTACGTTTGACGAATCAATACAAGCAGGACTTAGTGATTCACTAATATTTGTCTTAATAATCGGGAAAGAAACATTAGGCAGAGAATATGTAAAAAAAGAAATATCTTTGGCCAAAGAATTATACCAAAAAAGTCTTCTAAGAACAGTACTAACCTTTATCATTTCAGATGATGTGGACTTAACGCAAATACCAACGTGGATGAAAAAAATTAAGTATGAAATATCAACAGATGTTTCCTATATTACTAGATCTATACAGTCGAAAATTGACAGCATTAGCACATCAGCTAATAGCGCCATTATAGGTAGAGATGCCGATTCCTCTGATTTTGAAGCCCTCACGCTGGATAAAAATAAAAAAAACAATGTATACTTTTTTTCTGGCTTGAGTGGGATAGGGAGAAAGACTTTTTCCAAACACATACTAAAAACTAAATTATCGCTGCCAATTGCGTTAATCGTCGATATAAAGCCTGGCGATGGTCCTCTTGAGGTCGCTTTTAACATAAGGGACAAATATGACATTGAATCGAAAGAAGATGAAAAATTATTATATATAGCGATGTGTTCAAAAAATATGGATGAAAAAAATGATTTTCTTATCGCGGTCATCAAAAGCGCTGTGTCCCGGCGCGAGGCAATTATATTGGATGATCAAGGCGGTCTTTTTAAAATTGATGGTACTACAAATGAAGATATCATTAAGGTTTTAAATAAAGTTTCTTTAGAGAAAAATTTGCCTGTCTTTGTTGTTACAAAGCGCACACCGTCTATTGATTTAAGGTTTAAACATCTTCACTTACGGGCATTGACGCAAATTGCATCAAAAATTCTCCTAACGCAACTGACGCAAAAGGCAGAATCCTCTGCTGAAGATTTGGACACTATTGTCAACGTTTGCAATGGATATCCACCTTCTATTCAGTATTCCGCAGAGTTGATTGAACGATATGGCGTGGACAAGGCTCTTATCGAAAAAATCAAGAAATCTTCTTTTAGCATTTTTGCCGACTACTTAAACGACTTGCAAATCACAGACGAAGCCAAACAGCTTCTTGTGCTACTCATACGGTACAGCCCGTTATCAATAGCAATGATTTCAGAGTATATGAGGTCTGAAGCTGGTAAAGTTTTTGATATAGTTTCAAATCTGATTGATAACTCAATATTAGAGGTTGTACATGGAAATTTTTACGAAATATCGAAACCCATTGAATATAATGTTACAAAATTATTAGAAGGCGAAATAAATACATTGGATCACGCTAGGATGGCTGCTGTTCTCCAAGGTGTTTTAGAAAGATGTGGTAATCAAATTAAGCTTCGTCTTTTATTCGAACGATTGTTAACGCGTTCAAAGCTATTTTCTAATGTAAAATATAATAAGGCTGACATGTTTAGCTTTACTTCTGATATTTTGCGAATGGCACAAGACGAATATAATGATAAGGAATATAAAAAAGCTATTGAATACTCTGAAATTGTAATTAATGAGGATGCAAATAGCTCTGAAGCATTTGAAATAATAATAAAATCACATATACATGATGATAATTTTAAAACAGCAGAAGAGTATATCGAGCGATATAAAAAGTTTGGAAGGCCTCAATCTATCCATTTTTTAGAAGGTTTCCTGAGTAGGTATGATAATAAAATTGATCTTGCTATAAAAAGCTACAACTTTGCACTTGAAAACGGGTATAGGGGTGCGTCAATACATCGAGAACTGGCCCAATGCTATATTCTTTTGCCCAATGATAATCTTGCACTTAAGCATGCACAAATTGCATATGAAATGAATGATAACAATATTTTTATATTAGATATTTATGCAAATGCTCTTTCAAGAACAGGGCAACAGGATGCGGCAAGAGGCGTTATTGAAAAAATGCTTAAAATTCAAGAATCAGATTTTACACTTTTGCGCGCTTCTGTGTTTGAATTCGCTAGAAGCAATTATTCTGCGGCATATAGTTTTGTTATGCGTGCAGTTAAGATTGCTCAAAAACCGACATTTGAGTTGTGCTTTCAGGCGGCGATGTGTTGCTTAGAGCATCAAGACGATATTTCAGGCGCGAGGGATATATACAAACAAATAACTGAAAAATTTAAAAATAAACGTCCAGATGTTCAATCTGCGTTGCTGATGCGTATCTATATTGCTGAAAAAAATAGTGAAGCAGCAAAATTAATATATAATAAAATTAAAAATTCAAGTACCTTAACTGTAGTAAATGTCATAAGAAATTTGTCTTCAAGAAATTTACTGCCATTATGATTTTGTTGTTCAAAAAAAGGGACAATCAAAATGTAGTTGTTTGGGGTGATAAGTATTTTTTACTTGTAAATATTTTTTAAGCATTCGGAGTATCAATAGTCAGCGTAAGTTGTAAGCGTCAGCCATGGCTCCGTCGTGTACTCGTGCATACCATCATGCATACTTTTTCGATTTATTGGTATGCATCTGCGTGACGCTGGATGTAAATATCGTGCTGAAATGATTACAACTAGCTGAAATCATTATCTGCCAAAAAACTGATTGAATCGACTCGAAATCGAGTTGTCCCTTAATCGGGGCACGTGGGTTCGAATCCCACCCTCTCCGCCATAAAACACCAATAAAACCGCCCAGTTATCTGATGATAATTGGGCGGTTTTTCCGTTCGAAAAAGGTATGTTTTTAGCGAGTGTGTGACCAAAATACATACCGTCATACATACTTTAGTTCGATCTGTTTGAAAAATTTGGGCACAACAAACAATAATGGCATAGCTTGCCACCAGATTGAGAGGTTGCGGAATTGTACGACTGCAAGCGCGATGTACCAGGCAATTGAGAATAATGGCGACGCATAAATTTAGATTGCCCATAAGCAAATAGGTTTATAAGTTGAGATTGTGGATTTGCTGACTTTGCGGCGTGATGTTGTCGTGGAATGTAATGATGAACCATGCTCAACGAGGTTGCTATGTACCGCTTTCAAACTGGTTTTTTCCCATTTAGTCATGAGCTGGACCCAAAAGAGATCATTCAGGGCAAAGGGTGGACGGTATCATTTGAAGAAGTTGAAACAAGTTTGCCGTGGTCATCAAAAGATAGCTATCAAGCAGTTTTGCATGCTCGCACTCTTGAAACGGCATCAAATGCATTTAATTTAATTGGGGCTGCAATAACGCTAAGAAACGATGGTTTTTTAACTGAAACACCGTACTTTCCCCTTCCTGAAGACGAAAGATTATTGGAAAAAATAATCCAAAAATATGGTCATGAGGCATACACACACTCGACATGTGGGATAGGCTTTATACCTGATGGGGTTAGAATAGCCGCCCGCGCAAGCAACTCCATGGATTATCAATATGCATTGCTAAAATATCGCATGGGATGTTTTACTCATTCACTTCCGTCTGTTGAGATCGATCCAAGCTACGCGACAGAACACTTGGGGAAGGTTGCGTTTAGAGATGTACACATAATTTTAGCAAGCTCAATAGTAACATTCTATTCTGTGATTGAACAACTTGAACTTGAGGTCAGAGCATCCGCTTCCTGCCCTTCACGCATGAATGGAAAGTGGAATCCGCCTGTGTTTATAGACATAACACGGCGATTAAGGCTAGCAGGAATAGACGTCGAACAACCTTCTGTTTGGGTGCAGCGTGGAAAGTCAACAACCGTTGGATCTGTTGCTTTGAAAAATGTTCAAGCCACAAAGGCTCCGTGGTCTAGGGGCCTATATGTTCGGGATAAATTTATTGATGTACGAGATGCAATTCTTGCAGCAAGCAACCTCAGAAGTAAAGTTTCTAGTCATAGACTGGATCCCAAAAAAGTTAGCGCCCTTACAGCGTACGATGCAGAAAATGTTCGGATCCTTGCAAGACGATTATTGCTTACTTCTTTGGGATGCCGAATTTTTGAAGTAGCAGAATAATTGTTAGGTGTTATGTATTATTTGCACACTCTCATAAACCTTTATTGCGAATCAGAACTATGCTAGTGTGCCACTGATAGGTATCAGATGTTTTTGAGATGGTACGGTGTGAAATTATTATTTGGGATCATATGTTTAAAGGTAAATGGGTTCTCCGTGAGCATAGTGCCCTGTTTGATGTTGCGTTTACACTTCCATCAAAGCGGAGAGTCCCTTCTTTTTCAAGGGCTACTGTCAGATCAAATCGCGACTATCTCAACTAAATACGTGCGCCAGCACAAAGCGCAAAATTCATAAACGTTATTCAACAACCTTCATGTCATCTGTTTGCGGTCATGTAGCCCAAAGCCGAATTTATTATCAACTCCAATGAGCTGTACTGTGGATACCAGGCGAGAAGGTGTTGCGCGGCGGACGCGTTGGCCACTAATTCCGCAGGGTCTCCCTTTCTGCGTGCTTTTATGACATGTGGCACAGGCTTGCCGACGATCTTTTCCGTCTGGCGAATGATCTCTTTTATTGAAAACCCGCTTCCCGTTCCCAGATTAATGCAATTTGATTTTCCCCCGCTGACCATTTGTTCCAACGCGGTTACGTGGGCAGTGGCAAGATCGCAGACATGGATGTAGTCGCGTATGCATGTTCCGTCTGGCGTGGGATAATCTGCCCCAAAGACTTCAAGCTGCTCAATCATCCCCAGTGCCGCCTGCAAAACGCGCGGTATAAGATGAGTCTCGGGCTCATGGTCTTCGCCCACTTCGCCATCAAAATCGCATCCCGCTGCATTGAAGTACCGCAGTGACGTGAAGCAAATGCCGTGCGCAACTGAAAAATCTGAAAGCATCCGCTCCATAAAAAATTTGGACGCGCCATAAGGATTGATGGGCGCTAAAGGGCACGACTCGTCAATGGGCAATGTTTCAGGCTGCCCATAGACAGCGCAGGAACTTGAAACAACAATATTGGGCACCTGCTCTTCACGCATGCTCTCAAGAATGCATAATGTGCCGCCGACATTGTTGGAATAATACTTTCCTGGATTAATTACCGATTCCCCAACGTACGCAGACGCCGCGAAATGGATGATGCCATCGGGCTGATATTTTTTCAGGCACGAGCGCAGCGCTTGCATGTCACGGATATCACCGTGAAAAAAGTCTCCCCATTTCACAAAAGACCTATGGCCGGTGCTCAGATTGTCGTAAACAACTACCGTGTGCCCCTGCTTCGCCAATTCTTTACACGTGTGGCTGCCGATGTAGCCAGCCCCACCTGTCACGACAACTTTCATTTTGACCGCTCCTCATTCAGGGCACTTTTCCCTTCCTGGTAGTCATAGTCGGTATTGATTTTCCAAAGGTCGTGGCGCGCACCGTCCGCGATGTTCTCTGCAGCCAACAGTCCCATGAGTATGGAATGGTCCTGATTGTTGTATTTGAATGAACCGTTGCGGCCGATGCAGGTCAACCCTTGCACCGCGTCCACCGCATCTTGCAAGACTTTCAGATGGGTTTCATAGCCACGGGCATAGACGGGATACGAACGATGAATACGCACAACATGCCCTTCCCCAACAGCGCGTCCCTCTACCAGACCAGTTGCAGTAATTTCACGCCGCGCAAGGTCAATTAACGCAGAATCGTCCATGCGCCACAGCTCGTCCTGATCATAAGACCAGTATTCCAGCATAAGGATGGCTTCACCCTTCCCATGCAGCATGTCTGGGGACCAGTTTCTGAAATTCGTTATGCGGCCTGTTTGAAGATTGTTGGCGTGAACGTAAATCCAGTTGTCTTTAAATATGTCTGCTTGCGCGATATTCAGGTAAACAAGCGTAGTGTTACGGTACGTGAGCTGTCGGGACGACTTTTTTACAGCATCGCTGAAGGCGTCCGTGTGCTCAATGATATCGGTCAGGGGCATCGTTGAGACGACTTCGTCACAAGCAAAAAAGCCCTCGCTTGTATCAAGCCCGCTCACACGGCCATCCTTGATGACGAGGCGTTCAACGGATACTCCCAGGCGAACGCTTCCCCCAAGCGCGGCAAATCTGTCAGCGATGCGTTCATACACTTCACCTGCGCCATGGCGCGGATAGGCGAACTGCTCAACAAGCGTTTTGTGCTGCGCTTTTCCTTTGAACAAAGCGTTCTTAACCGCCTCATAAAGGTTCAGCCCCTTGATGCGCTGTGCAGCGAAGTCTGCGTCCAGCTCATCGCAGGAAATTCCCCAAAGCTTTTCCGAATATGTTTTGAAAAATATCTCGTACAGACGCTGTCCGAAACGGTTGGAGACCCAATCGGCAAACGACTTTTCATTTTTCTTTGGATCAATGGATGCCTTGAGATAGGAAAAACCGCAATATAATGATTCTATAAAGCCCAAGCCTACAAAAGCATTAAGAGGCTTAAGGGGGTAATCAAAAAATTTGTTCTTGTAGAAAATTCGGGTCAGCCGGTCCACGAGAATAAAATCGTCGCGTATGGTATCTATCCAAAAATCGGCAACCCGTTTGTCCATCGTAAAAAAACGGTGGGGGCCGTAATCGACGTTCATTCCCCAGATCGAGATGGTGCGCGAAATGCCGCCCACGGCCGTATCCGCCTCGAAAACTGTAACATCTTGCCCTTTGCGAGCCAGTTCCAGCGCACAAGAAAGCCCCGCCGGGCCTGCTCCGATGACGGCAATTTTCACGAAAAACTCCTTTTGACGGTAGCTATCATGCCGGTTTGACGGCAAGCAAAAAGGCCTTGTCTCACAAAACTGGCAAAAAAAAGCCGTACCGATTCCAGCGACATGAACGCCCAATTCCGAAAACTCCGGAAAAACCAGCCTAAAGCGATTTCACTTTCAAATTGCTCTAAAATAAACGCAAGCAGTGTATTCACAAAGTTGTCACATCAGTACCAAAAAACGATACAGAGTAACGACAGGCCGGTGTTACATCCATTCCAGTGGAACAGGCGCGGGCAACGGCCCAGCTAAAGTCCATCCGTTGGCTATAGAGAATCCTGCTCAAAAGATTGACCACTACGGCAAGCCTACTGGTGCGGAAATAAATAATTATTTGGCGCACGGCGAGCATGATTACCGTATTACAAGAGAGGAAATGAAAAAATAACCCCACAAATTAACCGGAACCATTACGGCATGCAATCTTAAAATTGCACCTGCAAAAAAGCCGGAGTGCCCCGGCTTTTCTCTTTTCAACATGATGCATTGTTACGCAGCGCGCATGGCGGGTATCCTCTGGCAGACATTGCGCCGCACGTCCCTGCCCTGGCGCGAGCATCCAGCCGCCGATGGTTAAACCGAAACGCGCATTCTTTCAAATGAAAATAAAAAGTGTGTTTGTGCAAGCCGCTAAACCGCACGAGCCGAGTTTTTGCAAAAGCCCAAAAACTTACAATCCCGTTACTGTGAAAATGCTTGTTTGCAAATTCGTTATCGCCGTGCTGAATTTGAAAATGCTTTTGATAGCCACGCTCTACTCCACTACGGGCAGGATATCTTGCGACAAAAACGTTTCAGCAACGCAAAGTTAAAACAAGAATGTATTAAATAACGACAATGAAAATATTCAAACACCTAAAATAAAACACTATTTGAAATGGAATAAATACTGCAATCGTTTTAGACAGTTACACACAAAACATCCAGTTCGAGAAGGAGTATAAGATGTTTATGAGTTTTCTGTCTCTGGCAAAGCGCAAGACATTGCCGGTCATGCTGGCCTGCGGCCTGCTGTCGCCCGTCGCCACAAGCCATGCGCAAGACGCCCCCCAGTATACGGCAACCATTTCTGCCGCCACAAACCCCTTGAGCACACGGGGCATTGTCACCTCGCCCAACTACCTTGCCTCCCAGGCCGGGCTGGAGATTCTGCGCAAAGGCGGAACCGCCGTAGACGCGGCCATTGCCACGGCCTCCACGCTGGCGGTGGTCTATCCGCAGATGTGCACGCTGGGCGGCGACAACTTCTGGTTGATCTACAATGCCAAAACCGGAGAACTGAAGGCCCTGAACGCCAGCGGCCGCTCCGGCGAAAAAGCCACCATCGATTTTTACAAGTCCAAGGGGGTCTCCAAAATACCTTCGCGCGGCTACCTGGCAGCCAACACTGTTCCCGGCGTGGTTTCGGGCTGGGGAGCAGCTTACGAATACAGCAAGGGCAGCATGAAGAGTTCCCTGCGCTGGAAAGACCTGCTGGCCTCGGCCATTGACTATGCCGACAAGGGCTTTCCTGTCAGCACCTCGCTGGCTTTCTGGAGCAAGATCAACACCAATCCTGCCGACTCTGAATTCCGCAACCTGCAGCGGTTTGACGCCTTCCGCAAAACCTATCTGCACCCTGACGGCAGCCCCTACACGGTGGGTCAGGTCATGCGCCTGCCCGAACTGGCCGGCACTTTGCGCCAACTTGCCGACAAAGGCTCCAAAGAATTTTACACAGGCGACATTGCCAAGCGTATTGTGGCCGATTTGCAGGCCAACGGCGGCCTGCTGACGCTCAGCGACTTTGCGGCGCACAAGGCGGATTGGGTAAAGCCCATCTACGCCGACTACCGGGGCTACAAGGCGGCGAACTTCCCCCCCAACACCCAGGGCATGGCTTCGCTGGAAATCCTGAACGTGCTTAACAATTTTGACATCAAGGCCATGGGCCAAGGCACGGCAGACTATTATCACGCCCTCATTGAAGCCACAAAAGAAGCCTTTGCCGACCGCGACAAATACCTCTCCGACCCTGATTTTGTTACGATTCCTCTGGATTATCTGCTGTCTGCGCAGCATGGCAAAGAGCAGGCCGCACGCATTCGCATGGACAAGGCCGCTGAAAAGGTGACGCCCCTTGACCCCAAGGGCGACACTATCTGGCTTGGCGTGGTGGACTCTGAAGGCAATGCCGTTTCACTGATCCAGAGCATCTATCACGACTTCGGCTCTGGCATCGTTGCGGGCGGCACAGGCGTGCTGCTGCAGAACCGGGGCAGTTTCTTTTCGCTTGATCCAAACCACGTGAACCATCTTGAGCCACGCAAGCGTACGTTCCACACGCTCAACCCCGCCATGCTGCTCAAAAACGGCAAACCCTTTCTGGTATACGGCACCATGGGCGGCGAAGGCCAACCCCAGACCCAGGCCGCCATTGTCACCCGCGTGGTCGATTTTGGCATGACGCCGCAAGAGGCCATCTCCGCGCCCCGCTGGCTCTATGGCCGCACCTGGGGCGCAGCTTCCAATGACCTCAAGCTTGAGGGACGAATCCCCAAAAATGTCGTGGATGAACTGCAACGTCGCGGACATCCTGTGCGCTCGGTTGAGGACTATACCGACACCATGGGCCATGCCGGCGCCATTCTTGTGGATCAGGCCAGCGGCGTGCTCCAGGGCGCGACCGACCCCCGTGGCGACGGCCTTGCCGCTGCGTATTAGAACGGATTACCTTTGAAATGCCCTGTGGGGGAGGCCCTTTTGCAAAAGGCTCCCTCCCCCACAGGCCACCCCCTGAAACTCCTGGCGCATGAGCCGTTCGTTGCCCGTACAGCACAACCCGACCACGGTGATGCCCTGGACAGCGGACATCTGGACAGCGGATATCCGGGGAAGCACCGATAAAAGAGTCTCCTGGAAACGCGCAGGTATTTCCTTTGGCAAGGCGTGATCTTTTTTCAAGCAGGAGTGGACTCTTCCGTCCTGGACTGTTTCAAAAAAAATGAAGCAAAACCGCCAAACGGAATAGATCAGCGTTTCCCTAGAGGATAGAGCATTTTACCTTTGAAACAGTGTAAATGCTCTAGACGCTGCAACAGGGGCATGCCGGCTTCTCTACGCCAACATGCCCCTGTGTGAATAAATCCGGCAGTGCGCCACGCCACGGGAAGAGCACGAGCTAACGGCGTCTCCGGCGCCACGCCTGTAAAATACCGTCCCGGCGCTGCTCCGCTCTGGCGCTACGAGATGCCGCGCGTCTCTGATCCTGGCGTCAGCGCTGCCGCCCTTGAACCCGTTATGCTGGGGGACAGATACTTTTTGAAATCAATATCGTACTTCTTCATTTTATAATAAATGATACGATATGTTATGTTCAAGTCCCGTGCGGCCTGGTGTATATTGCCCCCTGCCTTGGCCAGGGCGGCGATAATGAGCTCGCGCTCCACATTGGCCACGGTTTCCGTCAGGCCCATAGTGCCCGTCGCCCAGATGGGCGCGCCGAGCTTTTCACCCTGGAGCATGCCCGGCAAATGGTGCGAGCGCAGCACTGCGTCGTCACAGATGAGCACCGCCCTTTCCAGCACGTTTCGCAGTTCGCGCACGTTGCCGGGCCAGTGGTAGGCAAGCAGGATATCAATGGCCGGGGTTGAGACGCGCCGCACCGGCCGCCCGTATTCCTTGCTGAACATCTCGATAAAATGCTCAACCATGGGCAGGATGTCTTCCGGCCTTTCCCGCAGGGGCGGGATGAACACGGGAAAGACATTGATGCGGTAGTACAGGTCTTCACGAAACAGCCCCTGCTCCACCAGTTCTTCCAGCGGACGGTTGGTGGCGCAGACCAGCCGCACATCCACCTTGATGCGCCGCTCGTCGCCCAGGGGCTGTATCTCGCCTTCCTGCAAGGCCCGCAGCACCTTGGCCTGGGCTATGGCCGACAGATCTCCCACCTCATCCAGAAAAAGCGTGCCCCCATCGGCCTGGCGGAACAAGCCCGCCCTGTTCTGCACCGCTCCGGTAAAGGCCCCCTTGCGCCAGCCGAACAGTTCGCCTTCGATAAGCTCTGAAGGCAGGGCCGCGCAGTTGAGCATCACCAGCGGATTATTGCGCCGGGGGCTGGCCGCGTGCAGGGCCTGCGCCATGAGCTCCTTGCCCACGCCGGATTCGCCCCGCAGCAGCACCGTGGCTTTGCCCGCCCCGGCCTGCGTCAGGCGTCGCAACACGTGATGCATGCTTTTTGACCGGGCGATGATGGATGATGGCAGTCCGTTGGCCAAGGGTTCGTCAGCAAGTATGCAGGCGTGCCTTCTGCTCAGTTCTTCCTGCAACCAGGCCACCTGCCTGCCCACCAAAATGGCCACCGTCTGCAAAAAACGGCAGCGCAAATCCAGTTCGGCCTGGGGCGCTGTGGGCGTATCGGCACTGAGGATGCCCACCACTTCGGTCTTGTCGCCGTTTTCCACATGCACAGGCACGCAGATAAAGGCCAGGCGGGCCATTTCTTCTTCACTGCGGCCGAACATGCGGTTCTTGAAATCCGCCCGCCCGCGCATACAGGGCACAATAATGGGACGCCCCTCGGCAAAGACCTGCCCCGTGATGCCCGACCCCGGCGCATAGGCCGCCTCCGGGGAGTCGGCCTGATCGTAGGACAGAGACAGCCGCAACTCGCCGCTGTCCGGGTCCTGCACCACGATGTGCGGCCTGTCGAAATGCATGTCTTCAGCAAGGGCCGCCAGAAGTTCCTGCAAGGATTCTTGAAAGGAATGGCCAGGGGAAAGAGCCGTCAGCACCCGGTCAAGGGTGTCGAGACATTGCCCCGCATTCATAAACAACAGGGAGGGTGTCGCGTTGCACTGCACGGTGGCCTCGCTTCCAGGATTGAACCGGAATTTCCGGTACGGGCGACATCCGCGCTAAAGGCGGAAACAGCATGAACGCCTGTAGGCGAAACATGCGACGCTCGGCAACAGGCATGCCCGCCTGCGGTTGCCGGACTGAACCCTGGGGGGAGGTGGAACCGAAAGGCTCCATAGGTACAGCGACATCTCAGAATTACAGCATGGCACTTGCGTCCAGCCGGAGCCCGCCCAAGGGCTGAACTCCTCGTTCGCCTGAAATATATCCACAGGCCGACCTGACGTCAAAAAGAATCCGCATGCCCTATATCCAGCCCCCATGCCGCGCAGGCGCTTTTGCTGCGGCGGCAAATGCGCGCGCAGCCTAGTTCACGCGGTCGTGGAGGCTTTGCGTCCTGCCTTACCGCGCGTTGCAAAAATGTACCAGAAAAATCTGCCCAGAGGCATTAATTCTACATTTTAGCAACGAAAACCTCATGTTGACAAAATTATCCCCGCGGAGGCCCCAACAGCCCGCACAGCACAAAATAGTATCACGATAAAATTTTCTATAGGAATATTATCAAATATTTTAGCATATTATGAAAAGGGCACACTTTCTGCACAAAGCGTGACAAGCGCATAGGCGCGCAACCATCAAAGCAAGAGGGATTCACATGCGCCAGGTAGCAATTTACGGAAAGGGCGGCATCGGCAAGTCCACCACCACACAGAACCTCAATGCCGGTCTCGGCGAAATGGGCAAGCACATCATGATCGTGGGCTGTGACCCCAAGGCGGACTCCACCCGCCTCATCCTCGGCGGCCTTGCCCAGCAGAGCGTGCTGGACACCCTGCGTGAGGAAGGCGAGGACATCGACCTCGATCTGGTGCTCAAAGAAGGCTTCAAGGGCATCCGCTGCGTGGAATCCGGCGGCCCCGAACCGGGAGTGGGCTGCGCCGGGCGCGGCATCATCACCTCCATCGGTCTTCTGGAACGCCTCGGCGCCTACACCGAGGATCTTGACTACGTTTTCTACGACGTTTTGGGCGACGTCGTGTGCGGCGGCTTTGCCATGCCCATCCGCGAAGGCAAGGCCCGGGAAATCTACATCGTGGCCTCTGGCGAAATGATGGCGCTGTACGCCGCCAACAACATCTGCAAGGGCGTAAAAAAATACGCCAATACCGGCGGCGTGCGCCTGGGCGGCATCATCTGCAACAGCCGCAAGGTTGATGGCGAAGCCGAGCTTGTGGCCGCAGTGGCCAAGGAAATCGGCAGCCAGATGATCCACTTCGTTCCCCGCGACAACATGGTGCAACGAGCTGAAATCAACAAGCAGACGGTCATCGAGTTCGATCCTTCCTGCGGACAGGCCGACGAATACCGTACCCTGGCCAAAAAGATTGACGGCAACGACATGTTCGTCGTTCCCAAGCCCCTGAGCCAGGAAAGGCTTGAAGAACTGCTGATGGAACACGGCATCCTGGACGCCTAAATATTTCGCGAAGATATTTCGCGAAAGAGATTTTGCGACGGAGCCACGCTTTCCACAGGCAACCGTCCGTTTGAAACAGCGCAGCGCAAACACATTGCGCCCGAACCGTAAAACGGACGGCTTCCCCAACTGCCGGAACAGCCTTGCTGCTTCAGGCGACGCAAGACAAGGGAGAACACAAAATGCAGATGATCCGCACCATCATTCGCCCCGAAAAAACCACTGAAGTGCTTTCCGAGCTCATGTCCGCCGGGTTTCCTGCGGTCACCAAGCTGGAAGTGGTGGGCCGGGGCAAACAGAAAGGCATCATGGTCGGCGATGTGCAGTACGACGAAATACCCAAGCAGATGCTCATGCTTGTGGTCAACGATGAAGACAAGGACGACGCCATCCGCGTTATCCTGCACGTGGCCCGCACTGGCGAAAACGGCCACTACGGCGACGGGCGCATCTTTGTTTCATCCGTCAGCGAGGCATGGACCATCAGCACCGGCGCCGCCGGTTTGTAGGAGGCCGCCATGCAGGAGATTGTCGCCATCGTGCGGGCCAATATGGTCGGCCCCACAAAATTAGCCCTGACCAAGGCGGGTTGCCCTTCATTCAGCTGCGCCAAATGCCTTGGCAGGGGTAAAAAAGGCATGGATAACGCCACCCTGCGCATGGTTATGGAAAACGGCGAACTGCCGCGCACTCCCACGGGAGAATCGCTGACCGAGGTTGGCCGTCTCATCCCCAAGCGCCTGTTCAACATCTGCGTGCCCGACGACAAGGCCGACGCCGTTATCAGGGCCATCATAGAAGCCAACAGCACCGCCCACCCCGGCGACGGCAAGATATTCGTCATGCCGGTGGAAGAATCCTACGTGGTTCGTACGGGCGAGCGCGTTGACGCATAAGGAAGGTAGTTATGACTATGGACGCCAGCGCCAAAGTGCTTGAGCGCTATAACGCCAAGGTATTCAAGAACCGCAAGGAGCACATGCTCCGCATCAATCCGGAAGAGGCGCAGCAGATCACGGCCAACACCCGCGCCATCCCCGGCATAATGACCAACCGCGGCTGCTGTTACGCAGGCTGCAAGGGCGTGGTGCTCGGCCCCATCAAGGATATGGTGCTCATTACCCACGGCCCCGTGGGCTGCGGCTTCTACAGCTGGGGCACACGCCGCAACAAGGCCAGGGCTGAAGAAGGCGTGCCCAACTTCATCCAGTACTGCTTCACCACTGACCTGCAGGAGCCGGACATCGTTTTTGGCGGCACAAAAAAGCTCAAGGCCGCCATTGACGAAATCATGCAGCTCATGAGTCCCAAGACCATCATGATAGCGGCCACCTGCCCCGTGGGTCTTATCGGCGACGACATCCAGGCCGTGGCCGCCGAGGCTGAAGAGCAGTACGGCATCCGCTGCGTGGCCTACAACTGCGAGGGCTACAAGGGCGTCAGCCAGTCCGCCGGGCACCACATCGCCAACAACGGCCTCATGAAGAGGGTCATCGGCACGGGCGACTATGAGCCCGCCACCAAGTATTCCGTCAACATCCTTGGCGAATACAACATCGGCGGCGACGGTTGGGAGCAGGAACGCATACTGCGAAAGATAGGCTATGAAGTGGTCTCCGTCTTCACGGGCGACGGCGAAATAGAACGTATCGCCAGTTCCCACAAGGCCAACCTCAACCTTGTGCAGTGCCACCGCTCCATCAACTACATCGCCGAAATGATGAAGACCAAGTACGGCGTGGACTGGCTCAAGGTCAACTTCATCGGCCTTGAAGGCACCATCGAAAGTCTGCGCCACATGGCCGCCTTCTTTGGCGACCCTGCCCTCATCCAACGCACGGAAGAGGTCATTGCCGAGGAACTGGCCGAGGTTCAGGACGAAATGGCCGCCGCCAAGGCCCGCCTCAATGGCCTCACCGCCGCGCTCTTCGTGGGCGGCAGCCGCTCGCACCACTACCAGGGCCTGCTCAAGGAACTGGGCGTGCGCACCGTGCTGGCAGGCTACGAGTTCGGCCACCGCGACGACTATGAAGGCCGCGAAGTCATCCCCGACATCAAGGACGACGCCGACAGCAAGAACATCGAACACATCACGGTTGAAAAGGACGACAAGAAGTACCACGCCTATCTCACCCAGGAAGAGTACGACAAGCTTACCGCGCTGATTCCTCTGGAAAAATACGACGGCATGATCCGTGATATGGACGCGGGAACCTTTGTGGTGGACGACCTCAACATGTACGAGGCCGACAAGTTTATGGAAGTTCTCAAGCCGGACATGTTTTTCTCCGGCATCAAGGACAAGTACGCCCTGCAAAAGGCCGGCACGCTCTCCCGTCAGCTGCACAGCTATGACTACAGCGGCCCCTACGCCGGCTTCAAGGGCGCTGTGCAGTTCGCCAAAGACGTCTGCCTTGGCTTCTTCACCCCGGCGTGGCACATGGTCACTCCGCCCTGGAAGACCCGCGCCACCCTGCAAGGCACAGTGGGAGAATAGTAATGCTCGACCTCACACCCAAGACCCACATCAATCGCACGGGCGCGCTCATCAACCCCTGCAAGACCTGTCAGCCCGTAGGCGCGCTGTTCGCGGCCCTTGGCGTGCACAACTGCATGCCTTACAGCCACGGGTCGCAAGGGTGCGTATCCTATCACCGCACCTATCTGAGCCGCCATTTCAAGGAACCTGCCATCGCCTGCTCCAGCTCCTTCACCGAAGGCGCATGCGTGTTCGGCGGCGGCCCCAACATCCGTCAGGGTGCCAAGAACGTCTTTGACGTGTACGATCCCGACATCATTGCCGTGCACACCACCTGCCTTTCCGAAACCATCGGCGACGATCTCAATACCTATATTGAGGAAATGGACATCCCCGACGGCAAGCTTGTGGTGCACTGCAACACGCCAAGCTACGTGGGTTCGCACGTCACGGGCTTTGCCAACATGATGGCGGGCTTCATCAAGTATCTGGCCGCCAAGGGCAAGGCCACGGAGACGGTGGGGGTTTTTCCCGGTTTTGTGAACCCCGGCGACATCCGCGAATACAAGCACATGCTCAAGCGCATGAAGATCAGAAACATCATGTTCCCCGACTGCTCCAACGTCATGGACGCCCCCATGACCGGCAAATACAAGATGTATCCTGACGGCGGCACCACCATTGATGAAATCCGCTCGCTGGGCTCCTGCCGCAAGGTGATGGCCATGGGCCGACTCACCAGTGAGGAGCCGGCAAGCCAGCTCAAGCGCAAGTGCGGCGTGGACTTCGACCTGCTGCCCCTGCCCCTCGGCCTGGCCGACACCGACACCTTCATCATGGCGCTGGCCTCGCTCAACGGCGGCGACGTTGACCCCTACCTGGAAGAAGAACGCGGCCGCCTGGTGGATCTCATGCTGGACGCCAACCCCTACTTCTACGGCAAAAAGGTGGCTGTGTACGGCGACCCCGACACGGTGCTTGGTCTGACCCGCTTTTGCCTCGAACTGGGCATGACTCCAACCTATGTGCTCACGGGCACGCCCGGCGATGCTTTTGTGAGGCTGGCTACGGCCCTGTTCAAGGAATACGGCAAGGAATCGCAGTGTCAGGCATTTGCCGCCAAGGACCTCTTTGACCTGCATCAGTTCATCAAGAACGAACCTGTGGATCTTCTGCTGGGCAACTCGCACGGCAAGCAGATAGCCAAGGCCGAAAACATTCCCCTGGTGCGGGCGGGCTTTCCCGTGCTCGACCGCTACGGACACGGCTCGCAGAGCATCGTGGGCTACCGTGGGGCCTTCAATCTGGCCGCCAAGATCGCTGACGCCCTTATGGACGAATACGACCGCAATTGCGCGGACGAAGATCTGGAACTTGTTATGTAGGGCCGCAAGGCCGCAATCGGGCGGGGCCGTCACGGCTCCGCCCCGCGAGGGGGTTCCCCATGTCTGCAGAAATACTTGAAGAACGTCGCCAATCCATCCACACCAAGGAAGAACATGGCGCGAATACCACGAAGGGGAACAGTGGCGGCTGCGGCGGCAACGGCATGCGTTGCGACACGGCCAGCGTGGCCGGGGCCGTGAGCCAGAGGGCCTGCGTGTACTGCGGTGCGCGCGTGGTGCTCAACCCCATTACCGACGCCTTTCATATCGTGCACGGCCCCATCGGCTGCGCCAGCTATACCTGGGACATTCGCGGCAGTCTGACCAGCGGGTCTGAACTGTACCGCAACAGTTTTTCCACTGATCTTCAGGAAAAGGACATCGTCTTCGGCGGAGCGGAAAAACTCGCCGCCGCCATTGACGAGGCCGTGGCCAACTACGCGCCCAAGCTCATCTTTGTGTACGCCACCTGTATCGTGGGCGTTATCGGCGACGATATTGAAGCCGTGTGCGGCCAGGCCGAAGCAAAGCACGGCATCCGCGTCATCGCGGTCAAGGCTCCGGGCTTTTCGGGCACCAAGTCCACAGGCTACCGCATGGCCTGCAACGCCCTCATGCAGCTCATGCTGCCGCACGCGGGCCAGCCCAAGATCCAGGGCGTCAACATCCTTGGCGATTACAATCTGGCCGGGGAAATGTGGATCATCAAAAATTACCTGCGCGCCATGGGTATTCCCGTTGTTGCCGCCATCACCGGCGACGCGGCCTATGAGGCGCTTATCAAGGCTCCGGCCGCCCAACTCAATATCGTGCAGTGCGCAGGCTCCATGATGTACCTCGCCCGCCGCATGGAAGACGAACTGGGCGTGCCCTGGATGCGCGCCAGCTTCTTTGGCGTTGAAGACACCTCAACGGCCCTGCGGCAGGTGGCCGAGCGCCTGGGCAACGTGCAGGCCCTGCACCACGCCGAGGCCATTATCGGCAAGCGCTCCGTTGCAGCCACGGACTTTCTTGACCGCTACAAGCCGCACTTTGTGGGCAAAAAGGCCGCCATCTTTGTGGGCGGCGGCTTCAAGGCCATCTCGCTCATCCGTCAGTTCAACGAAATGGGCATAGAAACCGTGCTTGTGGGCACCCAGACCGGCAAGCCCGAAGATTATGAAATCATCGCGGGCCTGGTGAACCCCGGCACCGTCATTCTGGACGACGCCAATCCGGCGGAACTGGAAGCCTTCATGAAGGAAAAGGGTGCGGACATTCTGGTGGGCGGCGTCAAGGAACGCCCCCTGGCGTACAAGCTGGGCATTGCCTTCTGCGACCACAACCACGAGCGCAAGCACGCTCTGGGCGGTTTTGAAGGCGTGGAAAACTTCACCCGCGAGGTGAACCTTTCCATCAGCAGCCCCGTCTGGAAACACACGCGAGGGGCCGATTCCTACGCGGCCACGGCCGCAGTACAGGCAGACCTGGTGCGCCAGGCCCTGTCAGCCAGCCACGCATAGCCAAAAGGCAATGCCAAGCCGCATTGCCCAGCCGCACAGCCCAGACATATCGCCCAGACATATCGCAAGACCGCGCCGCTTCCGCCCGCGGAAACAAGGAGACGACCATGAGCGCCAACCTGGTAAACCTGAACACCAACCCCTGCAAGATGTGCATGCCCCTGGGCGCGGCCACAGCTTTTTACGGCATCAGAAAGTGCATGACCATTCTGCACGGTTCGCAAGGGTGCAGCACCTATATACGGCGGCACATGGCCACCCACTACAACGAACCAGTGGATATCGCCTCCTCCTCCCTGACCGAAGAGGGCACGGTGTTCGGCGGCGCAAAAAACCTCATCAAGGGGCTGGAAAACCTTATCAGGTTGTATGATCCCGAGGTCATCGGCATAGCCACCACCTGCCTGGCCGAAACCATTGGCGAGGACGTGCCCGCCATCATCAGGGATTTTTACGAAAGCCACCCGGATGTGAAGGCCGCCATCATATCCGTGGCCTCACCCGGCTACGGCGGTTCGCAGTATGAAGGATTTTTCCGCGCGCTGCACGCCGTGGTGCGCCAGGTGCCTATGAATCCCACGCCCAACGGCCGCGTCAACATCATCACGGGGCACCTTTCCGCCGCCGACACGCGGGCGCTCAAGGCCCTGCTGGACGCGAGCGGGCTCGGCTACGTGCTGCTGCCCGACCTTTCGCAGAATCTGGACGGCGGCCACGAGGAAACCTACAACCGTCTGCCCCAGCACGGCACGACCCTTGAAGACATCGCCCTCATGGCCGGGGCGCGCATAACGCTGGAACTGGCCCCCTTCTGCCCTGAGGAATACTCCCCCGGCGCATACCTGCGCGAAGCCCACGGCGTGCCCCTGTTGCGCATGGGCCTGCCCGTGGGCCTGAGCCTTTCCGACGCCTTTGTGTCCACCCTTGAAGCCCTGGGCGGGCAGATGCCTCACAGTGTGCGGCAGGATCGCGCCCGGCACCTGGACGCCATGATAGACGCCCACAAGTACAATGCCCAATGCCGCGCCGCCATCTTCGGCGAACCGGACATGGTGCACGCCCTCACGCACGCCTGCTGTGAAAACGGCGTGACGCCGGTGGTCGTGGCCACGGGCGCGCGTTGTCCCGGTCTGGACGCGGCCCTGCGCCCGATCTTGACCAAGGCCGCTGAAACCCAGTTTGTGGAAAGTTTCGACATCCTTGATTTCGCCGATTTTACGGCCATTGAAAACGCGCTGCTGCACCACGACGTGAACCTCATGATAGGCAATGGCGATGGCCGCCGCATTGAGGAGCGCCGCCACATCCCCCTGCTGCGCTACGGCTTTCCCATTCACGACAGGATGGGCGGCCAGCGCACGCGCCTTGTGCTGTACGACGGAGCAACCTCGTTGATGGAGTCCACCGCCAACGCCATGTTGGCACGTACTGAGGTCAGCTTTCGCGAAGAACTGTTCCACAAGTACTACAGGGAAGAAGAGGAAAAAAACGCCAACACCCCAATCAGCGACCTCACCTGTAGTCCGGTGGAACCGCAGGCCGTGCCGCATACGGCACGGCCTGCGCCATCGCCTGCTGTTCCCAGCATCAGCGAGCGCACGGCGTCCCACCCCTGCTTCAGCTGCGGCGCCTGCTCCACGTCCGCCCGGCTGCATCTGCCCATCGCGCCCCTGTGCAACCTGAGCTGCAACTACTGCCTGCGCAAGTACGACTGCCCCAACGAAAGCCGCCCGGGCGTGACCACCGCCGTGCTTTCGCCTCAGCAGGCCTTTGAGCGTTTCATTGAAGTGCGGCGCGACATGCCCAACCTTACGGTGGTGGGCATAGCCGGACCTGGCGATTCCCTTGCCAATGCCGAGGCCACCTTTCGCACGCTGGAAATGATCCGCGCCGAAGACCCGGCCATCACCTTCTGCATGTCCACCAACGGCCTGGCCCTGCCCGAGTTTGTGGAGGACATGAAGCGCGTGGGCGTGAGCCACGCCACCGTGACCATCAATGCCGTGGACCCCGCCATCGGGGCGCGCGTCTACCGTTACGCCGAATTCAACGGCAAGCGCTACACGGGCGAAACCGCCGCTGGACTGCTTCTGGCAAACCAGTTGGCGGGCCTGCGGGCGCTCACGGCGGCGGGCATTGTCTGCAAGGTCAACACGGTGCTGCTCAAGGGCATCAACGACCACCACATCCCCGAGGTTGTGGAGACCGTACGCGACCTTGGCGCGCATATGACCAACATCATGCAGCTTATTCCCGTCAAGGGCAGCGCCTTCGAACACATGCCCCTTGTGAGCAACAAGGAACTTACGGACATGCGCAAGCGCTGCGAGCCGACCCTGAAGCAGATGTACCACTGCAAGCAGTGCCGGGCTGACGCCATAGGCCTGCTGGGTGACGACCGCTCCATTGACTACCGGCCCGTCAAAATTGACGCGGGGCTTGCCGCGATCCCTGCCCAGATCCCGGCCCCTGCCCAGATCCAGGCCCCGGCGGCGGCGATGAAGCCCGCAGCCAGCCCCGCGCCCATTGCCCGGCGCATACGCATAGCCGTGGCCTCCAAGACGGGCGGCACCGTGGATCAGCACTTTGGCCAGGCAGACCAGTTCTTCATCTATGAAAGCGACGGACAACAAGCCAGCTTTGTGGAAACGCGCAGCGTGTCCCGCTACTGCAAGGGTATGGATGATTGCGGTGAAAAGACGGGGCGCATGGACGGCATTCTTGCCGCCGTTGAGGACTGCGAGGGCGTGGTGGCCCTGCGCATCGGCGCGAGCCCTCTGGAAAAGCTGCAAAACAGGGGCATCAGCGTATTTACACGTTACGAGAAGGTAGACACAGCCGTTAATGAGGCAGCCAGGGCCCTTTGCGGCTGAGTTCATCCTTCTCGCGGCGCGGCCCGAGGCTTGGCGGGCCGCGTCGCCCTCAGGGGCACTACCAACCAAAGGCAGGCATGCCACATGCATACGTTTCAACTGCTGGACACCACGCTCAGCCTTTTCAGCACTGCCATGCGCCCAGGTTCATACCGCCGCAGACCCAAATTCTCACGCGAGGAATTTACCCCCTGGGCCGTGAAATGGCTGGCTCTTTTACAGGATATGGGCTTTTTTGTGGAAATTCCGCCCGACCTGCCGGAATCGATCCACGCCGCCGCGCCCAACGCGCCCACCGTGAGACAGGGCACGTTCTATGCCAATCAGTACGAACCTCTGCCAGATGCCGAAGCTGGCGGCGAATATATAACAGACACCCCGGGCATGGACGCGGGCCTGCCCTCAGACGGCCAGGCATCATGGCTGCGTCTGCGTGGCTGCGACCACGGCCTCCCCTACACGGAATGCGGCTTTTTTGACAGGCTCATGCCCCTGCGCGATGTGCTGGAATTCTGCCCTGGCGATCAGGCGGGCTGCGCCACCGCTCTGGCGGTTTTGTGGCTTATGCGGGGCGGCAGGCGGGTTGCGGGCAGCATAGGCGGATCTGCCCTGCACGGGCCATCCTCCGGCCCGGCACTGGAAGAAGTGGCCCTGTGCCTTGAAAATCATGAGGTGCAAACAGGCCTGCGCAACCTGCACCGCCTGCCCGAGGCAGCGGCCCTGCTGCACAAGGCGGGCTTCACTGTCTCATCCCACAAGCCTGTGCTGGGCAAGCAGATATTCGCCGTGGAATCGGGCATTCATGTGGACGGCATTGCCAAAAATCCCGCCCTTTATGAAGCCTATGCGCCCGAGAGCGTCGGCCTTGAGCGCAGCATCGTGGTGGGCAAGCACTCCGGCAGGGCCGCCCTGCGCCTCAAGGCCGCCCAATTGGGCATTGATCTGCCCGAAGCGCGCGAAGGCCGCCTGCTGGCTGTTGTGCAAAAAATGGCCGTGCGCCAGCAGCACAGTCTCAGCGACAGGCAGTTCGCCACGCTTTGCGAATCCGTCAACCTGCCCTCCGGCAGAAAACAGCGGGCCGTCACGACCTCCACAAAAAGCGCGGCCACCGCAAAGGGCGCAACCGCAGCAAAAGGCGCAAAGGGCGCAACCGCCCAACCGGAGAAAAGGCATGGCTGACGTCATTCTTGTGGATACCACGCTGCGCGATGGAGAGCAGGCCCCGGGATTCGCGTTTTCGCGCGGTCTCAAGGTGCGCCTGGCGGCCCTGCTGGACGCTGCGGGCGTGGGCCAGATAGAGGCGGGCATCCCGGCCATGGGGCCTGGCGAAAGAAAAACCCTGTGCAAGATTATGGACGTCTGCTTTCAGGCCCGCGTTTCAACCTGGAACCGGCTTTGCGAGGCTGACATCAAGAATTCCCTGGCCTGCACGCCACATGTCATCCACGTATGCTGCCCTCTTTCTGACCGGCAGATATTCTGCAAGCTCAGAAGCGACAGGGACAAGGTCATGGCCGCCCTGCAGCGCTGCATTGAACTGGCCGCCTCCGGCGGGGCCGAGGTCAGCGTGGGTTTTGAGGACATATCGCACGTCACCGGTCAACAACTGGCGCAGGCGGCGACCGCGGCGGCCCAGGCCGGGGCCCGGCGCATACGCCTCAGCGATACGGTGGGCAGGTACACGCCGGATGCCGTGGCCAAGGCCGTGCGCCTTGTGCTCCGGCAGGGGCTGGAGGCCGAGATACACGCCCACAATGACTTTGGCATGGCCGTGGCCAACTCGCTCATGGCCGCATACGCGGGAGCGCGCTATGTGGACACCACCCTGTGGGGCATTGGCGAACGGGCGGGCAACTGCGGCATGGGAGCTTTTACGGCGGCTCTGGATCGCCTTGAACATCACATCTGTGCAGTCAGTGGTCAGGGCGCGGCCCGCCTTGAAAAAAAGGCCGCTCCCTTTATTCCGCGCGCCCTTCTGGAAGCGTGGAACGTGCCCGCCGCCCACACGGCGCGGTGCGCGTTTCCCGCTTCATGAAGCACGCGCACTGCCTGAAACCGGTTCCACCCAACGGAACCCTACCAGTGAGGCTCATATGGAATGTACCTGCATTGCCCTTCTGGAAGACGATCAGGAATGCCTGACCACGACCAAGAGGTGTACTCGTCTTGCTGTATGGCAACGGCCCCCCGCCGGACACGGCGGCGAAGCTGGCCCGACTCCCCCAGGGCATGGCGGCGAAGCCTGCCTGTCTCCCGTTAGCGCATGGCGGCGGCTGAAAATCATCCCCTTCACCCTTTCAGGTTGTTATGAACTGGTGGACATGCGCACTCGTTTGAGAACCATCGAACAGCTCCTGCCTCTGGGTGCCGTCATCGCCGGAACCTCCATTTCTGGCCTGGCCTACAGCGAACTGAACCAGATGGGCTTCTGCCTGTGTGAACTTGAACGTTTCAGCCCAGAAATTCTTGACGCCCTGGCGGCAGAAGTGGCGGCCTCTGCCGAGCCTTCCGCTCAGGTTCCGGCAGAGCCCGTGGCTGGCGACAGTCCTGGAGCGTACACAATCAACCTTGTGGAGGTTCAGGCGGCACACCCCGAAATTTCCTCCAAAAAAGCCCTGCGCCCCTTCCTGGCGTCAACGCCCTTTGTGGAGCTCGAGATCATCTGTTCCCACATGCCGCCCTGGCTGGAAGGGCATATAAAGGATCACAACCTGACCTGCTCCCGTTCGCGGACGCAGGATGGCCGCCTGCGCCTGCGCATTTCACACGCCCTGTGCGATGACGCCCGCAATGGCCCCATGGGAGACAGAACATGAGCATGGCCACAACGCTTGAAACCGTGATGACGCCCTATGGCTGCATGCACAATGTGCACGTTCTTTCCCGCTGGGATAACGGCGCGCCGCGCGCCTGCCACTGCCTTGAGCCGGACATGGCCCCCACGCCCCAAGGCTGGCTCACGCCCCTGTACGATGTCTCGGACATCCGCCGCAGCTGCGAAAGCAGCTTTACCCTCTACCCCAACGGCATGTGGCGCACCCTGGAATTGCAGGAGCAGACGCCCGTGCCCACGCCCCTGGGCCTCTTGCCCGCCGAATGGCTGTCCTGGCATCCCGGCGGCACGCTCAAGCGCATTCTGACCCGCAAGGGCAGGTTGAGCGGCTACTGGACGGAACAGGATGAAGCGGCGCTGGCCCCCAGCCTTGACCTGCTGCTGCCTCCCGGCCGTTTTACGGGCAAGGTGCAGGGCCTGCGCTTTTATCCCGGCGGGCACTGCGCCAGCGTCACCCTCTGGCCCGGCGAGGTATGGAATGTCCCCACCCCTGTGGGGCCGCTGCCCGTGCGGTATGGCTGCGCTTTTTACGAGGACGGTTCCGTGCGGAGCTGCGAACCGGCATGGCCGGTCAGCGTTCCCACGGCTCTGGGGGACATCCGCGCCTTTGACCCTGCGGCCCAGGGCATTTGTGGCGACGTCAACTCGCTGGAATTCGCCCGCCCCGCAACGCTTGAGGCCCAACCCGACGCCAGCGGACCTTCTGACGCGGCAAATGCGCGCGGAGCGTTCGCGCCAGGGCAGACACAGGGCGAAGTCAGCCCGGTACTGGCCCTCAGCACGGTCAACGTGGCGCTGCACTGCACTCATGACGGCCGCACAATGATTGTGCAGCCCAGGATGGAGACAGATCAGCTGACTGGCCTGGACACAATCATTGTGCCCTTGCACCTCAGCTTTGGCCCGGACGGGCTGCTCGCCATTGACGATGGTAGTGAAGAATATGCGTTTGCAGTGGATGAGGTGCGGATACGGCCCCATATCAGCCTGCCGGATATGCGCGCACGGCCCTCAGGCGACCCTGCCGACGCCCGGCGCTAGCGCTGGCCCTCAGGCCCCGAATCCGCGCATTCTATGCGCATGTTGCGCGCATGTTACGCCATTCTGCGCACCCGCGCTGGCGCGTGAACATACAGGCGGGCACAGCGCCGAAAGCCTGCGTCTGCCCGCACGCCCTGGACGCAGCGTGAGCCTCTCCATTATGGAGCACCATGCCTTCCGTCTGTCCGCACGCCCGCTGCCTGAGAGGGCTTGTGGCGGACGGCCCGAAGCCCGGCCGTCTCCCCCGCCCCTCCCCGCACATCGGGCGGCCGCCGCCCGCAATGATGATGGGGCAGCCGGGGGACAGATCCTGTACCGCCATGGGGCAGCTTCACGGGCATGCCGTTCCAGGGTCAAATATCAAGCCAGTCCTCCTCACGCGCTTCGCCCTCATACTGCCTGAGGTACGTGCGCAGCCGTGACGACCCGTTGCCTGCAATTTTGTTCCAGATGAGACGGCTTGAAGACTTTTCACAGTCCAGCTCATACACAAAGTTTACGCGCACAGCCAGGAAGTTTCCCTGCGTCTCGCGCATATAGCCAAGTTTTTTGCCTAAAAATACATAGGGCAAATTGGTGGGCGAATCCGACACGGCGACCATATACAGCAAGATGTCCGGCTCGCCCGATATGCACTTGACTTCCGGTTCGTCGGGAATCCACAGGCATGCGCCGCTGGCTGAAATATTTACAATGGGCGTTCCGCCAACAACCGCGCAACGGTGCTCATGCAGCATGTTTTTCAGGTCGCAGCCATACTCCGGCGTTTGGGGCACATGCAGCACGCCGGACATCCGGCAGTAGTGTTCGTTCCACTCTATCCTTTTGTCGCGGCGCATACGCCTGACGACGCACTTGCTGGCCAGAAGCAAATGCACCTGACTGACCTCGCCTCCCGCGTTCCTGGTTACGCCAAGTACCCGGCCCTCACCCTTGTATCCCATCCTTTCCAGGCCATTTTCCGGATCCCTCCTGTCCAGATAGAAAAAGAAATCACACCCGTACGGGTAAATCTTGCAACGCCTGGGCAGTACCTCCGCCTGCTGCACCGCAAGCGTTGCCTCCCTGCCGGCAACATTGCGCAGGCGACCGTACAGGAGCACGTCACTAGGCTTGCCCTTCCAGGGTATACAGCAGACCACCTTGACAGAAGCCCTGTGTCTCTGAGCTGTTGCAAAGGCTTCATGATTGTCCGAGCTCCAGATGCTGCAGATATCATCGATCGCTAAGCGCATGGCTGCCCGAACCCTTTGTTTATGCGTTGCATAGCCACCAGAACACCATTCTACACGTCGTTATACGTCGTAGTTGTTGCGGCATATACGCATCATGGCCCATGCCATGGCGTTTGTTTGCCGCTCTGGACTTATTCACAACACGCCCATCTCTGATTGATCAACCAATAACGCCAGGGATACTATTTTTTGCCGCGACTGCGCCAGACGGCATCATGGCCGCGTATGCAAACCCATGAGAGTACATCCAGAGCATTTTACATTTGAAAAAGGGTACAAGCTTCGAGACTGCGTGGGAGTGCAGCGCGCTGCACTCTTGCGACAGTTCTGGCGGAAATCGCCTTTTGCAGAATCACAACCCTGCAATATGAAGCATTTCAACAGTACCAGGATCCAAAAATATACACTCAAAAATATCGCTGCGCCCGTTGCAGCGCGCAACCATGCTGACGGAATGCACTTGCGCCTTTGGGTGCCCTCAGGCGCATGCCGCTGCCAAGCGGATATACTGTGCCTGCAGCAGCCGCTCTGACAAAGCCCCTACCCATGCGTAACGTCAAAACGCCAGCCTTTTTCTTTATGCCAACTATTTAATAGGAAAAAAACACTATGATACGCAACTTTATGGCAGGCTCTATAACACCCAAAAATACTCTGCGCATATCCAGGAAAAACTTTTACATAAAAGGCACGCAATAAAAGTGATGCTGCCCTGAAGTAATCCGCATTTGTTAGTGCTTTGATTAATTTTTAATGCCATCATCAAGTTACGTCAACGATTAACACAAGCCTTATGCGCCAATTCAACCAGATCGCAAAAGACAAAACCAGTTCTCCCTATATTGACCGATACAACATTTAGGATTTTCGGTTTTCGAGACGCCGTATAGTCGGCTGAAACGCCACGTGAATCGCGGTTTTTGCCCTTATGCTCCTTTATCTTTATAAAAATAAGAGATCGCATAGCCGCATAAAGCGCGATTAGAAATTATTATCAAATTTGCATACCTATTTTTTACGCACGCACACAATAAAAACTAAATTTTCTAATAACTACCCATTAAAAGTAGCAGTACAACCGTATTGAAAATTTTAATGATGTATTATGAGCCCGTGTAAACAACACACTCTGAAAATCTCAATTATCCCCCTGCTACAGCAGAACAGTGCTGGCCTGACGCCTGTTTATCACCTTTGTACAAGCGCAGATATAGACCATTCTACCATTTTATCGAAAGACAAAATTATTTGACTTAAAATGGAAGATACCTTTAGTGTTTTTCTTAAATAGATTTTTCGAGACTTTTTTGCCATAGTATTACCTATTTTTAATAAGCAACGGATTCATTTTAAGCAGAAATTTCATAACCTATGATTAAAAACAAGCATATAAAAAAGCTGTTATACATTTACAGATTACTCATCCTGCGCGAAAGCGCAGTTTACATCCGCTCTAGCTACGCCCGCTGTTTCGGAAAGAAATTTCACCTCGCCTACATTCTGCTCCCCCTTGGGAGGCTCCGGGCTGCCGCCATGGCAGGGCCGCGCTCCGGAGTTGCTCTGCCCTGCCAAACACCATTCCTGGAGAAGTATCCATATAGCATACAAAAGTGGTTGACTCTATGGGGGAGACGCCTTGAGCGCTTCTGGTCAGAACACTTTTGCACAAGAAAGCACTCAAGCCACGAAACCGTGGTGTAAGATCAGGAGCAACAATGATGGACAATAATTTTTTTGACTATTCTCTTGCGATGGAGCGCATAAAATCCGTCACAGGGTGCAAGACGCAGCAAGATTTGGCAAAGTTTCTTGGAGTGTCGCAGTCATGCATTTCTGACGCCAAGAAACGCATGGCAATACCTGCGGAATGGCTGCTGAAGCTGCTGAAGAAACAGGGAATCAATCCGGATTGGGTACGCAGCGGCATGGGAGCCCAATATCTGCACCCCGGTGAGGCCAACGCGGAGATCCTGCCAAACAGCATGTCCAGGCCATCATCAAGCTGCGTAATGCAAGAGTTCTTTTTTGCGCTTGTCAGAAGAGCGATGGACGGAAAAAAGCTGACGTAGTTTAAAGTGTAGTAGTTCAGACTTGATCTGACAGTCGGTTCCGTTTTGATGGTTCCGATTGTCAGGTTAGTTGAGTTGTCCGACCTTTTCCTTCCAGATCTGTTTTCCGTCAAGGAGTGTTTGCAATGGCGTTCTGCCGCAACACTTTTTCCCTTGATGTGTCCTTTCGATGTTGTAATGTTCCATCCAGACATCCAGATCGGCCTGCAGTTCCTCCAGAGAGTTATACAGTTTCCGCCGGAAGGCAACCTGGTAAAACTCGTGCAGGATGGTCTTGTGGAAACGTTCGCAGATGCCGTTTGTCTGCGGATGCCGCGCCTTGGCCTTGGTGTGTTCTATGTTGTTTATGCCCAGATAAAGCTGGTAGTCATGCGTTTCCAGTCTGCCGCAGTACTCTGTGCCCCTGTCCGTCAGCATGCGGATAATGCCCATTTCCATTGAAGTGAAGAATGGCAAAACCCGGTCATTGAGCAGGTCGGCTCCGGTGATGGGTGTTTTGGTAGTGTAGAGCTTGGCAGCCGCCCACTTAGAGTAGGTATCCACAAAGGTTTGCTGATAAATACGGCCGACGCCCTTGATGGTGCCGACGTAAAATGTGTCCTGACTGCCGAGATATCCGGGATGATGGCTTTCTATTTCGCCGCAAGCCTCATCGTCGTGTTTTTTACGCTCCAGAGCTTGTACCTGGGCTTCGGTGAGCACAATGCCCTCTTCAGCGGACTTCTTCTCCAGGGCGTTCAGGCGCTGCTTCATTGAGGCCAGGTCATGGCGCAACCAGATGGAACGCACCCCTGACGGCGACACAAATACGCCGGTTTTGCGCAGTTCGTTGCTGGCCCGCACTTGCCCATGAGCAGGGAAGGCTATCGCAAAATCCAACACCGCCAGTTCCGTGGCCTCTTCCACGCGATTTTTCAGGTTGGGCTTTTTGCGGCTGACCTCAAACAGCGCTTCAACGCCTCCGGCGTCTCGTGCTGTTTGATACCGGTAGAAGGTATCTCTGGAAAAGCCCATGATGCGGCAGGCTCTGGAGACATTGCCGAGTTCGGCAGCAAGGTTGAGAAGTCCGGTCTTGTGTTTGATGACGTTTTGATTGAAACTTTCCATGGGGAAACTCCGTGGGCGCTGTGCCCGGTTGATGGTACGTTTACACTTCCATCAAAACGGAGTTCCCCTCGCTTTTCAAGGGACAACTGTCAGATCAAATCGCGACTACTTCATTTAAAGTCGTAGCCTGTTGCTACAGCATGTTGTTCTTCCCGGCCGGGCAATTTGACCGCGTGGAGCAGCATGCCGCATCGAGGACGCAGCCGCTGGCAGGCATACCTGCTGGCGGTTTTTTTATGCCGTAAGCTTTTGGCCGCTGGGCAGTTGCGGAAAAATCCGACAAACGACGCCTCGCCCTGCCCTCTGCGTCTCGCCCCACACCCCTGCGCCTCGCCCTGTCCCCCTGCTTCTCATGCCTCGCCCTACCGCTGTCCGATACCTCCCGCAGGGGAGGAGCGAGCAGCCGTGCCCCTCCCGCGCTCTGGCGGGCACGCGCACGGCAAGGCGCATCATGCCGCCTGGCGCGGAAGAAAAGGCCCCCTGCTCCCACCCCCGACAACGGCAAAAACCGGGGCGCGGTCCCCCAAACACCAAGCGCTCGGCGCAGAAACACTGTGCCGCATCCGACTTCCCGCATATCCCTGGCATACTCCTGTTCTGGAGCCCGGACAGGGGGAAACTTTTATTCCACGAGCATGGCTCGTATAAATAGCTCAAAGAAGTAAGCCAGTTCTGCCTGACGACAAAATCATCTCAATTATTGACCCCATTATATGTTGACAGGGTTTAATGCAGTACTTTATTTTTATTTACGAGGCTTTACTCAAGAAAAAAACTGGTCAAAACCTGACGCAGCAAGCGCAAAGGCATCCCCGAGGCATTCTTTTCTGAATCCGGGCATGCTGTTTTTGCCTACAGCGCAATGGCGGCAGTCGGCACGTAGACCACCGGACCTTGCGGCCCAATGCCCGGGCCCTACGGCCATGACCGCGCAACAGCCAGTTGCGCGGTCGTTGGCGTGCGTGCGCGCTTTTTTACGGATGGCGGCAGTGGTCACAGGAAACACCTGGCGTTCTTGGCGGGCGGTCTTTTTTGCCAATTCCTGCACGGCAAAGCCCGGGCGTTGCAGATGAAAAAGCCCGGAACAAGAACAGCAGTCCGTGCCTGCCTCCGCCATTACACCACTGCAAGAATTGTTGTTGCGTAGTACCAACGGGGAAACAGCCTATGCCTCAAGACATTATCACTCATTTTGCTGTGCGCGCTAGCGATTCACAGGCGGAAGAAGTCATAACCTACGTGCAGGCGGTACTGAGCCGCAGTACGCTGGAATGTGAAGAGATACCGGACGCTCTGCGCGACATTCCCGGCATGGAAGAGCTAAACTCGCTGCTCTTCGGCATCCGCCACATGACAAACGCCCTGAGCCGGGGAGAGCTGGAGTACAGATGCGCCGAGAAGGGCTATGTCATCGGTTCGCTGAAATCCCTTCAGGCAGATTTGCGCCACCTGACATGGCAGACTCGCTGCATCGCCAGGGGCGACTATCAGCACCGCGTGAATTTTCTTGGCGACTTTTCCACTGCCTTCAACACCATGGCCGAAGAGCTGGACAAAAGCGTTGCCAAGCTTACCACCCAGTCCACCGAGTACAAGGAGATGTCCAACCGTGACGCGCTGACAGGCCTGCTGAACCGCCGGGCCTTCACCAACCTGGCTCTCGATGCCCTGCAAACGCATGCGGAAAAAGGCTCACAGGCCGTCATCATCATGATGGACCTTGATTCATTTAAAACAATCAATGACACATGGGGCCATGCCTGTGGTGACGAAGTGCTGCGCCATACGGCCCGGCTTCTGCAATCACGCCTGCGCAAGGATGACCTCTGCTGTAGGTATGGCGGCGAGGAATTCATTCTGCTGCTGCCGCATACCGGCATACAGCAGGGAGTTCACGTGGCGGAGCAGTTGCGGCAGAGCCTCAGTCAGACAGGCATTATTTACGAAGGGCATGAAGTGAACGTGACGGCCAGCTTTGGCGTGAAGATCGTCAACCTGGACAATCCGCATAAAAACCTGAACTCCGCTTTTGATAACGCGATGAAACTGGTGGACAAAAACCTGTATGTCGCCAAAAAGTGCGGCAGAAACAAGGTTGTCAGCAATGAAAAGCCCTTTGCCAAAGCCTGATCGGCCCCTTTTACCCGAAATGGCGGAGCGCGCGTCTCCGGGCTGTTTCACGCTAAAATTGCCATGGGCGCGGCGGCAGCAGCCGTTTATCCGCCATCTTGCCCGTAATAAAACACCCTAGAGCAGATCAACTTTGAAATGAGAAGCATTTCAAAGTGTTCATTCAGCCGAAAAATGCGATTTGCGACAACCATCAGCAGGCTGGTCGCTCTATTAACCAATTGCTGTCTTTGCGGCAGTCGTTGGCGAGGCTGCGAGCCTTACGAATGGCGACAGCGATTACGCAGAACAAGATGTATAGTTACTCATGCTGTCTTTATCCGTAGCTTCCTGCGTCGCAACGGCTAAAGCTCGGCTGAATCCACGCCACGTTGTGACGCGCTGCACGAAAGTGCAGCGTTAGAGCATTTACACTTTTTCAAAGGTAAAATGCTCTAGTCCGCCCTTGCGGCGGCAAGCGCTCTTTCAAGACAGTCCGCGGCATAATCCAGATCCTCCCGGGTATGGGCGGCCATGACCGTCAGCCGCAACCGCGCCATCCCCTTGGGCACCGTGGGATACCGTATGCACGGCGCAAAAACCCCCAGGGCCAGTAATGCCTCGGCGGCGCGGCCGGCCCTTGCCTCGTCCCCCACCAAGATGGGAATAATGGGGCTTTGCCCGTGAGTGCCCAAGCCTCTCCGGGCAAGGTTTTGCGCAAAATAGGCCACATTGTCCTGAAGCTGGCGCACCAGTTCGGGGTGCGCGGCTATATACGCAATGCCTGCCGCAGCCGTGGCTGCCGTGGAGGGTGAAGGCGCCGTGGTGAAAATGAAGGAACGGGCCGTATTGCGGATCAGTTCGCAAAGGGTTGCGCTGCCGCAGACAAAGCCGCCCTCACTGGGAACCGCCTTGCTGAGCGTGCCCGTGACAACGGGCACGTCTTCGTGGCTCAGGCCGAAGTGTTCCAGCGAGCCGCGCCCCGTGGCCCCCAGCACGCCTGTGGCATGCGCGTCGTCAACCATGAGCGTCAGGCCGTGCTCCCTGGCTATGGCTGCCAGGTCGGGCAGCCGCGCTATGTCTCCGTCCATGCTGAATACGCTGTCGGTAACAATAAAGCCCTGCCGGGGCCGGAAGTGGCGCACCTTTTTCAGCAGGTCGTCCATGTCGTTATGCGCGTACACCGCAGTGAGCCCTCGCGCCAGACGGCAACCGTCAATGATGCTGGCATGGTTCAGCGCATCGCTGAAAATCACGGCATCCTTGTGGCACAAGGCGCTGATGACGCCCACATTGGCCGTGTAGCCGCTGGTAAAGGCCAGGGCGGCCTCGCTGCCCTTGAATCGGGCCACCGCTGCCTCAAGACGCATGTGCGGCGTCATGTTGCCGGTCACAAGGCGCGAACCGCCGGAACCCACGCCAAATTCCTCTATGGCGCGAATGCCCTCACGGCAGATGTAGTCGTTGGTGTTAAGTCCAAGATAGCTGTTGGACGAAAAAAGCAGCACACGCTGGCCGTCAATGACCACGTCCCTGCCCTGCGGCGTCGAAAGGGTGCGAAGCACGCGGTACAGGTGGGCGGCCTTGATGGCGTCAATACGTGAGGCGAAATTGTCCATGCCTACTCCATACACACCATGACGGGCTGGTTTTCGAGGTAATCCATGCATTGCTGCACGCTTTCTGGGCTTCCCCTGAACAGGAAAATGCGCCCCCCCAGGTGCATGCCGCATTTCTTGATGTGGTGAATGCGCACATACCCCCGATCACGGGAAGCAAAATAGCCTGTGGTATAATCCGGGTCGTCGGAAATGCACAACTCGCCGATAATCTGCGGGCAATGGGCCACCTTGCTAGAAAGGCAGAGCGCCTCCTTGAAATGGTTTTTGCCCGCGCCGCTGTTGCCCGTATAGTCCATACATGTGGCCCGCACCCCGCGCCGCTGATCCGGCTCCAGCCTCCGCAGACTGTCCGCATCCAGCAGCACGGCCCCGCGCATGGGTTCCCGCAATCCGTACAGCAGGGACAGCACGGGGCCGGATTGCAGCCCCATGGCGCAAAGCTCCGCATCCAGCACTTGCCGGGCCTCTTCAAGGTTGCGCACCCTGGGCTCGCTGACGGGCAGGGCCTGTATGGTCACAAGGGGCCGTGTGACGGGCCTCACGGTCACAGTCACGGTTTCCGCCGGGCCATTGGGATGTTCCATGCCGCGGCGGGTCAGAGCGTCCATGGCCTGAGACATCTCATGGCGCTCCACAATGCGCTCCGCGCCCGAAATATGGCGGGAACCATTTTCTGCCCGCATCTTGATACTGTATAACATGCCCTTGGCTTCCTCATTTGCTGAAGCATCACTGAAAAACATCATTGCTCCGCACCGCCCGTGTGGGTCTGTGCAGAGTACCCCAACGCGAAAATGGCAGACAAACCGCTCCACACCGCCCGTATGGGCCGTTGCCTTCAAGCGCCGCCGGGCAACTTACGTTACCCTGGGCCGGCCAGCCTCGCCTGTAAACAACACCCAGCCCGCGCCCCTGGCCAGCAGGTTTTTGTTGAACGGAACAAGCCGGTCAGCCCAGCGGACCATGAATGCAGGGTCGGCCGTGGCGTCGTCATAGGGTGAAAGCGACTGTTGCCCCGTCCTTTCAACTGCCTGGGGCAGAAAAAACTCCGCAAAAGGCCACCATACCGAACGAAGGCCCTTGTCACCCAGACGCAAGCAGTAATCCCATACAGAGGCATGCGGCATGGCGGCGTCAAAACCGCCAGCCTGAGCCAGCGTCGCGGCAGGGGTGAATAGGCATAAACCGTCCAGGGCGTCTACCGTCCTGGCCAGCATGTTCCAGCCAAACCAGCTGGGCTCGTCAGAAGCCAGGCCGCGAAAAATGGCGGTCAGTCGGCTGCTGGCGTCCACAAGATAGCCGCCGTGCAGCATGTCCCCTGCATGCAGCAGTTTGCCGCCCACGGCCCCAACCCCATCACGGCAAAGGCAGGAAACCAGTTCCTCAAGCCAGCCTTTTGTCAGGGGAACCACACCGCCGGAAAGAAATCCTAAAATCTGCCCCTGCGCATGCTGCGCCCCCAGCTGCAGCCTTTGCGCCTGTGAAAACCCGGCAGGATGCGGCAAGAGCCGGATACTTTTGGATATGAGGCGCTGAACCCTGGCAAGGGACGCCCTGGACGCCGCCGCGCTGTGCAATGCCAGAACCTCATATTTTCCATAGGTCGTGCGCGCTGCCAGGGCGGAAAGCTGGGCCTCCAGAAGCGGCAGGGATTCCCCCATATCAAGTATCAGACTGACTAAAGGACGTTTTTCTGGTAAAGCAAATTCCACTCGCATAAACTGCGTACGAGACAAAATACGCACTTCGGCATTGTTGAAAAAAAGATCCATATGGCTCTGAACTGCCCGTCTCGCGCTGTCTACGGCTTCGCTTTTCACTCCAACGTCCACAGCCGTGCTGCCCGCATGCGCCCGCCAGTGGTAAAGAACCTGGGGGATGTGGACAAAACGTGCTCTGTCCTCTCCCGCCGTATACCGCAACAGCATGTCAAAATCCTGCGATCCGCGAAAGCCTTCCCTGAATCCGCCGATATTTCGCATGCGGTCTGTGCGGTATACGCCAAGGTGGTTGACGAAGTTCTGCGCGTACAGCAGATCCCAATCCCATTTGCCGTTTTTGAAGTGTGGATAAAAGGCAGCGCCATCATCGCTGACTTTATCCTCATCTGAATAAAAGAGCAGGCCCTCGGGGTGGGCCGCTATGGCTTCAGCCACAATACGCAGGGCTTCGGGCGCGAGCAGATCGTCCTGATCCATCAGAGCCGCATAGGGATAGCGCGCAGCGGCAAGCGCCGTATTGGTGGCGGCAGCGATATGGCCGTTTTCCGGCCTGTAGATGACGTGAATTCTGGAGTCCCTGCCGGCATAGCCCTCCAGAACATCCCTGACCACAGGGTCTGTGGAGGCATCGTCAGCGATGCACAGCTCCCAGTGCGGATACTGCTGGCTGAGCACGGATTCTATCGCGGCGACAAGGTGCTCTTTTCTGGGATTGTAAACCGGCATGAGTATGGAAAAAGCAAGGCCTTTTTCCGGCGAGGCGCAAAGCGGATCTGCGGTTTCAGGGGCTTGCGAAGGCCGACCGGCGCCATGCCGCCAAAGCGTGTATGACCAGTCCTCCCCAGGGGGGAGAGGAAGCAGCCTGCTCATGTTCCAGAACGCATTTATGAAAGGCACATAGCTGGCAGCGTAAAACCCGTCCGCTCCCGCCTGCCACGCCGTATACTGCTCCGCCAGTTCGTCCATTCCGATGTCCGCGCACCACTGGCGCATGGATTCCGCTGCCGCCACATATTCTTCAAAAGACTTGCAGAAGCCCACCAGATTGCCGAATGCGTACGAAGCGACGTCCTTGTTGCGCGCCAGGCATGCGTCAGGGTACAGTTCCAGTGCTTTTTCCGGTGAGGGAAAAAGTTTTAACATGGCAAGCCGCTCGACGATGCGGTCGGGCCCTTCGGCGTCGCAGCCTGCGCGGACCATGGCCTGCCAGCCCTCCTCCCACAAGGGATAACGCACAAGAATATCCCGAATTTCATCACGGGAGGATATGGCGGCGATTCTGTCCAGTTGCTGGCATTGCTGTATGGGCAATGCGCCTTGCAGGGTCTGCCACGGCCCTACCTTCAAGAACATGCCGTCATTTTTCAGATGCAGATGCCAGTCAGGCGTAAGCAATGACTGAGAGTGCCGCGCATGGCGGGCGAAGTTCTCTTGTTCATGCCGATGCCGTCCCGGGGTCTGGCTGGTATGGTGGATCACCCGCGAATCGGGGTTTACGGTCATTCTGTAACCCTGACTATACAGCCGGGCGCAGATGTCCACATCTTCCACGCCGTTGATATAGCCTTCGTCAAACATGCCAATGTCCATAAAGACGGAGCGCGGCATCACCAGGCAGGCTCCCGTTATCACCTGAAAGAAACGGCGCTTTTTTGTCAGTTCGCAGTCAGCGGCTATGCCTTCATAGAGGTGTCCGACCCTGAGAGAGGGTGAAACAAAAACGCCAAGGTGCTGTACAGTATGACCAAAAGGCGCGCTTTCAGGATAGAGCAGCACCGGCCCCGTGGCGGCAATATCCGGGTAGGCCGAAAAATCGTCTATGAGCGGCTGATACCAGCCGGGAAGCGGCACCGTGTCATTGTTGAGGAAAACAAGAAAGACGCCCTGCGCCAGTCTGGCGCCCAGGTTGGACGCTGGGCCGAAGTTAAGGTTGGTTTCACTGCGCTGGTATCTGAACCTGGCTCCAAAAAGCTGCGCCCCCAGAAGGGGGCATTGCTCCGGCGTGGCGTCCGAAGAAGCATTGTCCACAACGATCACTTCACAGGCTTTGTCTGCCGTCGTGGCAGCCAGGGCCTCAAGGCAGGCACGCGTAAAAGCCCACTGATTATAGACCGGAATGATAATTGAGGCTTCAATATGGCCGGACATGCGCCCTCCAGAGTTTTCTGCTTTCGGCATTGGCCGCGCCCGTCATGACCGCGCCCATGGCATGCCGGAGAAGAGTAGTATGCGCTCAGGGCAAGGTCAAACAGCGCCAGAGCGCGGCCTCAGCCATTGCGCCGCGGCATCCGGCGGAGGGAACGGAGGATGACGGCAACCGCATGTCGCGGCATGCAGGCGCACGCCGTGCCGGAAACACGCCGCAAGCCGCCGTCAGAGAGGATTTGAGGTGAAAGCGCGCCATTTGCCTTTGCACGATCAGACGTCTATGCTGTAAGCGTCAATCAGTAAAGCCTGTAACCCGTAAGGACAAACCCCAACGCAAGGATGCATGGTATGGGAGCACTGAGCATACAACATCTGCTTGTTGTGCTGGTAGTTGTGATTCTATTGTTTGGCGCCAAAAAGTTGCCCGAAATCGGCAGCGGGCTTGGCAAGGCCATTAAAAACTTCAAGCAGTCCATCAGCGAGCAGGAAACCGACGACCCCGCCGCCCGCAACAAGGATAAAGACGGCAACAAGCCGGAATAACGACAACAACACGTCGGAACGACGCGCTGCGGCTCGTGGTGGCCTTCCCCGTCCAGGGATTCGGGCCGCGCTCTTTGCCATGCCCGCCCGTGGCATGCCGCGCCTGTGGTGACGGAAACCGCGTTTGCATCTTTTTCCATACTCCGCCTGAAACGGCGTGCCGCGTACATGCAAGCAGAGCCTTGCCTGCCGCAGGGGCAAAGACGTTGCCAACGTGTTTGCGATACGGCAAGGCCATTCTACAACACCTGACGCTCTTATGCAGAGTCAGGGCATTTACATTTTTTAAAAAAGTAAAATGTCCCGACAAACTTTATCTGCGTATTGCGGCTGTTTTCATTGATGTCTCCCTGGCGAGGTGGTAAAAAAGAGCCACAACCCCAATTCAGGAGGTCAAAGATGAAATACGGCGTACGTAACTCAATGAAAGCCACGGTAACGAAGGTCAAGAAAGGCGACGTCATGTCGCAAATCTCATGCAAACTTGCCGAGCCGGGGACAATGACGTCCATCCTGAGCACCGAATCCCTTGAGGAGTTGAACCTGAAGGAAGGGGATCAGGTGGTATTGCTGGTCAAGGCAATCCACGTCATTCCCGCCAAGGAATAACACGCCTCACGGCGGGCGCCGCTCGCACGGCCCCAGAACGCTGAATACAATTGGTTGCCCAGACGCATGGGCCAGACGCTTGGGCCAGACGCTTGGGACAGACGCATGGCCGCCATGGCCAGACGCTAGCCCAAATACCTGGGCCAAACGCTCTGCGCCAGAGCAGCTTACTATTGAGAGCGCGCAAAGCCTGAAAGGCGTTGCCTCAGAAAATCCCGCTCCAGATCAGGACACCCTTGTAACCCCCTGAAACGCCAATAAGGATTTTAGGGGGTGGGGGCGTGGGGGAGGAGACCCTTTTGCAAAAGGGTCCCTCCCCCACAAAGCATTTCAAAGCAAAATACCCAACAAACTGGGCCGTCCACGCGGTTCGCGGCATCAGATGTCAATTTCCAGCAAGGCCATGCCCAGGGTTTTGCCGTGCTTGTCCACGGCAAGGCTGCGGGTCACGCCGCCGCCGAGCGCATTTTTCAGCACAAAGTTCAGGCTGCTCACGGCATCGGCCTCATAACGGATGACCTCGCCCAGGCAGATGTCGCTGAAAAAAGCCCGTACCCTGTCACCGGTCAGTTTTTCTTTCAAAAGCGGATACTGCGCCTCGTCATAGGGCACGACGCAGATGTTGCAGGTATTGCCCTTGTCTCCTGCCCTGGCGTGAGCGATTTCTCTCAGTTTCATTTCAGATCTCGAAGAGTTCCACGGTCGGGGTAATGTCCGCCCGGGGGATAAGGATATTTTCAACGGAGATCACAGGCCCGAATTCGGAACGTATGCCGCCCCCGCCCGCAGGGCCGTTGATATAGAGGCAATCCACCTCGCGCGTCATGCGGGCCACGGCCTCCGGAATGGACGAGCGCCCCGCCACGCGCATGCGCACCTCGGCCGGAGCCTGTGGCGCAATGCCGGAGGAAATGGCGTCACGGTACAAAGAATTATAGCCTATGTAGTCCACGCGGAACTCGTCCAGGGCCACGCCCAAAAGTTCCAGGCGCTTTTCCACAATTTCCGCCGCAAGCTTTGCTCTGGCCAGGGCGTTTTTTCCGCCGTAGCTGATGCTGCCCTCGCCGGTGTAGCAGTCCTTGTAGCCGATATTCACCTTGTAGGTGTCGGGGGCGGGCAGGGCGCGGCCATGACGGGCCACTACCCTGTCTTCGCCCGCCTGCTCGAAAGTCACCTGCGAAAAATCCGCTATGCCGTCAGGCGTGATATAGGCCGCAGGATCGCCGATTTCATATAACAACTGTTCCTTGCAGATATCCACGCAGACGCGGCCGCCCGAACCTGCGACCTTGGTGATGGAAAATACGCCACTTTCGTCGATCTCGGCGATGGGAAAGCCGAGTCGGTGCATATCCGGCACGTCCTTGTAGCCGGGGTCGGCGTAATATCCCCCGGTGAGCTGGTTGGCGCATTCCATAAGGTGCCCCAGCAAAATGGCCTGGCCGAGCCGGTCGGGGGAGTGCGCGTCCCAGCCGAATTCGTGCCTGAGAGGGCCCACGAACAGCGAGGCGTCGGCCACGCGGCCGGTAATGACGATATCCGCCCCCAAATCCAGGGCCTGTTTGATGGGATCGCCGGAAAGATAGATGTTGGCCGAAACGATGCTGTCGGCAAGCGTGCGCAAAGGCTGGCCGGAATCCCATAGCGGCACGTCGTAATAGCGCGGCGTCATGGCGGTGATGTCGTCGCCGCGCACCATGGCCACTTTTAATCCACGTACGCCTTTTTCCGCCGCTATTTCCAGAATTTTCGCCACAGCGCCCGGCGTATTGGCTCCGCCCATGTTGGAGATGATCTTTACGCCTTTTTCGGCCACCAGGGGCAGGATGGCCCGCATCCGCTCCTCAAGCATGGGATTGTAGCCCCTGGAGGGGTCTTTCAGCTTTTCCATCTGCGCATTGGCGATGGTTCTTTCCGCCAGACACTCGAAGACGATGTAATCGAGGTCGCCCTTTTCCAGCACTTCAATGGCCGGCTCCATGCGCTCATAGGTGCATCCGCCGGAAGCGCAACTCATTCGGATTTTTTTCATGGTTTCTTCCTTGCGACACGGGGGGCGTCCCATCGGTTCCTATTGCTGCGGGGCGTCTCGGCCTGAAGCCTTTTCAGGATGCCTGCGGGGCGCGGCCACGGGGCGACCGCGCAAAAATTTACGCTGGCTATCTGCCATTGGCGGCGCCATACAGCATCCAGAAAAGCGTTTTACGTTTAATGTATTCATACACCAGCATGATGCACACAAAGACCACGGCGGTAAAAAAGAGGCCAGCCAGCACGCGCGCGTAATCGGAGAAATCCGCGTAGTACTGGATGAAATGCCCCAGGCCGGAATCTGTGGCGAACATCTCGGCCACGGTCAGAAGAATAAAGGAAAAGGTCAGTGCCGTTCCCGCGCCGGACAAGATATGGGGGGCCGCTGCCGGAAGGATGACGAAAAACAGTTTTCGCGCACCCTTCAGTTGCAGAATTTCCGCATTGTCCAGGTATTTCTTGTCAATGAGGCTTATGCCCGTGATGGTGCCCACAAGATACGGCCAGAACACGCCAAGAAAGATGATGGCGACGGATGAGGCGTAAAACGTGGGCAGCACGGCGATGAGATAGGGCGTCAGCATGGACGGGGGCACGGGGCTGAGAGCGAAAATGAGGGGCCGTACCGCCCGCTGCAACCAGGGGTGCATGGCCACAAACACCCCAAGAACAATACCGCCCAAGGCTCCGATGATATAGCCGGGAATCAGCAGGCTCATGGAACTTACGCAGGATTCAAAAAGCTGCGGCAAAGAACGCACCAGCGCCGCGCCGATCTTGCCGAGACCGGGAAACAGCATGGCGTCCAGAAGGCCGAAAACATCGGTGCAGAGTTCGTACACCAGCAGGATTATCCCCACCAGGAGCGCCGTCCCGACGGCGGCGCTCCAGCGGGCGAAAAACCCCTGCCCTCGCGGGGCGGCGGCTTTTTTGCCGCCAGCCCGCGAACGCAGGTCTTGGTTGTCAATAATGGCGCTCATCATGCATACCTATGAAAACACTGATTAAAGAGCTTCTTGGAAACGCGCAGTAGTTTCGTTTGGCAAGGCGCGCTCTTTTTTTGAAGCAGGAGTGGACTCTTCCGTCCTCGACTGTTTCAAAAAAAGTGGAGCAAGTCCGCCAAATGGAATACATCAGCGTTTCCTTATTTGTTGTACTTGACGTAGCGTTCCTTGAACATGGCGTAGACTTTGTCATTGGGATTTTCCGCCGCGAGGGAATTCAGGGCCTGCTCGTACAAGACGGAATTCAGATGCTTTTCAATATCAATGCCGCCAGTTTGCGCATAGTTGAGGTCACCCAGCAGCTTCCACATGTAGCGCACGCCGTTGGTTTTCGGGTCTGATTCGAACACCTGGTTGGTTTCAAGCAGCATCTGCCGTGCCTGCGTTTCGTCGAGCTTCAGGTAGTTGGCGTTGATGGGCACGCAGTCTTCGGGATTGGTGATCAAAAAGCGCTCGGCCTTGATCCAGGCGCGGAGAAAAGAAACCACGAGGGCCGGATTATCTGTCAGCAGGGACGTTTTGCTCACAGGGCGGCAGCAGACGTGCATGGGGTCAAGATCATTGGTCCAGGTCACGATCTTGAGCCCGGCGGCAACGGCCTGCAAATAGGTGGAGTTCGTGCCTATGCCCACATCGACTTTTCCTGATTTGACGGCTTCAAGAACTTCCGTGGGTTTTTTGAATTCCAGAACCGTGCACTGCGAGTTGGGATCCAGACCCGCCTTGGCCATGGCTCCACGCCAGACGATTTCCGGCGTGTACATACGGGGAACGGCCACGCTGTGTCCCACAAAGGACTGCATGCCCTTGTATTCAAAGTCGGGCCTGGCATAGACAGGCATGCCGCCGGAAACATAGCCGCCGTAAATGGTGAAGTCCGCGCCCTTGGTCACGAAGGTCAGCGGGGCCGTGGTGCCGAAAGAAACGGCAACGTCCACCTTGCCCGATTGCAGGGCGTTCAGCGCATCCGTCGAATTGGAAAAAGGAACCAGTTCGATCTTGATGTTTTCTTCCGCGTCATAGCCTTTTTCCAGGGCTATAAAGCCAAGAATATTGCCGGTCTGTGGATTGTACGCCACCTTGAAGGTCTGCGGGGCGTCCGCCGCAAAAGCCGCAAAGGCACACAAGGACAGCAGCAGGGAAAAAACAATGCCGCGTAACGCTTTTTTCATACTGAGGTCTCCACGGTAGTTAGATAAAAGTAAAATATCAACTATTTCAGTCAGTTGTACCACATAAAAACCTTCCCCTGTGGGGGCGCGAACAATGACGGGTCATACCCGCTTCATGATATCCTTGTTCAGATTCCGGATCAGTTCGTTGCGCAGAGCGAGGATGGAGTGATCCTCAAACATGTCGTCCAGGGGCGGCTTGCTGTCTTTTTCAAAGCTGTGCGTATAGATGATGCCGCTGGGGCTTGAGCCGAAGAGCAGGATTTTGTTGGCGAGCAGCAAGGCCTCGTCAACGTCGTGCGTGACGAAAATGATGGTCTTTCTGTTGCTCTCGTCCTTCTGCCACAGCGAGAGAATCAGGTGCTGCAACTTGACCCTGGTAATGGCGTCAAGCGCGCCGAAGGGCTCATCCATCAGGAGCACGGGCGGGTCCAGGGCAAAGGCGCGGCAGATGGCGCACCGCTGCCGCATGCCGCCGGAAAGCTCAAAGGGGTATTTGTCAAAGACGCTGGCCTCAAGCCCCACATTCACAAGCCCCTCATACACGATCTTTTTCAGCTCGTTTTCCGTTTTTTCAGGAAACCGCGCCTTCAGGGCCAGCACGATATTTTTGCCATTGGTCAGCCAGGGAAACAGGCTGTAATCCTGAAACACAACGCCCCTGTCCATGCCGGCGCCGGTGATTTCCCTGTCGCCAATAAGAATCCGACCCTGTGTGGGCCGCGACAGGCCTGCCAGAATGCGCAGAAGCGTGCTCTTGCCGCACCCGGATTCCCCCAGGATGCAGACGAAGTCCCCGGAAGCAATATTCACGGAAAGATCCTGCAATACCGGTTCGGAATCGTAGGCGAACGCCACATTTTCAATGGTAATGGCGGACATACTGCTCCATGGCATTGTGCCGTACGCCACAATGCAAAGACCCCGGAAGCATAGAGCGCCGGGGTGCCATATGGTACAGACAACATTTTTGCCTGGATAATCTCGGAACAGACAAGGGATCGTAAAAAAGACTCTGTGCGAAGAAATACAGAGAGAAAGGGCGTGAACTGCGTGCTGCCGTAACCAGACGCAACGCTGTAGGGACGTCAGAGCGCGCCCCTGCGCAGAGAGAAGGTCTTACTTCAAAGAATTCCCGACAACCTGCCGGGAAAAAGCGCAGACTCACGAATCACCCCTTCCCGGTTTCTTTCGGACAAGGGGTGAACGCTTTACGGAGGCATGCCCTCCGCCAAGGAGATATGTAGTCAGTCCAGCCACATCTCTGTACAGCCATAAAATTCAATAATTTCATACAAATATGCGGAAATTATTTCCGTTTTTCGTCCACTTTGATACCCTAAAATCCCTGTCCATTGTTGGTAGACTTGTTGGTACGTTCTTGGTATCAATTCTTCACTGATGACCTGTAATGCTGGTCTGTTCCGAATAAGGCATCATACAGCATTTCAGTGCGGGACGCTACTTTTTATCAAGAAGGCGGGAGGCTGCATGAAACTGACGGACGTTGGCATACGGCGGGTAAACGGCAACGGCAAGGTGCAAAAACTTTCGGACGGCGGCGGGTTGTTCCTGTACGTCACGCCCACAGGCAAAAAATCATGGCGCATGGCCTACCGTTTTGGAGGTAAGCAAAAGTTATTGGTTATCGGGCCATATCCGGCTATCGGCCTGAAAGAAGCGCGGGAGCGGCGCGAGGACGCAAAAAAGCTGCTGGTAGACAACATAGACCCCAGTACCGCAAAGCGGGCCGCAAAAACGGCGGCGGTGGAAGCCGCAAGAAACTCCTTTGAAGCCGTGGCGCGGGAATGGCTGGACAAGTATTCCGGCTCATGGGTTCCGCATTACACGGCGGTTATCAAGAGCAGGCTGGAAGTTCATTTGTTCCCCGCCATTGGGAAAAGGCCCATCAGCGCCGTTACCGCTCCCGAACTGCTCAACATACTGCGGCGCATTGAAGGCCGCTCCCTGACCACGGCGCACCGGGCTTTACGCGAAAGCGGGCGCATTTTTCGCTACGCTATCGCCACAGGCAGAGCGGAAAGAGACGTTGCCGCCGATCTGCGCGGGGCGCTCACACCGGAGCCGATAAACCATCATGCCGCCATAACCGAGCCAAAAGAAATCGGCGCTCTGCTCCGGGCCCTGGACGCTTATTCAGGCCGCTACGCCGTGCAATGCGCCCTGCGGCTTGCCCCGCTGGTATTCGTGCGAGCTGGTGAGCTTGCGGGCGCGGAATGGGCGGAAATCGATTTTGAAAAAGCCGAATGGCGTATCCCGGCAGCCCGGATGAAAATGCGACAGGTGCATATCGTGCCGCTTTCCCGGCAAGCCTTAATTATTCTGCGCGAATTGCACAATTTTTCTGGCAGCGGACGCTATGTATTCCCCGGCGGGAGCAAGAGCGAGCCACATATGCACAAGGGAACGCTGGTGGTGGCACTGCGCCGTATGGGGTACACCAAGGAGCAAATGACCTTTCACGGCTTCCGCTCAATGGCTTCTACCTTGCTGAACGAACTTGGTTACAACCGTGATTGGATAGAGCGCCAGCTTGCGCACAGTGAGCGCAACGGAGTGCGGGCGGCCTACAACTATGCAGAATACCTGCCGGAACGTCGCAAAATGATACAGGAGTTTTCCGACTACTTGTCGGCACTGAAAGAGAAACAGTAAGCCACAGCTAACGCTGACTCATCGGGGCGGCACGGCTTTTTGCAGCGCGATATTTCCTTGGGTATCGCTCACAAAAACCGCGCCGCCCCTCTTCGTGTGCCAGGAGAAAAAAAGGGCGGAACAGCCCCGGATTTGGCGACATGAAAAATGGTGAGCGCGTCTGCTTCCGGTCTTTGCGAAAGCCAAAAGTCTAGCCCACTATACTTTGCTATGCAAAGTGTGGGCGACCGTTTCGCTTGTGACCGCAAAACAGAAGCCTGAACAGCCCGCCGCCCATTGTAAGTTCAAGGACTTCCCAAAGATGACTTCTGCGTATATCGTTTCTGCGTAGGCTCGCGAGGGGAGTACAGGATGACGGCTGTGACACACCGTCTCAAAGCCTGCCAAGGGCCTGCCCTCTGGACACCCCCAAGGCAGCGCATTCGGCGTGATGCTTCTCACGCACTTGATTAAACAAATGGAGATTACAACATGTTCGGCTTGTTCAAGAAAAAAATGAGCGAAAGTGCCGCCGCCATAGTCTTTTGTGTCCACATAAATCACTGGGCAGCAGAAAATGACGATAACATTAAAAAAGACTTCTTGCATTATTTTTTAAAAGATACAGTCATGATAGACGACTTGGCTCCACATTCTGACGGCTTATTCAATGCCACTGTTGCTGAATGCTCAAAGGCGTTGTTCAATCTGTTTCCCCTGCCTCAAGCATTAAGACTACGCAATAAAGTCTATGACGCTATGGGCGTAATGGGGCAAACCACCTTGTTTGAGTTCTTCATGGACGCCAAAAACGATCCGGATCGACACCTTCTACAAAATGATCCCATGAATGAAATGCATGCCATCCCGGCACGACTGCTCGAATATTGGCTTGGCGAAAAACTGAGAAGGCTTTATGTCAAAATGGGAGATGTTGAACTTCTATCTCCCGTTGAACTGATGTTTATCAGCGAGGCCATGTCACCAATGTTTATGTTTTGGAAAAATTTCCAAAATAATTATAAAATTATCGAATCAGACGAAACAGTAACAGACCTCATGCGTTGAGGTAGTGCTACCTCCTCTTGCCCCGCCTTTCCATTCCGCCGCACAAACACATACAAAAAGATACGGAACGCGAACTGCTATGCGAGATGGTTGCAACAAGCGGAGAAAGCGTGCATTTGCTTGTAGTTAGGTATGGACAGGTTGCGCACACGCGCCTGGATATACGTCGCGTTTCAGCTTTTACACGGATGCCTTTCAGGGCATGGCAAAAAGAAAGGGCAAGGCCGTCCCCAAAAGTCCGACCTCACCCGCAAAAAACGTTGGTATGATTGATGGTAAAAAATATTGAAAATATTTTTAAATTTATTATTTTAAATAGTTATAGATTATTTATATCTCTGCCAAGGAAGAATGCCTTGTGGCTTCTTTCAATATGCAATGGCATGGCGTAGCCTAAAAAAATATATTTGCTAGGTCAACAATCTTGACCCGCTGCTGCCCCCAAAAACCGGCTGCGCGCGGGCGTAGCACGACCAGTGGGGCCAGCATGACCCACAGCCCAGGCCAGCGCGCGCGGCCAGTGTGCGGCTGGCTTCAACGGCTGCCGCCACGGTCGCGCGTGGTGCGACGCCGGACTCCGGACAGGCGTTGGCAGTCTTGTCGCACGGTAGTGCCGTTTGCTGCATGTACTATACTTTCCAAACGTGATCCGCCGCCCCTCTCCATGCAGGGCGTGCCTGCCGCGCAGCATATGCTGCGTTGCGGCAGGCAAAAACGGGCTTGGCAAAGTCCGTTCAAGTTGGCTACAACAGTGTCGCACGATATTTGTTTCATGGCGGCCGCGCCGCAGCGATGACAAAACCAAGGAACCGCATGAACACGCCCCTTTCCTGCTTCAAAGCCTATGACATTCGTGGCCGTGTGCCCGATGCTCTCAATGCCCCCCTGGCGCATGCCCTGGGCCGGGCCGTGGTGGAAGTGCTTGGCGCGCGCCATGTGGTGCTGGGTCGGGACGCCCGCCTTTCCGGGCCTCTGCTGCGCGACGCCCTTGCCAGCGGCCTTCGCGCGGCCGGGGCCAATGTTACGGATATCGGCCTCTGCGGTACGGAAGAAATTTATTATGCCGCCGCCAACAGGCCCTTTGATGCGGGCATCATGATCACCGGCAGCCATAACCCGGCGGATGAAAACGGCTTCAAGCTCGTGCGTGGCGGGGCCATTCCCGTGAGTGGCGATTCCGGCCTGTTCGCCCTGCGCGACCGGGTGGCTGAACTGCTGACGGAGGATGCCCGCGCTGCCACTGCGGACGCGCCCTACCCTGCCCTGCACGAGGATTGTTTCAGAGGCGAATACGTGCGCTGGCTGCTCGATTACAGCGGCGCGGGCCAGAACGCGCCCGCGAAGGGCCGCAGGCCCCTCAAAATCGTGGCCGATGCGGGCAATGGCTGCGCGGGCCTTGTGCTGCAAGAACTGGTAAAAGGCCTGCCCTTTGATTTCACCTGCCTGCATATGGAGCCTGACGGATCGTTTCCCAACGGCGTACCCAACCCGCTCTTGCCGGAACGCCGCGCCGCCACCGCCGCTGCCGTGCGCGAGGCCGGAGCGGATATGGGCATCGCCTGGGACGGAGACTTTGACCGCTGCTTTTTTTATGACGGCAACGGCAATTTCATTGAGAGCTACTACTGCATAGGTCTGCTGGCACAGGAATTGCTGCGGCGCGCTCCCGGCGGCAAGGTGGTTCATGACACGCGCGTCTACTGGAACACCCGTGAAGTGGTGCTTGCCGCAGGCGGCCAGCCTGTCATGGGCAAAACCGGCCATGCCTTCATGAAGGAGCGCATGCGGGCCGAAGACGCCGTATACGGCGGCGAAATGAGCGCCCACCACTATTTTCGAGATTTTGCCTACTGCGATTCAGGCATGCTGCCCTGGCTGCTGGTGGCAACACTGCTGCACCGCACAGGTCGCCCCCTGGCGGAGCTTGTGGCCGAGCGCATGAACGCCTATCCGTGCAGCGGCGAAATCAACCGCCGCGTGCAGGACGCGCCTGCCCTTATGAAGCTTGTGAGGGAACAGTACGCCCCCTACGCCCTCCACGAAGACAGCATGGATGGCGTGAACCTGGAATTTGCGAACTGGCGCTTCAACCTGCGCATGTCCAATACTGAACCGCTGCTGCGCCTCAATGTGGAAACCCGCGGCAACCGCGCCCTGCTGGAAGACAAAACCGCCGAACTCCTGCACCTGCTGGAGTCGCGAAACGGAGCTGTATTGGCATGAATATAGGAATTGATGCGCACCTTTAATCTTGCTGAAGATTAATGTATGTTTATCGTCAAGGAGATAAAGAGTGGCAGCATATCTGATAATCAAGCTTGGGGCTTTGGGGGACGTGGTCATGGCCTCCGCCATGCTGACCGAGCTAAAGATTCGACAGAGCGGTAATACGGTCACCTGGATCACAGGCAAAGCCGCACGACCTCTTCTTGAAATGACAAATCTTGTTGATGAAATTATTACTGTTGACGAGCAGGCTATACTCAACGGATGTCTGAAAAAAAAGATGTCTAGCGTGATATCTGTTTTTTTCAAGCTTCTTGGACGCAGGTTTGACGTTTGCCTTGTGCCATACCGCGACTGGCGCTATCACCTGCTGCGGTTGGGTGCGCGTTGTGCGTCAGTTCGTTCATTTCGGGGCAGTCGGTGGCTTATTCCTGGCCGTTACCATGTTTTTGAATATATGCGGCTTGCATCAGGGCGGGAATGTTTTGCTGGGGGGGAGGCTGTCATACCTCAGGTGTCCTTTCCGCAAAAAGTTCAGGCTCCACAGGTTCTTCTTGCACCAGGGTGTCCAACCCAGGCGGCAACGGATATACTACGTCAATGGCCTTTGGAGCACTATGTTCATCTGGCCCGAAGGTTGTGTGAGTCTGGCTACAGCGTGGGCCTGATAGGTATGGACGCAACGGGGCTACTTGAAGAGACTTTTAAAGGGATACCGGTAACATCGTATATTAACAAAACAAAGCTTGAAGGTTTGCTGTGCCTTCTTGCTAGCGCAGAACTTCTTGTCGCTCACGACAGTGGCCCGATACACTTGATGAAAGTGGCTGGTGGCACATGTGTGAGCCTTTTCGGGCCGACACTTGCCAGTGAAAAAATCTGGCCTTCGCCGCGCCATAGCGCCTTGCAGTCACCTGTGACGCTGCCCTGCATGCCCTGCTATGATGGAAAAAACTATGCAGCGTGTGTTGACAGATTTTGTATGAAGCAAATTCAGCCTGAAGCGGTATTTATTGCTGTGCAAAAACACCTTTCAGGAAATTTTTCCTATGCGAAAAATACTAGGGAAGAAGCCTAACAGGCGTTTAACGTAGATGGCCTGAGCAGCATTCTGTGTGACAGTGCTTACCGCCACTGCCGCTGCGGCTCCAGACAGGCCGTACCGGGGAATAAGCAGCAGGCCAGCGGCCAGTGTCACTGCGCTGGCAATACCCACCGCAATGCAGTGTTGCCTGCTGTGTCCGGTTGTGATGAGGGCAAGACTCACAGGGCCAAACAGGAGTGCCAAGAGTTCCCCCAGGCACAAAAGCCGCAGGATAGGTACTCCGTCCATAAGTTCCGAACCAAAAAGCCCCAACAAGGGGCTTGCAAAAAGACTTGCTCCACCCAGTGCCACAAAGGCCAGGGTGAGTATAAGACGACTGCCGTGGCGATAATATTGTGCCAATGCAGCCGTATTACCTTTCATATACAGTACCGCAAGTTGCGGCCCCACCACCGTGCATCCCGCAGTCTGGATATTGGAACCGAGTAGTGCCAGCTTATGGGCAAGGGCAAAGATGCCAACAATTGCCGCGGATTCCCATATACCGAGCAGTACTATCCCCGCCCGTGCAACAATTAAAGATAGAGCCGAGGCTATAAACAGCGGAGTACCCAGGTGGAAAAGCGTTTTGTAGGGCGGTGCTTCTTGTCTTTTTACCTCGCCAAAGAGGTGTCCTGCCATACGGCAACCCGCAAAAAACGCGAGCCAACTTGCCCCAGCAAAACCTATGCACGCCCCCTCTACTCCATAAAAGAAGCTAAGTGGTATTGAAAATGCCAGGGCTGTGCCATGGACGACCACACCGCCACCATCGCCCTGGAGGATTTGCGAGGCTCTGATATGCCCAGCCCCTTTCAATGTTTCGGCCTGTAAGAAAAGCAATGCTTGCGGAATGAGCCCAACGGTCATCCACAGCAATGGCGCGAGTAGCCCTGGTTTGTTAAAGGCCACGTGACACAGCCAGGAGCCGCTCAAAAATATGCCCGCGCACAGCAGCATGGATATTACGGCTGCAAAGAGCATGGCACGCGCGTACCATGCCTTCAACACGCCCAATTGCTGGCTGGAAAAATAGAGCGTTGAGTAGCGTAAAAGCACATAGTCAAGCCCAAAACGTCCAAGAAAAGAAGCCGCCACGACAATGGTAAAGGCAAGTGAAAAAAGCCCCAGCCCCTCTACGCCTAATACTTTTGCCAGAACAAAATATAGTAGATAGCTACATAACACTGCAAATATTTTACAAAATGCAGTAATCAGCATTCCGTGTATAATCTTATGAATATCTTTTTGTGGCGTAAAAGTCACTTTTACCTCGTAAAAATACGCTCACTAAGCCATACGAGTCCCATAAGGAGCGCTAGGCCATGTAAAAGTCCATAAAAGTCGGAAACCATAACGGTAAACAGGGAAAGCGTAAAAAAAAGTACACAGGCTCCGGACTCCGGGGTGATTTTTTTCTGCAGGCTGCGCCATGTACCGAGAAGCGTGCCAAGCAAAAAGCCGAAAATCAAAATTCCGGGTATCCCTCCATTCAGGTAGGCTTCGCCAACAAAGGTGGGCCGCAATCCGCCATAGCTCGGCGCGATAGGGATATTGCTCCCCATGTGCAGGATCTCAAGAGAGTAGCGGCCAAAGCCGTAGGTCATCCTGAATGGACACAGAGAGCTTGGAATAAAAGAAAGTATCGCGGAAGCATATGTTTTTCCCCAAGCCCAGGGAACGTCATGCTTGTCCGCCGCATTGATCAAAAGCACCGCATCCCCGATTTCGGGAAAAATAACGGCAAAAGAAACAAGGCCGCTTTTGTTTCGGTAATATGTGAGTAGACAAAAAACTATACCGAAGAACAGGCCCAAGATCCCTCCGACAAACAGACGTTTGCGTCCTTGCAGTGAGAATATGGCAATGATAGCTATAAACAGCGACAATGCCGCGGCATCTCCCCGTGAGCCGCTGCCAAGCATGCAGCCCAAGGACAGCATGACAGTCGTGAACGCTAATATTTTTTCTTTTGTTGTCAATTTCTTTGCATACAAAGAAACAATAAAAAAAGATGAAACGAGTGATAGTGAAGAAAATATTCTGTAATAAAATCTCGCGAGATTGTGTGTATATGGCCCGTTGAAGTGCTGATACCTGGAAATTGCCGGATTGTCTGAAAATAATGGTATTGTTTCAAAGTAAATATAAAATCCAATTATAGTTGCGATTGAAAGTACGCTTATCCCATAAAGGCTATACTTGTAGGTGCGGGGTGCAATAATTTCCGGGGAAAGCATCCGGCACAGCTTGGCCAGACCTATCTGAAGAAAGGTGATGCGAGAGGCGCAGGCCAGGCCCAGCCTGAGACTTGAATACCCTAACAGCAACATCCAGACAAAAGAAGTAAACGAGGGGGGCGATTGCGCGAAAAAGAGAGTCCCTTTTAAAGGGAGCCACACCCCAAGCGTACAGGCCAAAAGCCAGCCCGCCCCAACTAGCGCGGGCCAATTGTCCTCAAAAAAGCACCAGACACAGCCTGTTATGATAAATTCAAGCCAGAGAAGGTGAAGACTTATCTCAACGGCCTGTGGACAAAGTTGTGGCCAAGCAAAAGGCAGTACAAGCGAGAAGATGCTGCCGAACCAAAGCCAGAAGGCCAGACGCCGCAGGCCGTCCTTGATACCGTCTGAAATAATTTCTGTTGGTGGCATGTAGCTCTCCTGAACAATCTTTTGTTGGCCTTGTGGCCTGTTGTTTTATTGCGTACCGCTTTATGCCAATGTTATTTTTTTGCAGATGGGCACGTGTGGCAAACCAATTATTTTTAAACTAGAAAGCACATTAATTCAAACCATTGCTGCCAGACATTAAAAAATATCTAACTTATTAAAATTAAAGAAAGTATATTGTCTTCAATTCAGCTGTTTTTGGCTGTCACACTGCATATGACGCGCGCCTCAATAAAAACTAGATGCATATCTTGTTGCGGTATAGCTGCCTCTGATAGGAATTTATGTCTTGAGCATTAGTTGCAACTCTGCCGTGGGGTACAGTTGTGGCCCCTGGGCAAGCGCATGGGTCAGGCTCGACGACCTTGTTCTGCACCCGCGATTAGTGTATCTTTCGGGCGGTGCGCCACAGCGGGCGTGCAGACCCCTGTGCGGTATAAAGCATTTATTTGAACACCTGTGAGTAATTCCATGTCAAGCATTGCTCCTGTCATACTTTGCGGCGGCAGCGGCACACGCCTGTGGCCGCTCTCGCGCGAGACCTACCCCAAACAGTTTGTGGATCTGGGCGAGGGGCGTACCCTGTTCAAAGACACGCTCTTGCGGGCGCAACGTACTCCGGAAAGCCTGGAACCGGTCATTGTCTGCAATGAGGCCCACCGTTTTTATGTAACGGCCGCATTGTACGAATGTGACGTTCGCGCCACCATTCTTTTAGAACCCGCACCGCGCAATACCGCGCCGGCCATTGCTCTCGCGGCTCTCACCCTTGCCCGCGACGGAGCGGACCCGCTCATGCTGGTGTTGCCGTCCGATCATGCCATCGGTAATGAAGCCGCTTTCTTCAAGGGAGTGGGGTCTGCCGCAGCCCTGGCGGAACAAGGGCATATCGTCACTTTCGGCATCACGCCCGCAAGCCCGGAAACAGGCTTCGGCTATATCGAACAAGGCGAAGCTTTGAGCTACGGCGGCTTCCGCGTGGCCCGCTTTGTGGAAAAACCCGATACAGCGGCGGCCCAATCCATGCTGGATCAGGGCGGCTTTTTGTGGAACAGCGGCATGTTTCTGTTGCGTGCCTCCGTGTACCTGAAAGAGCTTGAACGCTTCGCCCCCGAAATACACGCCGCCTGCTGCACCGCCTGGCAAAGACGCGCAGCCGACGGCGCGTTCTGCCGCCCGGACGCGGACGCATTTCTGGCCTCGCCGTCCGACTCCATCGACTATGCAGTCATGGAGCAAACGGACCGTGCGGCGGTAGTTCCCCTGTCCACAGGCTGGAGCGACCTTGGCTCATGGGAGGCGTTCTATCAGGCGGAAGCGGGGGACGACAGCGGCAACGTCTGCCACGGCGACATCATGACCCAAGACGCGGAGAACTGTTATTTCAACGCCCAGCATCGCCTGGTGACGGCCATTGGCGTGCGCGACCTTGTGGTTGTGGAAACACGCGATGCCGTGCTGGTGGCCCCGCGCGAGCGGGTGCAGGAGGTCAAGACCATGGTCGGCCGCCTGCAATCAGCCCGGCGAACCGAATGCAGACAGCATCCGCTGGTCTACCGCCCCTGGGGCAGCTACGAAACGCTCGTTATGGACGGCCGTTTTCAGGTCAAACGTATCATTGTCAATCCAGGTGCGGAGCTTTCCCTCCAGATGCACCACCACCGCGCCGAGCACTGGGTAGTTGTCAGCGGCACGGCCGAGGTGACCAACGGCAATGAAACCCGCCTGTATACAGAAAACCAGTCCACCTACATTCCCGTGGGAACGCGGCACAGGCTGAAAAACCCCGGCGTCATCCCTCTGGTGCTTATTGAAATCCAGTCCGGCGCATATCTGGGCGAAGACGACATTGTGCGCTTTGCCGATGTGTACGGACGCGAAGATTTACCGGCGCACGGCAACGAAAACAGATGAAACCACCGGGTGGACATCGTCCACCATGCAATATAGACTTATAAGTTCACCTTGAGCAATCTGAACGTAAAAAATACTATGACAATTTGTCAGGTCAGGAAATAAGGATCATGAAGAAAGCGCTCATAACGGGCATCACCGGTCAGGACGGGGCCTATCTTGCAGAATTTCTGTTACGCAAAGGCTATGAGGTGCACGGCATCAAGCGCCGCGCCTCGCTCTTCAATACAGACCGCATTGACCATCTCTATCAGGATCCGCACACCAGTGCGCGGCATTTTATACTGCACTACGGCGATCTGAGTGATTCCAGCAATCTCATCCGCATCATGCAGGAAGTGCAGCCCGACGAAGTATACAATCTGGCAGCCCAAAGCCATGTGCAGGTATCCTTTGAATCGCCGGAATACACGGCCGATGTGGATGCCCTGGGAACCCTGCGCCTGCTTGAGGCCATACGCATTGCCGGGCTTACGGGGACAACCCGTTTTTATCAGGCCTCCACGTCCGAGCTTTTCGGCCTGGTGCAGGAAATGCCGCAGACCGAAAAAACGCCCTTCTACCCCCGTTCGCCTTACGCCTGCGCCAAGCTGTACGCCTACTGGATTACGGTCAATTACCGCGAAGCCTACGGCATGTATGCCTGCAACGGCATCCTTTTTAATCACGAATCGCCTATCCGCGGTGAAACCTTTGTTACCCGCAAGATCACCCGCGCCATGTCCCGTATGGTGCTCGGGCTGCAGGATTGCCTCTATCTCGGCAACCTGGACGCCAAGCGCGACTGGGGGCATGCCAGGGATTATGTTGAAATGCAGTGGCTTATGCTGCAGCAGGAACAAGCGGACGACTTTGTCATTGCCACAGGGCGACAATTCTCAGTACGCGATTTCGTCAACACGGCAGCGGCTGAAGTGGGTTTAACGCTTGCATGGCAAGGCCAAGGCGTGGACGAGACCGGCACAGTGGAAGCTGTGGACCTGAATAAACTGCAGCAGGCTGCTGGCAACCGTCAGGGGCTGGAGTGCCACGTCAAGCCCGGCGATGTCATTGTGCGGGTAGACCCGCGCTACTTCCGCCCCACCGAGGTGGAAACCTTGCTGGGCAATCCGGCCAAGGCCAAGGAAAAGCTGGGTTGGGAGCCGAGCACATCCTTTGAGGATATGGTGGCCGAAATGGCGCGCGAAGATCTAGCCCTGAGCATGCGTGATGCCGTGTGCAAGGTGGCAGGATTCAAGACATTCAGCCATAACGAGTAGCCCGCATGGACAAAGATTCGCTTATTTATGTAGCAGGCCACCGCGGGCTTGTGGGCAGTGCCATTTGTCGCGCTCTTGCCCGTGATGGCTATGAAAACCTGCTGACGCGCACGCACGCAGAACTGGATCTGTGTGATCAGGCGGCAGTGCGAACCTTTTTTGCGCAGTACCGGCCTGCCATCGTGGTACTTGCCGCCGCCAAGGTGGGCGGCATTCATGCCAACGCCACATATCCAGCAGAATTTATCTACCAGAACTTGCAGATACAGAACAACGTCATAGACAGCGCCTACAGCAACAACTGCAAAAAACTGCTGTTTCTGGGGTCATCGTGCATATACCCCAAGATGTGCCCACAGCCCATCAAGGAAGAGTATCTGCTCACAGGGCCGCTGGAACCCACCAATGATGCCTACGCCCTGGCGAAAATAGCAGGTATCAAGATGTGCCAGGCCTACCGCAAGCAGTATGGCTTTGACGCCATCAGCGCCATGCCAACCAATCTGTATGGCCCGGGCGATAATTACCACCCGGAAAACAGCCATGTGATCCCGGCGCTTATCCGCCGGTTTCATGAAGCCAAAATGGCCGGAGCCGAAAAGGTGACCATATGGGGAACGGGCAACGCCCTGCGCGAATTTCTCTATGTGGATGACATGGCCGAAGCCTGTATTTTTCTGCTGAAAAACTACTCAGATTTTGAACACGTCAACGTGGGCTGCGGCTCCGACATCAGCATCATTGACACCGCCCGGCTTATTGCCCGTGTGGTAGGCTTTGAGGGCAGCATTGACACCGACCCCACAAAGCCCGACGGCACGCCCCGCAAGCTCATGGATTCGGGCAAGCTCTTCGGCATGGGCTGGAAGCCCAGGGTGGGGTTTGAGGAAGGCCTGCGGGCAACATACAGGGACTTCTGCGCCCGCAATGGGGCGGGGGCCGCATGCTGAATCCGCAGCTTAGCCAGATTTTTCGAGCTATTTACAGCCGGTTGGGCAAAGACCTGCAAAGCCGCTTCTGGCGGGTGATGATTTTTTCCGTACTGGTCGCCCTGACGGAATTTGTGCTCACTGCCGCCGTATCCCTGCTGGGCGTGGTGCTGGCATCGCCGCAAACCATCGCGCAATCCGGCATCATGCACAAACTGGTAGCCCTGTGCCCGGCCATGCTTCCGATTACGGAAGACCCCCGCCTGTTGCTCATTGTTCTTCTGGTGGGGCTGTGCGCGGCCGTGTTTGTCAAATCCATCGCCCTGGCCGCGCTCACCTGGAAGCAGTCGAATTTCAGCCAGCTTGTTAATCTGGAGATGGGCAGGCGTCTTTTTCACGGTTTTGTGCATGCGCCGTATCTCTGGCATGTGAGCCAGCGGGTCAGCGACCTTGCCTCCATGTTGTCATGGCGCAACGGCATCGGCGTTTACTGCTTCGCCGTTGTTCAGGCTCTGGGGCAATTGGCTGTCGCCCTGCTTCTGGTGCTGGTTGTAATGATCGCAACCCCCTTTGCCGGGGGAGTGGTGTTTGCGGGTACGGCGCTGTGCGCCTATGTCAGTTTTCGGTTCAGCCGTAGACTTGTCAATAAATGCAGTCAGGAGATGACGCTGGCCCAGCGTGATTCTGGCCGCGTTTCGCACACTGCCCTTTACGGCATTCGCGAACTGATGATCTACCGCCAGCAGGCCCCTTTTGAATCCAGTTATGTCCAGTATGAAGGGCGGGCGGCCCACGCCCAGGCCCTGTTGCCAGTCTGTCACCCCTTGCCGTCATGGACGCTGGAGTGGGTGGGCATGGTGCTGCTGCTCGGGGGCGTTATGCTGCTGTACTGGCAGAACGCCAGTGTAGCGCGCACTGTGGGTACCCTGACCCTGCTGGCGGCTGTTGCCTGGCGGCTGCTGCCCACCATGAACAAACTGGTGCAGCAGATGCTTATGATGCAGCAGCAGATTCCCCAGATTGAGCCGGTGTTGCGCCAGCTGGACGAAGTGGCCGCCCTGCCGCCCACGGATACGGACACCGCTCAGGACTGCCCGCTGCACGAAGAGCTGCGGCTGGAAAACGTTTCCTTTCGCTATCCTTCGGTGTCGGCCGACAAGCCTGACGCCCTGCGCAACCTGAACCTGCGCATTCCGCGCGGAAGCATGGTGGGCTTTGTGGGGCCCTCCGGCGCGGGCAAAAGCACAATTGTGGGCCTGCTGACCGGGTTGTTTCCGCCCACAGGCGGGAATATTTTTGTGGACGGCCGCCCCATGGACAACGCGTTGCGCGAGGGGTGGGTGCGGTGTATCGGCTATGTGCCGCAGTCGCCCTTTCTGCTCAACTCGAGCATTGCGGAAAATATCGCCTTCAGTCATTGGGGCGCGGCCATAGACCGAGAGCGCGTGCAGCAGTGCTGCCGCATGGCGGCTATGGACTTTGTGGACGGACTGGAGCAAAATATTGATACCGTTATCGGCGAGCGGGGCGTGCGGCTCTCAGGCGGGCAAGTGCAGCGTGTGGCCATTGCCCGCGCGCTTTACAACACCCCGCAGTTCATTCTGTTCGACGAAGCCACCAGCGCCCTGGACGGCGCGGCGGAACAGGCCATACAGCAGACGATCAACAGCCTGCGTGATCATATGACCCTGGTGGTGGTGGCCCACCGCCTGAGTACAGTGGAAGCCTGCGACTTCGTGTACTGGATAGACGGCGGCGAGGTACGCATGGCAGGAAAACCGGAAACGATTCTTCCTGCCTACGAAGCATACCTGGCGGCAAAAAATGAAGCGGCAGCGTTAACTAGCGATTTCAGTTAGTCATTGTGTGAAAATCACTTTTTACTCCGAAAGACAATGTTTACTGATAAAACCATACTCATTACTGGCGGTACAGGCTCTTTTGGCAAGAAATGTGTGGAAGTGCTTCTCCGTAGCTACAAGCCAAAAAGACTCATTATTTTTTCCCGCGATGAGCTGAAGCAATTTGAGATGGGACAAAAATTCTCACCGGAAGAATTTCCCTGCATGCGCTACTTCATCGGTGATGTCCGTGACAAGGAACGTCTCTGTCGCGCTTTTCGTGGCGTGGATTATGTTATCCATGCCGCAGCGCTCAAGCAGGTGCCGGCAGCGGAGTATAACCCTACGGAATGCATCCGTACCAACATCGGTGGGGCGGAAAATATAGTTAATGTCGCTGCTGACAGTGGTGTAAAAAAGGTCGTGGCCCTCTCCACCGACAAGGCCGTTGCTCCGGTCAACCTGTACGGGGCCACAAAACTCTGTTCCGACAAGCTTTTTATCGCCGCCAACGCCTTCACTGCCTGCGAAACCGTATATTCCGTGGTGCGTTATGGCAATGTCATGGGCAGCCGTGGCAGCGTTATCCCCTTTTTCATCAAACAGCGCGAGGCTGGCGGCCCGTTGACCATCACTGACACCCGCATGACGCGCTTTTGGATCACGTTGGAAGAATCCGTACACATGGTTTTGCGTTCCTTTGAAATCGCTGGCGGTGGCGAAGTACTTGTGCCCAAAATTCCCAGCATGAAAATCACAGATCTGGCCGAAGCCATTGCCCCCGGCATGCCCACTGTAGAAGTCGGCATCCGCCCCGGCGAAAAGTTGCATGAAACGATGATCACCGCTGAAGATAGCCGACACACCATCGACATTGGCGACTACTACGTCATCAAGCCGGAGACCTTTAAATACAAAGGCCTTGACGGCAAACCCGTGGCGGAGGGCTTTGAGTACAATTCCGGCACCAATGAAGAGTGGCTGAGTGTGCCAGAACTGCGCGACACATTGAAAAAGCAATGTTTTGCAATCCGATAGCCATGAACAACACTCCCTTCCTTCCCTATGGTCGCCAGATCATTGATGATGTCGACATTCAGGCTGTTGTGGATGTCTTACGCTCGGACTGGCTGACCACTGGTCCCGCTGTAGAACGTTTTGAGGCGGATGTTTGCGCGTACACCGGAGCCAGCCACGGCGTTGCTGTGGCAAACGGCACGGCGGCCTTGCACGCGGCCATGTTTGCTCTGGGTATCGGTAAGGGGGACGAGGTCATCGTTACCCCCCTGACCTTTGCGGCCTCGGCCAACTGCATCCTGTATCAGGGCGGTACGCCTGTGTTTGCCGATGTGGATGCCGACACCCTTCTGCTTGATCCGGCAGCGGTGGAGGCGGCCATTACACCGTGCACAAGGGCCATCATTGCCGTGGACTATGCTGGGCAGCCCTGCCATTGGGACAGCTTGCGCGCCATTGCCGAAAAGCACCGTCTGGCCTTGGTGGCGGACAGTTGCCACGCCTTGGGTGCTGCGTATAAAGGTCGCAATGTTGGCACTCTGGCCGACATCACCGTTTTCAGCTTTCACCCCGTCAAACATATCACCACGGGCGAAGGCGGCATGGCCATGACCAACGACGCCGCGCTGGCAACGCGGATGCGGGCTTTTCGCGGGCACGGCATCACGACTACGGCCAGCCAGCGCGAAAAATCCGGTGCATGGTTCTATGAAATGACGGAATTGGGCTATAATTATCGCATCACGGACTTTCAGTGCGCCCTCGGCAGTTCGCAGCTCAAAAAGCTGGACGGCTGGATAACAAAACGCAACCAACTGGCACAGGCATACGATGCGGCCTTTGCGAAAAGTGCTGTTTGCCCGCTGGCCAGGCGCGACGACATGCGACATGCCTACCATCTCTACGTTGTCCGCACACCAGAGCGTGATGCTGTTTTCAAGCACTTGCGCGGCCTAGGCATCGGTGCCAATGTGCACTATATGCCGGTTCACATGCATCCTTACTACCAAAATCTCGGTTATGAAAAGGGCATCTGCCCCGTAGCCGAAGCAGCCCATGAAAATATACTAACCCTGCCGCTCTGGCCGGGCATGGATGTCGAAGATATGGCGCGGGTAGCCTCTGCCGCCGTAACGGAGTAACAATGCAAGACCTGTGCATAGTGATGGCTCGCGGTGGTTCCAAGCGTGTACCCCGCAAGAATGTCCGCCTGTTGAAAGGATATCCTCTGGTCTCCTGGCCTGTCCGTGCCGCCGTGGCGAGCAACCTTTTTCAAGAGGTTGTTATTTCAACGGACGATGAAGAAATAGCTCAGGCTGCGGTTGCAGCCGGGGCAGTGTATCCCTTCCGACGTCCTGATGCCGTTTCCGATGACCATTCCACCACAGCCGATGTCCTGCGTGTGACCCTGGCCCAATGGAAGGAGATCACGGGAACATTGCCAGACTTTTGCTGCTGCCTGTACGGCACCTCCGCCTTTATCACGGAAAAATATTTGCGTGAAGCCAAAGCACTACTGTCTGACGCAGAGTGCGTGATGGCCGTTACCCCATATGAACACCCGATCCAGCGAGCCATGACAGTATCACCCCAAGGGAGGCTAGCCTATCTTCAGCCAGAATACGCCAAGTGGCGTACACAAGACTGCCCCCCTGCCTACCACGATGTTGGATTGCTCTACTACTTCTCCGTCAATGAATTTTTTGCTTCCGGGGCCGAGAGCTTTTTACCCATGCAGCTTAAAGCTGTCATTGTTCCCCGAACAAGTACAGTTGATATTGATACTGAAGAAGATTGGGTTCTGGCTGAAGCGCTGGCATCACAGTTGGAGCACTTGGTGTGACCACAAACGTCATTCTCCGCGCTGACGCCACGCCCCGCATGGGTACGGGGCACGTCATGCGGAGCCTCGCACTGGCGCAGGCCGCGCAAGATCAGGGCCTTGAAATCCGATTTGTGGGGCGTGTTCATGTGCCTTGGGTAAGGGAACGGCTGTGCGCGGAATGTATCCCGCTTCTGGAATTGGCGGACGCCGTGGCGCACGAAGAAAATCCGGCAGAACTGCTGCACCAGTTGACCCAAACAGGCTTTGCGCCTTCCGACACATGGGTAGTGCTGGATGGCTACCACTTTACCCTTGCATGCCAGCACGCTGTTCGAGACGCAGGCTACCACCTTCTGGTCATTGATGACTATGCCCATTTACCGGAATATTCTTGCGACATTCTGTTAAATCAGAATCTTGGCGCAGAGACCCTGTCCTATATGGGCGATATTGGCCAGAGACTTCTGGGCACCCGCTATGCCTTGCTGCGCCGGGAGTTTCGTGAAGCAAGAGAACGTCTGCCGCACACTAAGCGAAACGTCCCGCCCAAAAACATTCTGGTTACGCTTGGCGGCGGAGATTTTATTGAGTATCTTGAAAATATAGCACAACATATGAACATCACTGCTCTGGAAGGACGCACCGTGCGCGTCATCCAGGGGGCCATGGATGCGGAACGGATCAAGCAAGCTTTTGTAAACTGCCCGGCTCGTCTCGAAATTTTACCCCGCGTTACGGATATGCCCGCTTTGCTGCTCGAAACAGACCTGTGCATTACCGCCGGGGGCAGTACCTGCTGGGAATTGTGCTGTCTGGATGTGCCGTTTCTTGCCGCCAAAATTGCTGACAATCAGTATCACATCATTGATCAATTAAAAAAGAAAAACATGCTCTTTTCAAAAGCATACTTCCAAACATTGCTTCTTTGCCAAGCACACTGCAGGACAAATCAGGAAACACTTTTTGCACCTATTAATGGCCATGGTGCCATGCAGATTATTGATGCTATGTGTAATGAAACGGATGTTCATATAAAATTACGCGCAGCGAGTGCTGAAGACAAGTTATTCATTTTTGATGTGGCTAACTCAGATTTAGTTCGGAAAATGTCTTTTAATAGCAGAAAAATAGGCATATACGAACACGAAAATTGGTTTAGCAACGCCATAAAGGACAAAACACCATTTTATATTTTTTGTTTAGATAACACCCGGATTGGGTATGTTCGCTTTGCTCCAGTACACAAAGCAATGAACGAAGCTGTTTTAACTATTGCCATAGCTGAAGTGTTTCGAGGAAAGAGGCTGGGGAAAAAAATATTGCAGATGGCCTGCAACGCAGCATTCGATGCCGGAATAAGAAAAATTTGGGCTTATGTAAAAAAAGAAAATCAGGCGTCTGCAAAACTCTTTAGCACATGTGGTTTTATGCTTGAACCCTCCCAAACGTATAAAGGATTTGAGGTCTATGCATATGTGCTTGAACAATCGTAGCCTATACTGTTATGATTAACTTTGCAAAAACACAAAAAGTACTGATAGTCGCCGCGCATCCTGATGACGAAATGCTTGGATGCGGTGGCACGATCGCACGTCTGCGGCAAGAGGGAAAGAATATCCATATTTTGTTACTGGGAGAGGGTCCAGCCGCAAGAACAAGCCAGAATGCAGAAGAGGCTAGATCTGTGGCACGCAGTTCCGCTCATAAAGCGGCTGCCACTCTGGGAATTGACAATGTGTGCTTTGCCGCACTGCCAGACAATCGATTTGACACAGTAGCGTTGCTTGATATTGTTCAAATTATTGAGAAAGTAGCAGCAATGACAAGGCCTGATGTTGTGTTCACGCACCACGCCTGGGACATGAATCAAGATCATCGTATTACGCATCAGGCCGTTATGACCGCATTTCGGCCGTTGCCGGATACGCCCCCTGTGACATTGCTCGGATTTGAAGTTCTTTCAAGTACCGAGTATACGCCTGCGCACACAGTCCCCAGTTTTAGTCCCAATATTTTTATCAACATTGCCCAAACGTTTGGCGCGAAACAAAAAGCCCTTGAAGCGTATGCTTCAGAAATGCGCCCGTGGCCCCACCCACGCAGTTTTGAAGCCGTTGCACATCTTGCGGCGCTACGCGGCTGCGCTTGCGGCTGCGAAGCGGCGGAGGCTTTTGTGCTTTATAGGAATGTGTTAACATGAAAGAGTCCTATATTATTGCTGGTTCACGCCCTTGGTGTGTTAATGCGGTTAAACATTTAAAAAATAAGAACATAGATTTTTTTTATATAAAAAATAAAGAGGACTTAAACCTCAAGTCCATTGTCTCAATAAATCCACGATATATTTTTTTCCCTCACTGGTCGTGGGTGATCCCTGCGACAATTTGGAACCAATATGAATGCATAGTATTCCACATGACAGACCTGCCATTTGGCAGAGGTGGGAGTCCATTGCAAAATTTAATAGCGCGCGGATTTACAGAAACAAAAATTTCTGCACTTCGCTGTGAAGCAGAATTAGACGCTGGTCCGATATATATAAAACGTCCCTTATCTCTTTTAGGCACTGCCGAAGAAATATTCATACGGGCCAATAATTGCATAGCAGACATGATCAATGAAATTATTATAACCCACCCAAATCCAATGCCGCAATTGGGGGAACCTACATATTTCAAACGCCGCTTGCCGCAGGACAGCAACGTTTCTGAAGTTACAAGCCTAGAAGCCTTGTTTGACCGTATTCGCATGCTGGATGCTGAAGGATATCCCCAAGCATTTATAGACATAAACGATTTTCGGCTAGAGTTTTCACGGGCTTCTCTGAAAACTGATAAAATTTTTGCGGATGTCCGCATTACAAGACGAGACAAACAAAATGACCAAAGTCAATCGCAAAAGTAACTTTCAAACACTGCTCATTGCCGAACTCTCCGCCAATCACAACGGGAGCATTGACCGTGCCGAGCAGATCATCCGAGCCGCAGCAGATGCCGGAGCTGATGCCGTAAAATTGCAAACCTACACAGCCGACACCCTCACCATCCCTTGCGACAACGCGCACTTTCGCATCAAGGGAACGCTCTGGGAGGGCCGCACTCTGCATGATTTGTATCAAGAGGCGCACACACCCTGGGAATGGACGCCACGCCTGATGGCTCTTGCCAAAGACCTGGGTATGGACTGCTTTTCCACTCCCTTTGATGCAACTGCTGTGGATTTTTTGGAAAAATGCGGTGTTTCCCGTTACAAGATCGCCAGCTTCGAGGTGGTGGACATTCCCCTGCTCAAAAAAGTTGCGGCTACGGGCAAATCGGTCATCATGTCCACGGGCATGGCAACACTGGGCGAAATTGACGAAGCCGTGCGCGCCCTGCGTGATAATGGCGCCGGGGAACTGACCCTGCTCAAATGCACCAGTGCCTACCCCGCGTTGCCCGAAGAGGCTAATCTGCGCACCATACCACATCTGGCCCAGGCATTTAACTGCAAGGCCGGACTTTCCGACCACACAATGGGCAGTGCTGTGTCTGTGGCAGCCGTGGCCTTGGGCGCAGTTGTAATTGAAAAGCACTTTACTCTTTCCCGTGCCGATGGTGGTCCAGACGGTGCTTTCAGCATGGAGCCGCAGGAGTTCAAGCAACTAGTGCTGGATGTCCGTACTGCAGAGAAGGCACTGGGGAGGGTGTGCTATGATTTGACAGACAAACAGCAAGAAAATGTTGTCTTTCGCAGGTCCCTTTTTGTAGTACAAAACATTTGCAAGGGTGAAATCCTGACGAATAATAACGTGCGCAGCATCCGTCCCGGCCACGGGTTGCCGCCCAAATATCTTCCCTTAGTGCTTGGGCGCGCGGTAAGATATGATATTATGAAAGGTACGCCGCTCTGTTGGGATATGATTTGATCCAAAGTGTTGGATGATGGATCATGGCAAGCTGCGTATGTATGCAGTACTGTATCATGTTGTCTTTTTAATATCGCTCAGTAATATCAAAATTAAATAAATGATGAATTTATATATAAGCAATATGGACTTTGACGCCAGCGTTCCTGGTCATGCCCTTGGTCCATGGTGTTATGCGAGTATCACTGATTATAATACCTTAGCTTCTTTAGTGGATTCTTCTCTTTTGCCGCCTCCCTATTCACATTTTTCTGAGTCTATTCATCAAATGGACTACGTTCGTGACTGCACAACTAGGGCGGCGTTGAGGATCGGCGACTACCTAAATAATAAGCACAATACAAATTTTTCAAATTTTTTTTGGGCTTTTACCCAGAGGGGATGGATCGGCCATATCGCAGGGTGTCTCTATGATTATTATTTGAGAGTTAATAAAATTAGCAAGCTAGATATGTCCTATGAATATTCTGGAATAGAGCTTACCGAAGCGCGTCCATCTACTGTGCAGCACTTAGTAATCTGTTTGAAGCGTTCTCAATCATTGACGGCATGGTTGGCAAGCGAAACATTAGACTATCTTGCGCCTGATAATTGCCAAAAAAAGCAAACAGTCTCGTGTCGTTTGCCACAAAGTGATCACACTAGCCAGTTTGAAGCCCTTCCTCTCGCGCAGTTGCAATTACCTACTTCGCCTTTGCATACGATAACTTCATGGATAAAAAGATTTTTTCATATTTCGCAGTATCCAGATATGATGCTGCATAATTATCAGCTAGGCAACGGAAAAATATTCTTGATCCATTGGCTGACTAGTAGGAAAAAATCACGATCCTCTATAAGTCACTTTAGCAAAAAAAATATGGTCAACAGGCTTACTGCAACGAAAAATAGTTTTGAGGATGAAAGATTTGAAAACTTGCTTTTCAAAACAGCTGTAAAGTTGATTCCAAACATTTATTGGGATTTTGATGCTTTCGGGCAGGTGCTTGAGGATGTAAATTCTGCAATAAAAAAAAGCACTAATAAAAAAATATTATTTCCAACGCCTGGATTGATATATGATGAAAAAGCGGAAATTTTCTGCGCACTAAAAAAAGAACAAGACAATGCACTAATAGTAATGGCGCAGCATGGTTCATTTTACGGAACTTTAAAGAAATACCAGTTTATTGAACAAGAAGAGTTTGAAAAATCAGATATTTATTGCACTTGGGGGTGGAGCACGGTCGAAGATGTTGAAAACAATTTTTATCCTTTGCCTGTCTTTTTTTCAAAGCAAAGAACTGCTCGTAGCGAACACGATGACGGTTCAATTCTTTTTGTTGTTGATGACGAAATGGTCAACTTTCATCGAATCCGAAGCGGAGGCTATTATTCAGACCAGCATATAGCTCTATTGCGGCAGAAGTTTGATTTTTTTGGAACATTTGATAATACGCTCAGGAAGAATATCATTTATCAAGCTTATCCTGCAAGCTCTCCAACGCTTCAAACGCACGCGTTTTTAGAACAAACATTTCCTGAGTTAAAAATAACTAACCAATCTTTTCAGGAACATTTTAAGCGTTGTCGCCTTGTTGTAATGCCGTACCCTGGTACCACCATGCATTTCGCATTAGCTGCCAATATCCCAACGATTCTTTTTTGGGAGAAAGATTTTTTTGTCTTTTCGAGGCAGTTTCAGCATATTGCTGACTGTATGCATGAGTGCGGATTATTGTTCTATAATCCTGTCGATGCTGCACGAGCGGTTGAAACAATTTATAATGATCCTGAAAAGTGGATGCGCGATAGAGATAGACGTGCATGCGTAAAACTTTTTCAGCGACACTATGCGTGGACAGAAAAAAATTCAGTACCGTATTATAAAAGTTTTTTAAATGATGTTAAGAAATTTTATAGAGCTACTACCTGCAATTTAAAATGAATCTGGTTTTTCCCTTTTATAATGGCGATCGCAGCCTTTCTCAGGATGTATTATAATACCATTGTATATTTGGATATGCTCAGAATTTGAATAGTTAAATTTTAAGCACGAAATAGCTATGAGGCAACATATGAATTTGAAAAATAAACTTATCAGTTTGTTGTTTAATACACTGAAAATGTGCAGGAATGTTTATATCTTTTTTTCAACACAGTATAATACAATATTTTTTAAACTCTGGGCAATAGCCTCGCGGGTTCCGTTTGGCAGCAAATTGCAATGTTGTGGGAGGGTTATCCTCGATTGCCTGCCCGCCACCGTCTCGCTTGGAAATAACATTATTTTTGTCTCAGATTCAGTGCGTTGCACAGCAACAACCGTTTATGGGCCCTCACGCTTGCGGACATTCGCGCCCACTGCCAGAATTGAAATTGCCGACGGTGTCGGAATGAATGCCATCAGCATTACCGCCAGGAGCAGAACTATCCACATAGGTGAAAATACCATGTTTGCGCCTAACTGCACGGTTGTTGATTCAGATTTTCATTCTCTCTGGCCGCCGGAAGGGCGGATATGTAATCCGGGGATGGAACAGGACGCCGATGTGCATATAGGGAAAAACTGCTGGATCGGCATGCAATCCATTATTTTAAAAGGCGTAACAATTGGAGATGGCTCGGTAGTTGCCGCTGGTTCGGTGGTGACTCGCGACATTCCCCCCAATGTATTGGCCGCTGGCGTTCCCGCCAGGGTGCTCCGTCCTCTTAATGATAACGAGGGTAATACATGCGTATTGGTGTAGCCGCAGACCTTCAACATGCAAATGCCGCAGATGTTTTGCTGTGGGACAGCTTCAGCGATACGGTTCCATGCGTCGAAAAACTCGTTCAGGAGTATTTTCCTGTTATCCGGCAAGAATTTTTGCAGTTTATATGCGAAATTGGTAGACATGCCGTTGATGGAACAACGCTTTCCGAGCAGTTCCGTTTATTGACGCAATTTTCCGCCTGGGAATATTCAAGTCTTTTTGAGCGACACCCCGCATACTTTGGTGATGCGTTATTTACCATTTTCAAGCTTCGCGCTGTTGAGTTGTACTGCCAGAAAGTTCAGCCCCATGAAGTGCATCTTTGCGGTTGCGATGCGATTGCCTGGCATATCAGTGATATTTGCAAATCACTGCAGATAGCATTTGTACATTCCCCTTCTTCGCCAAACCGCAGGGAAGGCTCTGACAGCCCGTCATGCGGCGTCATGGCCTTTGCGCGCAAGAGCGCGTCAATGGCCAGGCAGCTACACGGCTGGTGGAAGCAGGTTCGGTCGCAATTTCCGACGCAACCTGTTGTGCAACGCAGCAAGGGCATGATCCTGGGTACGTGGTTTCCCAATATCGACCAGAAAGCCGCCCAGAATGGACGATTCCGCTCCAAGTACTGGGAAGCTGCGCATGATCTTATTGACAGCGCGGCAACGCCGCAGCACTGGTTTTTCATCTATGCCGACAGCGAGCAAAATATCCCCGGGCACATAGCCGCACGCGACCGTTTTGCGGCCAATGCCCCCAATGCCGACATGACTTTTCTGGAGGAATGCCTTACGCCCTGCGATGCCCTGCGTGCCTTCGGACTCTGGCTGCGGTCGGCATGGCGCAGCAACATTATGGGAAATCGCGTTGCCGGAGCGTTCAACTGGCCGCATTCGGCGCTCAACGTCTTTTCCCTGCTGCAGGGCATGTGGCAGGAATCCACATCGGGGTGGCATCTGCTGCGGATGCTGCTGCATTTGCAGGCCATCAAGCGATTTTGCAAACTGGTTGGCCCTCAGGAACGTGTGCTTACCTCATCTGAGCTGCAATGGTGGGAGCGCATGCTGTTTCGGGAGCAGCGAAAATTGGGGTGCTCAAAAAATTTTGCGGTGCAGCATTCCATTATTCGCCCAGCGGACTTCCGTTTTTTTTGCGCCCCTGAAATGTGGCAGGACAAAAACTTTACGAACGCCATGCCCGACGTCTTCTTTTGCAATGGGCGTGCGGGCCTTGAGGCAATGCGTGCTTCCGGTTTTCCGGATGACCGCCTCGGTCTTGTAGAGGCAACGCGGTTTCTCTATCTGGCGAAAGCCGCGCGGTATGCCGTTGCTTCCCCATCCCGAAAACTGCTGGTCGTCACTTCATACTTTGAAGGCGAAACGCGACGTATGCTGGAAATGCTCGCCGCAGCAATGAAAGAGCGGCATTCGTCGTTGTTTGACAACGTGCAGATCAAGGCGCATCCAGATCTCCCCGTTGAGCATATGCTTGCTGAACTGTTTACCGATCCTCCGGCTGTTGTAACCCAGCCTGTTGAGTCCTACCTTACAGAGGATACTGTGGTTTTTGCGGCAGCTGGCACCTCGGTGACGCTCCTTGTGCCCTACATGGGGCTGCCGATGGTTGTGGCGGGTAGCGACGGCGATTTTGAAATGGGCTGCCTGGATACGGTTGAAGGCATCTGTTATGCCCGATCCGCCGGGGAATTGCTTGACGGATTAACCACGTCCTCGCGCAGTACTTTGCCGGAAGACTATTTTTGCCTGGACGCCAGCTTGGCACGCTGGAAGACTATGTTAACAAGCCAATAACCATTACAACGTGTGCCAGCCTATGAATATGCTGAAAAAGTTTACATCTTTTTTGCGTAAGTGGCGCGCCAGGATGCATCAGGTGACGTTCTGGGTGAAGACGTATGGTCTTCCGTGGTCGCGTGCTCCTTTTTTCCCGTTTATCAGGCCGCATCATGACATGGACGATGCCCGGCTTGCCGTTTTGCAAAAACGCGTTGCCGCAGGCGAGGAAGACGGTTGCGGCAGCGCCTATGCGCAGGCCTTTTGCGCAGCGCTCGGCGGCGGGTACGCATTGCCAACGGCCTCTGCGCGAATGGCGCTGCATGCGCTGCTGCGGCATTATGGTCTTCGTGACGGCGATGAGGTCTTAGTCACAGGCTTTACCTGTTCCGTGGTGCTCAACGCCATACTGCGCTGCGGCGCGGCACCCCGTTTTGTGGATATAGACAGGCATACCTTGGGCACAAGCCCGGAATCAGTGGAAGCTGCCATTACCCCACGAACTAAGGCGCTTATTGCTCAGCATACCTTTGGCGTTCCCTGCGCCATTGATTCGTTGCGCGCTTTGGCAACCCACTATCATATCAAACTTATTGAGGATGTGGCGATTGCGTTTGGAAGCAAACACCAGGGCAAGCCGCTTGGCGCATGGGGCGATGCCGCCTATTTTTCCACAGACCACTCCAAACCCTTAAATTCCCTTATTGGCGGAATGCTCTACACTACAGACGAAAATCTGTACGAAAGAATTTTTTCAGAGTATCAGGGCTGGCCGCACCTGCCGCGCGAAAAACAGCAGGCACTGTTGGAACAGGTGCGTGTGGAGCGCGATAATTTCACTCCGGCCCGCTACCGTTGGCACAACTTTGCCGCCTTGTTTGCCGGGTGCGATGCCCCTTCCCCTTTCCTTGATGCGGACTACACCCCCTGGGCTGTGCAGGGCGACTACCCCTATCCGGCAAAGATGCCGACAGTTCTGACAACCCTTGGGCTTGAGGCCCTGCGGCAGTGGCCTGTTGTTGCGGATGAACGGTGCCATTGGTTCAAAAAAATTTCCGAAGTGTTTTACAGAAATAATTGCGGGGGTATGATTCCTGCGGGCTTTCAGAACATTGGCAAAGAGGTTGTGCCGCTTCGCTTTGCTTTCTGCCTGCCTGCCGCCTGCGGGCCGCTACGTGAAAACAAAGGCTTGTGGCGGGCCGTCAACGCGTTTTTTCCGGCAAACTGGATATGGTTTCAGGATCCTGTGGTTTGCCGGGCTACAGATATAACCGCCTATGGCTATACGCCGGGAACCTGCCCCGTGGCCGAGGAGGTTGGCCGCGGCATTGTGACGATTCCACTGGATGTGCCCTCCCCTTATGCAGACAGATTTATGCAAAATGTGGAGAATCTTTGTCGTGAGCTTCAGCGGCTGCCTCGGGCTTAATCAGCCCGACTGAAAACTTGTGCCGGGTGGTCATGTGCAACGCCAGGGAATTGCATTCACTCATGCAAACCTGAGCTATTTGGAAAGGCAAACATGCCTGTTCGATTCTTCTAACTAACGTTTTATGATTCCCCTTTTTAGGATAGTTGCTATGAAAGAGAGTATAAAGAAAGCGTTGGATAAGTCCAAGCTGGGTAGAATATTAATTCAGTTTTGGCGTGTGTACAAAATTATGTTTCAGCAAAATCCAAATGTTATTGCTTGGTCTGATGCCTTGTGTGCGGAAGAAAAAGCAGTGTTGGCCGACAAGATGCAGGATTTTATAAGTAAAAACTTCTTTAGCATCCCATGTGGAAGTGAGAACTTAAAATTTCATTATGATAATTATTTGACTCTTTACAGGGCCAAAACGCTTTTGACAAAAGAGCCTGAAACCATCGACTGGCTAGATTCCTTTCAGGAGGGGGCATGTCTATGGGATATCGGTGCAAATGTTGGTTTATATAGCTGTTATGCGGCTAAAATTCGTGGGTGTAGTGTCTTTGCTTTCGAGCCGTCTATCTTGAATCTGGAATTGCTTGGGAAAAATATTTACCTTAATGAATTACAAGATAGTGTTCATATTGTCCCTGTGGCCTTGTCATCAGCAAATGGCTTTAGCACTTTTTTGATGACGGAAACCGCCCACGGCGGCGCAGACTCTACTTTCGGCGCAGGAATAGGTTTTGATGGAAAACCAATATGTGAAAGTAAGCTCTCATATAGTTTGTTAGGGCTGTCGGGTGATTCTCTACTGGCAGCAACAGGAATGCCTTGCCCAAATCATATAAAAATTGATGTCGACGGCATAGAACATATTGTGCTGGCTGGTATGAAAGATATTTTTAAAATGCCGTCTGTTAAGAGCTGTCTTATCGAAGCTAACGATGCCTATGGGGAACAGGTTGATGGTATAAAGAAAATTATGCAAGAATGCGGATTTACGTTAAAAGAAAAGAAACACTCTGATTTCTTCAATACTGGAGCATATTCATCTGTGTACAATCAGATATGGGTAAGGTAGTTTTTGAGTTCGTAGTGATTTTATGCTACGTGATGGCTGACTGCCATTTACCTGAATCTAAGATTTCACTCTGTATGTCTTTTTACAATATTAGCAGCCCCAAATTGCAGTCGTGCATCGCGGGACTATTTGCCATGGGTGAGTTCAGCGCGTTTGGGGAAATTGGGCGATAGATGGTTGCGTGTAGATCAGAAGTTCCTCACATTTGTGGGGTAAACGGGTAGCGCCGCTAGTAGAAAGCGACCGTGTAAAAAGCAACAGTGCGTGCTTTTGCCAGAATGAGTTTGGGCCTTGTGTGATGCCATAAAACTGTGTTGGGTAGGTTATACAACCGCGTCGCATCCATTTGACCTACGGGTTTGGTAAACTTCGTCGATCGGAGTAGGGCCTGGGTCCCTTTGGGAATAAACTGGATGCGAGTCGTGAATACGTATGCCCCGGCCCTCGACGCGCTGATGTCTGGCCAGCCCTGGTTGCTGCGTATAACCGGGGCTTCTTTGGTTTGGAGGAAACATGATCCGTTTTTATCAGACAGAGTGGTTCGGCATCCCGTTTAATTCTTTTGCCAGCCTTTCTTTTTTTTCTTTGGCTGACAAAGTTTTTTATGAAAAGTTTTATGATGCATTTTTTAACAAATTTGCAGGCTACGATGCCTTGCCAGAACCGTGGCAAGCCATAAAGCGGCAGTGCGCTCAGGCCATTGCCGCACATATACCGCCAGTTGCCGCGCCCAAAATTCTTTCTGTGGGCTGCGGGTCAGGCTTTGTGGAGCATTGCCTGCTGCAGATGCGTCCCAATATACAAATGCATTGCAATGACTCTTCGGACTCCCCCCTTCGGTGGATCGCGCAATCGTTGCCGGAAGAGCAGCTGCATATCGGCCTCGTGCCGGAGTGTCTGCCGCAAGGGGCAACATTTGATGTCATTTATTGTAATGCATTTGAATACTGTCTCTCAAACAAGACTCTGGTCAAACTTCTGTCTTCCCTGAAGAGCTGGCTTGCACCTGGCGGCAGGCTGATACTCATAAGCGCGTCTATTCTTGATCCCGCAGATTCCCCGCATACCGTCCGGCAATATGTGGATTACCTGCACGATACCTGCTGCAACCTGCTGGCGCATCTGCGCGGCGCAAAACCCCAGCAGTTTTGGGGGTGGGCCAGAACGCGGAAAGAGCTGGAAGACCTTATATTGCGGTGCGGCTACACTATGGACGGGCAGCAGCAGATAGCGCAGCTGGCTTCTTCATGGTTGTTCTGCACCAAGTGTTGAGGCCCGTACACGCAGCGCCTACGCGCTCCAAACGTTATAACCACGATAGCCGCCTATGACTCCATACATCTCTGTCGTCATGTCTGTCCGTAACGGCATGCCCTTTTTGCCGGAAGCGGTATTCTCCGTTCTTGCGCAATCGTTTGAAGATTTTGAATTTATTGTCATGGATAACGCCTCTGTCGACGGGTCAAACGAATGGGTGACCGCCCAGCAGGACAAGCGGATCCGTCTCGTGCGCAATGAGGAGGATCTCGGGCTTTCGCAATCGCTCAACCGCGGGTTCAGCCTCGCCAGGGGAAAGTACATCGCCCGTATGGACGCCGACGACATCTCAGTGCCCGAACGCCTGGCGGTGCAGGCGGCCTATATGGACGCGCACCCAGAACTGGTGGTTTGCGGCGGTGAGGTGGAGATTTTTAATGAAACATCATCTTCTCTCTGGGAGGTGCCCAAAGGGCGCGACGCCATTCTGTCCACGCTGCTTTTTGCTGTGCCCCTGGCCCATCCCGCCGTCATGTACCGGACTGAAGCCTGGAAATCCCTGGAATTGCAGTATGATAGGACGTTACTGCTCAGCCAGGACTTTGACATGTGGCGGATCATCGGCCTACAGATGACCAAGGCTCTGGACAACATGGGGGCCTGCGTACTGCGCTACCGTATGCACGGGGCTAACCTTACTTCGGTTATGGGCGATCTGGCCTGCAGGGAATGGAAAGAAGTCGCAAAGCGCATTCTTACGCAATTTATGGCGGCAGCGCCCAGCCAGGCTGAGACTGACCTGCACTTTGTTTGCGCACACGGTTGCGCCGCCAACGCCAAGGAACTGGCGTCATGCCTTGCCTGGTTGATGGAGCTGCAAAACGTCAACATGCGGATGGGGTGGGTGGCTGCAGACGTTTTTGAGCGCGAACTGCTGTCCCGGTGGGCATTGCTCTGCCGCCGGACAAAATTTAAGGCGCTGCTTCTGGCGCTGCCGTTGCTTGCCCGAGGGTGGGCTTCCAGCACGCGAAGACGCGCCTTGGCGCTATTGCTGCAAGAAATTGCCTGCCGCCTGCGGAAAAAGCTGCTGCATACGTAAAAACTGTCTGGTGAGACGTGAAAAAAATTGTCGCATATTCGCTTTGGGGCACTGACCCCAAGTACACGCAGGGCGCGGTTATCAACGCAATTCAGGTCGGGCAGTTTTACCCCGGCTGGCAGGCGCGTTTTTACTGTGCGGCCAGCGTGCCCCCGGATATCATCGAGCAGCTGCGCGCAGCTGGTGCGGAAGTGGAAATCATGCCCTCTGAAGGTAACCAGAAGAGCATGTTCTGGCGTTTTTTCGCCCTGGACAGCGATGATGTGGAGCGGGTGATCATTCGGGATACCGACTCAAGGCTCAGCCGCCGCGAGGCTGCCGCCGTGCAAGAGTGGGAGCGAAGCGGCTGCGCGGGGCATATCATGCGCGATCATCCGTGCCACAACATGCTTATTTTAGGCGGCATGTGGGGCTGCCGCACAGGCGTTCTGCCCAATATGCATAAGGCCGCGGAGCAGTTTAACCCCGCTGACCTGTATAATCAGGATCAACTGTTTTTGGGTTCGTGTGTGTACCCGCTGCTGAAAAAACACGGCATTTGCGTCCATGATGATTTTCGTCGTTTTGAATGGAGTTCAAGGCCTTTTCCCGTACCCCGCGAAAAAGACTACAGCTTTGTAGGGGAGATATACAATGCCGACGGCACCCGGGCTGACGACTGGAAAATACTGCGCGCTCACTGCAATAGCCTGAAGACGCGGTTGCGGTTCAGATGGACGCATGCAAAACAAAAGATAGCGCGGCTTTTTGGCAAAGCTGATGAAACTATCTGACAGAATTTTTTAAGGATTCTTCATGTCTCAAAATGCCGTTTCTCCTATGGTCGCCGTTATTATCGCCACCCGGAACGCCGCGCAGGGGTTGGCCCTTACGCTGGGTTCCATTGCAGCCCAGAGCTGCAAAGATGTCATTGAGGTCGTGGTACAGGACAGCGAGTCCGTAGACCATACGCTTGACGTTGCCCGCAGTTATGCGGCGCAACTTCCCCTATTGCGTGCGGCCTCGGCGCCCGACGACGGCATATACGACGCCTGGCTCAAGGTTATTCCTAGCGTGCGCGCCCGATGGATTCTTTTTTTGGGAGCGGGCGACACCCTAGCGTACCCGGAAACCATGCAGACCGTCATATCCCAGCTGGAACAGTGCCCCGATGATAAATATTTTGCATTGGGTCAGGTTACCATCCTCAGCGCGGAAAGAGAGCTGCTGCATTCTATCTCTAACGATATCGATAAGATGGCTGCTGTTCTACCATATTACAACCCCATCTACCATGCTGGCGTTTTTACCAGCAGCAAATTTCTCAAGGCGCACCCCTTTGATGCTTCTTTTAAAATTCTGGGCGATTATGATTTCTTTTGTCGGCACTGGGGCAACGGCGAAAGAGCCTGGCAGCTGCACTGCCTGATTGCCGAAGCTCCCTTGGGCGGGCTTTCCAATAGTCCCAAATTCCGGACATGCCATGATGCGGAAATCAAACGTATCCGCAAGGGGTATTTTCCCCGCCAATACTGGCGTTCGCGTCTTTACCAGGCTTGTGCGGGCTTGCTGCCAAAGGGGTGCCGCCAGTTGGTGCCAGCGTCCGTAAAGCAGATGTTGAAAAAAATTTTAAAGTTGGCATAAAGCACCACATGGGTACGCGAATGGATGATATCATACCGATTTCAATATGTATTCCCTGCTATAACAATCCGGCTGGCGTCAAAAAATTACTGGATAGCATACTGAGCCAGACCTTCGGTACGTTCGAATGCATCATAACCGACGACTCTGCGGATGACCGTACCAAGGAAGTCGTAAAGCCCTTTCTGGCGGACGGGCGCTTTACGTACGTGCACAATGCGAAGGCGCTGGGCAGTCCGGAAAACTGGAATTATTGCGCAAGTCTGGCCAAAGGCGCATACATTAAAATAATGCACCATGATGACTGGTTCAGCAGGCCCAACGCCCTGCAGCAGCTCTACGACTGCGCCGTGCAGTCGCCGGGCTGCGGCTTTATCGCCTGTGGGTGCAGCAACTGCGATACGGAAGGAAAAATTCTCGACGCCGCGATGCCGGACAAGCGGTTTCTTGCGCGCCTGGCAGCAGACCGGGCGGAACTTTTTTACGCCAACGCCCTCCGCACGCCAAGCACAACCCTTATCCGCCGCGACCTCTTTAAGCCCTTTGATCCCAAGCTCGTCTGGTTGGTCGATCTGGAACAGTATATGCGGATACTGGAAGCGACCTCGCTAGCATTTCTGCCCGTTTCCCTCGTCAATGTCACTGTTTCATCTCCCGACCAGATAACACGTCGCTGTGAATACAGTCTTGATGTGAATCTGCAGGAGTATGTCTACGTAGCCAACATCCTTTGGGGCAAAAGCGTTCCGCTGCGCGCCTCGCTTCATATGGCGCTGGTTCTTGCCAGAACCCTGGCGGCCAATCTATATTTTTTAAAAGCGCCCATTGCGATGTACGCATTGCTGCCTTTGTCCGCAGGCTACTGGGGGGCTCGCGGGGTGCTCAAGCGCGCCCTGAAATGGCTCACGGCGGCAAAACAGGCATAATAGCCGCGCCCATGTATGCCCAGGCGGCGGACGCCGCCCGGCATCCGGCGCGTTGGTGCGCCAGCAGGGAAGCCGCAGGGATATGCAAAGTCGTACCTCCGTTGACGGCTGCAGGCGGCGGGCGTTTTTTCAATAAGCCGCAGGGCAGCTGACGCCATGGCGCATATGGCGCGCGGTCAGGCATGAAGGCGGTCGGCAATGCCCGCAAAGTATTTTGTATCTCCTCCAAAAAAATCGTCGTTGTCGCCGCTCTCGGGCTGCGCAACGGCGCACGCGGTTTACAAATGAACATGCAAAACAATAATCACGCGCCGTCCGTCACTGTTCTGCTGCCGGTATATAATGGGGAGCAGTTTATTGAAGAGGCGGTAACCTCCATACTGGCGCAGTCTTTTACCAATTTTGAAGTGCTGGTCATGGATGACGGCTCCACCGACGGCACCGGCAAAATCTTGCGGCGGCTGGCTGCCAACGATGCCCGCATCCGTATCCACCAGCGCGAAAACCGAGGGCTTATCGCCACGCTGAACGAAGGGCTTGCCCTTTGTTCCTCTGAACTTGTGGCGCGGATGGATGCGGACGATTACGCCTTGCCGCACCGGCTTGCCGTGCAATACGACTACATGACGGAGCATCCGGAAACGGCTGTTTGCAGCGCCGGCATGGAGGAATACGAAACCGGGCGCATCCTTGCCTGGGAGGGATACGGCGAGGCTGTGCGCGCCCGGCTGTTGTTCGGCTGCTGCCTGCACCACCCGACGATTATGGCCCGCCGGTCCGTGTTGCTGGATGCCGGCGGCTACGATGCGGCAATGCCGAGCGCGGAGGACTACGACCTGTGGGTGCGTCTGACGGCGGCAGGGTATTCGCTTGCCGTTCTGCCGCAGGTCCTTCTGCGGTACAGGGTGCATCCGCACGTTTCCAGAACCGCGTACAAGTGGCAGATGGGCGAAACCACATCGCGCATTCAGCGGCGTCAGCTTGCCTTGCTGGGCATTTCCCCAACGCCGCGCCAGCTGGACAGGCACCAGTTCTGCATTTCGCACTGCCCGGAGCTTCCCGGAAAACTGCAGGAAGCCGAAGCGTGGCTGCAAAAGATCGTTGCGGCCAACGAGCAGAAAGTGATGTACGACCAGGACGTTTTTTTGCGGACGGTAAATGAAATAAAAAAGGATTTCGTGCGTTCCTCGTGGCAGCGCGATCCTGGTCAGTATGTGCGGCGTATCCTGCGTACGATTGTTAAAGACGGCATCTACCGGTTGCGGCTCGGGGAAGATTTTGAGAAGCGCATTGTGGGCGCGGCCCGCCGTTTTGGTTTTTTTTCCCAGAGCCGGAAACAGTGACGGACAATGCCGTGCAACAGGGGCACAGCTGCCATTTGCGGTGAAAAAATGCATATTGTTATCGACGGACATTCGCTGGGCATTCTTGGCGGCATAGAGCGCGTGGTATGCGATCTGGCATCGGCTATGGTGCAGCGCGGGCACCGGGTTTCCATTTTTATTTCGGAACCGTTGCCGGAAAAGCCCATTTATGCCGTGGATAAACGGGTTCGATTTGTCGTTTATGCGCATGGGGGCAGGCAAAAACACCTTGCAGAGTTTCGCCGGCAAATTCTTGCCTGCGCCCCGGATGTCTGCATTTCGCCCGCTGCGGACCGCCGCCATTTTCCCTGGTGCGCGGCCCTGTGGAACAGCGGCATACCGCTTGTTGTTTCCGAGCACAGCACGCCCGAAGATGTGGAGTCGCGCATCTGGAACCGGCCGGAGCGTCTGGCGGTCATGGCTGCCGCTGATGCAATTCATATGCTTCGGACTTCCTGCCTACCGAGCTTGCCGGATACTTTACTCGACAAGGCGCATGTTATTCCCAATGCAGTTAACTTGCCCTTGTTGGAAAAATCCCCCAAAGATCACCCTATAATACTAAGCATGGGACGCCTTGAGCGTGACAAACAAAACCATATTCTTCTAGACGCCTTTGCTATGTTAGCCCCTGATTTCCCCCAATGGCGCTTGGAAGTGTGGGGGGGGGGGCCTGAGCAGAGCAGATTAAAAAGGCAAGCTCATCGGCTAGGGCTGAAAGGACGTGCCCATATTTGTGGGCTCACGACCAGGCCAGAAGCATGCTATGCATCTGCTGATATATTGTGCCAGCCATCCAGGCATGAAGCCTTCCCAGGGGCCGTAATTGAGAGCATGGCCGCTGGACTTCCAGTCGTAGGTTTTGCCCAATGCTCCGGAGTTAACGAACTAGTTCGCAATGGTACAACGGGGTTGCTGGCGCCGGAAATGACAGCTGTAAGCTTGGCTGAAACTTTGCGAACTCTTATGCAAAGCACAACCAAAAGAGAGCACATGGGAAGCAACGGGCGTGAAGCAACGATGCCTTATTCACCACAACTAGTTTACGATGCTTGGGAAAAGCTACTAGAGTGTACGGCTCTCTGTAAAGGCAAGACAAATTTGCGGGAAGCAGCTTTCAGCACCAATGAGCACAATGGGCTCGAACTGCACCCGGAGCTTCAATTGCTCCGGCACTGTATAGCGCGGCCCAATGTGCTAGTTGCAGATGGAAATTTACTGAGGCAGCTTGTTTTTTCGTCACCGTGGCTTACCCAAAGATTGCGGCCTTTTTATAGTTGGCTCAAAGGCTCATGGAGCTGATTTACGTTAGAAGAGGCCTTAAATCCAATGAGCTGTTTACCGCATGTGAAACCGCATGGTCGTGGGCATAAGGCTGTATCGCCTTTTTAGGGAGCCTATGGGGGTTGGGTGAAAGCCATTACACTGGTATAAGCGCACGCAAAAGTCCCTTCAGATTTTCATGAAAAGAGTTATGACTATATCTGGATACCGCGAGCTTATGGCTGTTTTCGCACAGGGCAAGGGGCTCGCCTGCTGGCTGCACCCGGAGGCTTTCAATCATAGGGATAAGCTCTTCATCCGAATCAAAACTGATCAACTGTAGACTTTTTGCGATATCTTCCAGCGCGCCCAAGCGGCGTACCATCACAAGGCACGAAAGTGCGGCCATCTGCATCGGGACGAGAGGAGCAGCCTCAAAACTATGCCCGGGCGTACTCTCCGGGCAACGCGAGGGCACAAGGCAGATTTGCAGGCCAATCTCGCGCACTTTTTGGGGTAGATCCTCTACCCAACCGTGAAAATGCACGTTGGCCGGGCTGTCGCGCCTCAGGGTCGCATAAAAATCCGCAGAAGAAAAAGCCGCATCGCCCATCACATGAAAATCCATATCTGGAAATCGCCGTGCTAGCGCGGGCAAAACATCCTGTCCCTTCTCGGGCGACACTCTGCCCACAATGCCCACATGTCGCAAGGGACGACTAGAGAAGCGGTCTTCAAAAGCTGTACTTGTGAACCGGGCGTCCAGTCCATTTTCCACTATGCGCACCTTGGGGGAATCAAAGGCGGTGTCAAAATGAACCAATTCTCGCTGAATGAAAGCGGACGGAACCACAATAGCACTGGTGCGACGCTGCCTGAGGAAAATGCGGAATAGCTTTTTTTCCAGCTTGCCGTGATTAAGATGAATATGGCAGGCTGCCTCTTTTCCCAAAATTCTTTGTGCGAAAAAAGCCACAGGCAACAAGCGGTTACCGTTGACATAAATCAGATCAGCGGAACGCAAGACTGAAAAATTATTAAAGAATACCGATAGGTTGTACATGGCAAAGCGCATGACATCCAAAACGCTTTTCTTCCCCTGCGTCAACGCGCAGTTCGAAATACGCCGGACTTCAACGCCCAGAGTCTCAAGCTTATCAGCGCAGGGACCTTCAGGGATTAGCACCTGTACTGTAAACCTGTTCTCCAGCGCGGCCTTTACAAGTTCCAGCAAAACCTGTTGCCCTCCGCCCAGTTGCCCGTATTGATCGCAAAAAGTAATATTTTTCATGTTATCAAAGCTTCAATCGTGTTTTGCCCATGCATTCCATAGTGATGCTTCAGGAGTGACCACTTGTTTCGCACAAGAGTAGTGACTACAATTCAGGCGTTGCTTGTTTCAACCATGGCGCTACACATTGACGCGTACCACGTCCGAAAGTATTATATTTCGGCCATTTTTCCTATGGTGTCATCTCCACCGTCCAGAAGCAAGAGGTAAAAAGCCAGTGTTCATCCTCCACGCTGCACAAACGGAGATGGGATTTCTGCTTTGGGGTGAGAGTCCGTCAGTCTCTTCTACGTCTTCCGTATCTTCTTCTGCTGCTTCCGCTGCCTCGGAGAACGGAGAGCCGGCACTCTCCCCCAAGCGCACAGCAAAAAAGAAGATCGAGCACTCCGCCATTTCTCCGTTTGATGCGGGGCTGGCCGCGCTTGACGCAACTTTGGTCGAACACCTCGGCCTTTCCCCACGCGATGCACACCCACTTGAGGCCACAGCATGGCTGCCGTCCTCCAAATCCGGCCCAATACCGTCGAGTCGGCTCCTTCACGATGCCGAAAAAGCCGAAGCTTCACTCCGCCTGCGTCCCTGGCGCGTTGCAGCCACACTGTTCAATAGCCAGGAAGTCGTAACTGCTCTGGCAAATTGCACAGGCAAGCAAACTCTCGCCCGTGGTGTTCTTTTGGGGAATGACCTTGCCTATTGGGCTGAAATGCTCAGGTATGCCGGGGCGCTTGTTGCCAGACAGCACTACCTGCCCGGCGTACGGATGGTCGGCGGTCATTGCCACTCCGTATGGGAACCGGTGATTACCGCGGATGAACAGCCACGCTTCGCTGCCTTTGCCGCCGCCATGCCCCCATCGGCCAGGGCCTTGACCAAGGCTGACGGCAAAGCACCGCCTTCCACCGCCGCCGCTTCTGTTCTGCGCGCTTTTCTGACGGACATGGTTGACGCACTTGTCCGCTCCGCCATGCCGCAAACGACGTCAAGTAAAAAGGGTCAAGGCGCCGCTTCCGCCACTTCACGAATATTACGAGCATCACGGGCGCACCCCGTAGTGGATAGCGTACATGACGCATGGCTGGCCGCCCTGCGCTCGCCAGATGGGCGCATAGATTGGCTGAAGAAAGATGTAACAGATCTAAAAAATACCCTTGCTCGCTGGAAACGCCCCATAACGGTGTTATCCAAATCCCCGGTGCGACTCTGCTTCAGGCTTGAAGAACCCGCAAATGACGACGCGCCTTTGAACCATGCTCTTCCTGCCCTTCCGGCGGGGGACGATTCTGCCTGGCGGGTTTCCTATCTTCTGCATCCGCACGATGACCACAGCCTCCTGCTCCCCATACAGGACCTCTGGTCTGGTCCCAAAAAGCGTGCCTCGGTATTGAAGCACCTGGGTGCAGATGCCAGAGAGTATGTGCTCTCTGCGCTCGGCCAGGCTTCCGGCATTGCGCCGGAGATTGCGGCCAGCCTCAAGGATGCCGCCCCCCAAGGCTACAGTCTGGACGTTCAGGGCGCACACCGTTTTCTGACACATACCTCTCTTGCTCTGGGCCAGGCCGGATTCGGGGTCATGCTGCCTGCATGGTGGACCAGCAAAGGCGCGAAGCTCCGGCCAGTCATTCAGGCCAGGGTGGCAGCCCCCAAACTCCGCTCTTCAAGCGGTCTTTCCCTTGATGCCATTGTGGAATTCGACTGGCAGGCTTCTCTTGGTGGAGCGCCCATAACGCATAAAGACCTTCTGGCTCTGGCCCGGCTCAAGGTTCCTCTGGTGCAGGTGCGGGGACAGTGGGTGGAGGTCAATGCACAGGAAATTCTGGCCGCTGCAGATTTCTGGAAGAAAAACAGCAAAAATACCGCCCCGGCCCGGGATATTCTCCGCATGGCCCTTGGCGGTGAGGACGCCCCCCACGGCTTTGCCTTTGGCGGTGTGCAGAGTGCGGGCTGGCTCAGCGAGTTGCTCGACCAATTGGAGGGCCGCACGGCCTGCGCGGAGTTGCCGCCCCCGGCCGAGTTTGGCGGAACCCTGCGGCCCTATCAGGCGCGGGGCTTTTCCTGGCTCGCCTTTTTGCAGCAATGGGGCCTTGGGGCCTGCCTTGCCGATGACATGGGTCTGGGAAAAACCATCCAGACTCTGGCCCTGCTGCAAAGATTATGGTCTTCCGGCAAAAAGATGCCCAGCCTGCTCATCTGCCCCACATCGGTGGTCAACAACTGGGCCAGAGAAGCGGGAAAATTCACCCCCGAACTGCCGGTCATGATCCATCACGGGCTTGACCGCAAGAAAGGAGCAGCCTTCCGGCGGCTCGCGTCCTCGCAGGCGCTGGTCATTTCAAGCTACGGCCTTCTCCAGCGGGATATGGCGGTACTGAAAGATATTTCCTGGGCCGGCGTTATTCTGGATGAAGCGCAAAACATCAAAAACCCCGAAACAAAACAGGCCAAAGCCGCTCGGGCCATCCCGGCGGCGTACCGCATAGCCCTGACAGGAACGCCGGTGGAAAACAATGTCGGCGACCTGTGGTCTCTTATGGATTTTCTCAATCCGGGTTTTCTGGGCAGCCAGCAAGAGTTTCGCAAGCGTTTTTTCATACCCATCCAGACCGGACGCGATCCCGAGGCTGCCACAAGGCTGAAGCGCCTTACCGCGCCCTTCCTCCTGCGCCGCCTCAAGACAGACACGTCCATTATTTCCGACCTCCCCGACAAGGTGGAAATGAAGGAATTTTGCCCGCTGACCAAGGAGCAGGCATCGCTGTATGCCGCTGTGCTTGAAGACCTGAACCGTACATTATACGAGGTTGACGGCATTCAGCGCAAGGGCATTATTCTTGCGACCTTGTCCCGGCTCAAGCAGGTATGCAATCACCCCGCCCACTTCCTTGGCGACAACTCGGCCATAGACGGACGCTCCGGCAAGCTTGCCCGCCTCACTGAAATGCTGGAAGAGCTTTTGCCCGTGGGCGACAAGGCCCTGGTATTCACCCAGTTCAAAGAGATGGGCCATATACTCAAAGCGCATTTGCAGGACACCCTCGGCAGGGAGGTGCTTTTTCTGCACGGCGGCGTAGCACGAAAGGCGCGCGACCGGATGATTGAGCGCTTTCAGGGCGATGCCCAGGCCCCTCCGATTTTTATTCTTTCGCTCAAAGCTGGCTCTACGGGGCTTAACCTCACTGCGGCCAATCATGTGTTTCATTATGACAGATGGTGGAACCCGGCGGTGGAAAATCAGGCCACGGACCGCGCCTTCAGAATCGGTCAGCACCGCAATGTTCTTGTGCATAAATTTGTCTGTAGCGGCACGCTGGAAGAAAAGATTGACGCCATGATTGAACGCAAGAAAGAAATTTCCGATGCTGTGGTGGGCGTTGGCGAAGCGTGGTTGACAGAACTGTCCAACCAGGAGCTTCAGGATCTGTTCGCGTTGCGGGAAAAATCTCTGGAGGAATAAACATGGCCTGGTATCGTGAATATGGCGGCTTTCCACCAGCGCAAGCCCGCGAGGTCAAGGGGGGCATCAAGTCCCAGAGTCGGCGCGGCGGCTTTGGGCAAAGCTGGTGGGCCAAACGCTGGATCGAGCTTATTGAAAGTTTCGGGCTGGGCGCACGGCTGACCCGTGGGCGCGCGTATGCCCGCAAAGGGCAGGTCGTGTCCATCCAAATGGAAAAAGGCTATATTTCCGCCAAAGTACAAGGCTCACGGGCCAAGCCGTATGCTGTCACCATGCGGGTCAAACCTCTGGAGGCTGACGCGTGGGCCACCATCGGCCATGCACTGCGCAAGGAGGCCCTTTTCTCCGCCGCTCTCTTGTCGGGACAGATGCCGCAACAGATTGAAGAAATTTTCAAAAAGGCCAAACTGTCGCTTTTTCCTGCAAAGAAGGATGATTTTACAACCGATTGCTCATGCCCTGACTGGTCAAACCCGTGCAAGCATATCGCAGCCGTGTACTACCTTGTGGCAGAGGAGTTTGACCGGGATCCCTTTTTGCTGTTCAAGCTTCGGGGTATTGAGCGGGAGGCCCTTCTGGAACTGCTGGGTACTGGCGCGAATGATGCCGAAGCCGACCCGGATGACAGACAGGAAGAGGCTGAACCGCTCCCCTGCGATCCTGTACAGTTTTGGGGCCACTGTGCAACGCCGATTGAACTTGGAGCGGTTATGCTTCCCGCTGTTGCCGCCGCCCTGCCCCGGCGGCTTGGCGGAATCCCTTTTTGGCGGGGAAATGAAGAATTTATGGGCACAATGGTGGACGTGTACGGGGCAGCAAGTGATGTGGGCCTCAACTGCACAATAGGCTGCAACATCGTGGGGAAAACTACACAAGCGGAGTAGGTTCTTCTCACCCGGCAACGACGATTTTGATAACGGCAGGGTTTTCAGGATGTTTTTTTAGGCGTGACCCCGTTGCACAACGAAAATGAATTTCGCACAAACGTTGCTGTGCGGAATCCTGTCTCAATACCCCACAATTTTCAGCATTTTCAGGCATCGCACAAACGCACAGGCGCACAAACAAAATATTGTTCTTGGGCTTTTTGGCAAAACTGGAGCATCAAGCGCCCTCGGTCAAAAAAACTGTTTTGGGCCGTTCCCACTTCATGGCCTTCAAAAAATTCAGGAATGGTTGTTTCGGGTTCAGGGCCTTCTACCAAATGACAAAACAGGGCAGAAGAATAGAGGGTGCTGTACAGATACGCATCAATTTTTCTGGCAAAAAATGGAGTCTATGAACGGCACAAGATCCATGCCCTGTAATGCCCTCATTTTTGCTCCCCTTCTTTGTTCCGTATAAAAAACTGCTGTGCGGCTGTGCGTTTGTGCGAAGGCTCAAAACACCAAGAAATTACTGGTGTTTTATACAAAGAATCGCACAAACGCTTTTGTGCGCCGCACAGCTTAAAAGTCACAATCACTGGCTTTGGAGTCTTTTACTACATTCATGTGCCGCTCTTCCAGGTCTCCACGGCCTTCCCATGCGGAAGGGATGAATCCATAGCCACGTACGTTCCGCCCCTTGATGCATTTTGTTTCCGTAAGATTTCCTCTGGCGTTCATCATCAACCACCCCTGACGCTTCATATGTTCCAGCAACTCATGGCGATTGACTCCTTTGGCGAGGTCGTTGAACGTTGGGCTTATCATGAATAACCGCAGGTCACCCTTGTCCTCCCATCTATAGCCAGCCAGATCGCGCATACTCTCACCCAGGCCATCCACATCCGCAAAACGGCTTCTGCCGTAGCGCGCAAAGAAATCCTTAAAGCGATCAAGAGCTTTCATGATTTCCAGATTGCCAACGCCGCCGCGTTCGTCAAGCCAGACGTTAAACCACTCCACAACGGCATCACTTGATTCTTCCGGTGTCCAAGGCAGGATGCCGTTCTTTGCAGCGAACATACCGGCCGCAGCAATCAGCCCGAACTTGAGAACCACACGCCGGACCTGTCCGCAAACTCCCTCGGGACAATATTTTTTTGTGAACAGGACGATACTATTGTTTATTTCATCAAGGTTCATATCCAGTTCATGACCGCCAGCGCCACAAAAAACCTTCAGAAAAGCGCGCAACGGTGTACCATAGTAGGTTCGGGAAGCATTTTTGAGATGCTCACTCAGTGCCGCTGGATTTTTGAAGCCATGTAAAATGCTATAGGCATTTTTACCTGTGCCGCCATCAATGGGCAGATTTATTACACGTACATTCTGCCCGGCCTTTGCACGGTATTTGCCCGTCTCCTCTATTTTGTCTTCTATGCTCAACTCGCCAGTGGAAAAGAAATTGAGAAGCCATTGATGGGCCTTACGCTGTGTGGCATCACTCCGCATACGCTCCTTGCCCTGGCCGTTGGGCAACATATATGTGACCTGAGTCACCGTTTCTGCTGTGGCTTGGCCAATTTCATCGAGAACCAGTAGGCAATCATTATGCTGGGCCGCGATATGTTCAAGAGCATTGTGCGTGCTGCGCCATTGGCGGATAAACCCTTTGCTGTCATTGCCGCCGCAGAGGCTGCCAGCCAACAGGGCCAACGTTGTTTTGCCGGTGGACGATGGCCCGAACAGGTGCAATCCACCGCCTTCCATTTCGCAAGGGCGCAAAAGCGGTCCTGTCAGGGCAAAGGCTACAACCAGCATGAGTAAGGTGTTGCCCTGGCAATAGCGGCCCACATGCTCATGCCATTGCTCCAGTTCGCCTGCATGGTTGAACAGGCCGTGTTCCTGCGTGTAATGAATTTCTTCATTTTCTCCTCCGCCAAAAATATTATCCGGCAAGACATAACACCTGTCGTGCCAGCCCAGGCGCTCAACATTGGTGAAAATTTTGTCGGAACCCGCAAAACGCAAATACTCCATAACGAATTTTTCCGTTCGCCCGCTTGCCAACTCAAGACCATGCTCACAAAGCCGTCCAAGAACGACATCGCCGCGCCCCACACATTCCTTCATGGTGATGGTCAGTTTTTGTTCTTTGCCATCTGGCGTCAGCAGTTTCACCAGCCTTGCCCAGCCCGTGCCGTCCGTATTACGCATCTTGCCAAGAACTTTTAAAGGGCTGCACACTTTGACACTGTCGCCCTCCATCATGCCACGGGATGGTGAATAGTACAGGCCATCCTTTTGGGAACTGAAGGATTCTGTGGCGACCACAACATCACTCAGGCGCTTGCGTTCAAGGTCAAGCGGGCTACGCACCTTGCAGCGAGGGTTACACTGAAAAAATTCCTGAATATCCTCACAGTTAACCGGATATCCCTTATTCAGGGCATGCAGAAATTTGGCTCGAGTTTTTTGTGCCGAGTATCCCGGGTGGGGATGGCTGTATTCCTGCGCCAATTCAAGCCCTTTTTCTCCCAGCGGAGCCAGAACACGCAGCATCAGGAACCATTCCGGCTCACTCAGCGTTGCGGCATTTTCACGGCAATGGCGCATGAAATGGCAATCGTAAAGCCCTTGCAGGTTGAGCTTGCTCTGACTACAAGATTGCAGACCCATGAGGGCTTGGTCATAAAGGGTTGTCATCCCCGTCACCTTTGGCGGCAGAGTTTGTATGACGCATGTTCTTGCCGACGGGGTCAGTTCCAGTAACGAGTCAATTTCCCATTCAAAAAACTCCTCAACGCTCACCTGCACTTTGTAGCGTCCGTCAGGACGCCTGATATTGGGAGCCCTCAGCAACTTCCCCTTCCCCATGCAATACAGGCTTGTGTCCACAAGGTCGCCGACAGTCTTGCGTCTGAAATCATCGGGTACGGGCTGGCCCAGCGCCCGCAAGCCCAGGTTATGGCAAATTGGATAGTGCTGAAAAATCCGCTCCAGCATTTTCAAATGCAGCTTTGGCAGGTAGGGATGTCCGTTTTCTCCACCAAATACCTCAGCTGGAATACGGATATGGACGCCTTTGCTGCCGCTCATGTAGTATTCGAGCATGGCAGGATCAAAACCATCATACTGGTTGAGCAGGCCCTCCACAAAATCCCTTGCGCCCACAATGGCGAGAAACGGCACTTCCTTGCAGTCGATGTCCAGCCAAAGATCGCCGTAGCGCATGGGTTCGGGTTTCCCCTTTTCTGGTTCGTAGGCGAAGCTCATGGTCGTGAATGCCTTGCAGCCCTGTTCAAGCGCCTGGGCACGCGATTCAGGCGAATCTTCTATAAGAGTCCAGGGGCCATGGCCAGGTTCTGGTGTTCCAGCGTAGACAAATTTTTTTGTATTCATGACAACATCCTTATTGTTCAGGCCACTACAGGGTGAATTATTCCGAAACGGGCAAATACTTGCCGCATAGAATAAGAAAGGGGCATGAAAAAATTCATGCCCCTGCGGTTGTTCGTTGCTGGTGTTTTTTGCGGTCAGTTACTGCCGCACATGCTGCTTGAGCCATTGGAGGAAATTTCGACGCTCATAGCAAACCTTTTTTCTGATACGAATTTTCACGCTTGGCCCTTCTCCCATGGCGTCAAGGTTTGAAAGGGTCTTGGCCCGAATCAAGCCGCCCATCTGCCGGGCCGCCTCTTCACGAGAAAAGACAGGAGGAAGATTTTTTTCCAATTGCTCAAAAAAGATAATTTCAGGTCTGGTGTTGCTCATGTTCACAATGCCCTCCGTCAAGTTTTGCATACCATATAGGCCTGCAGTAGCCTGATGGGTCACGTTTGATGCAGAACGACATCACTGAGAGGTCGGCTGAAAAAAAACGGACAAGAACCTGCTGCTTTTTTCCTCATGTTACCCGTCCTTCCCTCCCTGGCGGAAGTGCGCTCCATCATGACCACAGCAGTCATACTCATGAGCGGCGGCAATCAGGGCCAAGCCGCGCACCAGATGGCGCATCTCTCAACCCGCTGTCAGTAAACACCTAAATACTTAAATAAAAAACCGTGTGATGGCGAATTTTACGCCACATTTCGATCTATTTGCCGAAAAGGATTATCTTATAGTTGGAAGCCATCAGCCATCCAGGTTTCTCCAGAAGAATCTTGATTTATCCCTCAAGAAATTTCACCCTAAATTCAGCCATAATTTCCCCCCTATGGAGGACGCATGCAACTACATTCAGACATCAAGCCAATCTCCTGGCTCAAAAACAACGTAAAAAAAATGGTTGAATCTGTAGCAGAAACATGTAATCCGATGGTTATTACACAAAATGGCGAAGCAAAAGCCGTTGTGATGAACGTCCGGGAATACGACCAGATGCAACAAAGCCTGGCTCTTCTGCGTATGCTCGCAGATAGCTTCGCCGATGTGGAGGCCGGTAATCTACGCAATTCGGACGAGGTTTTTGCTGACATCCGTAATATGATCGAGAAAAAACGCAATGGACGCGACTAAAGCCTGGCGGGTTGCCTTTACCCGCCAAGACGATAAAGACATTAACGGTATTTTCGCCTTCATTGCTGACCGGGATGGGGCAGACACCGCTGAAGCGATCCTGAACAAGTTTATTCAAGCGCGGGACAGCTTGTGCGAACTTCCCGACCGTGGTCGTATCCCTCCTGAACTGAAGCGAGTAAACATTCTTCCGTATCGAGAAATTCAAATTTTACCGTACAGGATTGTCTATCAAGCCAGCAAGGCTACCCATGAAGTTCATATTCATATTGTAGCGGACGGGCGACGTAACTTTACCGATTTTTTGAAAGAGCGGCTGTTGAATATTTCTTCCAGCAAAGTCGACAGACAATAGCCGCATTTTCTGCATCCCCATCTTGTACGGCGGCTGAAACATAGTATCTTTCTACACGATGGCAGAAGTGCTCCCCAAAAATCGGACAGGTGTGATAGCGACTCAACCAGACGAGGAGAACACATGTCCAAGCGAAAGAATCATGCTCCGGCTTTCAAGGCCAGAGTGGCCCTGGCGGCTTTTTCCGGCGATAAGACCATCGCTGATCTCGGTTCAGAATTCGGCGCTCATCAGACACTTGTTCACAAATGAGTGAAGCAGCTCAAGGCGTCAGCAGCGGGTATTTTTGCTAGTGAAATCAAGGACGAAGAGGCCAGGAAGGAAAAACAACTCCAGATACTTCATGCCAAAATCGGTCAGATCACCGTGGCATCCCATTGCAGCCCGGTCCGGCTCCCCAGCGCGGGAAAATAAAGGCAGCTTGACAAAACGACGCCATCTTATTTTTCTGCCGTACTGTCCCGCTATTGGAGACAAGACATCTAGCCTAACCATCTGATATCACGACACATAGTAAAACATCATCTTCGGTGTTCGTGGCTTTACTGGTGTAATCCCTGCGTAATACAGGCGAACAAACCCCTCGTTGCCTGGACAATTCCTAGTCAATCCCCGCACATTTCCAGTGAGTAGCAGCCCTAAAAATAGACCCCCCCGGGATACAAGTACGTATCCCGGGGGATCCTGCCAGAGCGGGGCAATTGCCTATGATGTGGGTATTTGAGTGTAATAAGTACCCTTTCCTTGGCCTTCCCTACTGACTAACCCCAATTCAATAAGCGAATTCAGCAGATCACGGGTTTTGTCTTCGCCAAAGTGGGTTTCATCTTGTATCTTTTCACGCTTGGCAGAGCCTTTTTGCAAAATTTCAAGCACTTGCCGTTGGTCAGGGGAAAGGTCGTGCTCGGCAGGCACTGAGGGAGCTGCGCCCGGTACGGGCTGCGAGTCTTCTTTGTTGTTTGCAGCCCCAACTCCAGTTGTAGCAGCACCCATAGGCAATTCAATTTTCTGCCCATCTGCCCCAGTAGCGGCCAGAAACTCCCACTCCGAGTCCCCCAACGGCAGGTGCAGCCAGAAGGTCTTTTTTTCCAGAATGGGTGCTGGCTTACTCACATCGAACCGTAAACCCACAGTCAGACCATCCTGGGCCGCTGCTTTTTGAATGTCCTCGGTACCAAGAGCGTCATTCAATATTTCTGCGCTACTCACCAATCCAATGAATGTTCTGGCAAGAGTGGTGAAGAGATGGCTACCGCGAGCATTCACGCCATGCTGATTCGCAGCTGCATCCTCTGATTTGTGGTGAACAAAAACCACGCAATGGTCATGACGCTGAAGTTTTTTTACCCACTCAAGCACCTCATCAGAAAAATTGCCGTAGTTCAACTTATCGCCCATCAAGGCACTGAGGTTATCAAAAAAAACAAAGCGACATTCGTTTTTCTGGAGGTAGTTGCTAAGCCCCTCGCGAAATCCATAATCCGCGAGAGAAAAAGTATCGCAAAATTCCGGAAGGTCAGGGGCAAATATAGACAAACCAAAAAAACGTTTACCCTGTTCTTTGGCAAGGCAATGCTGGTCTAGATTTGCACAAAATTCATCATATGGGGTTTCCGCATCAATATAAGCAACATTGCCAGCAGCCACGCCAGCACCAGAAAAAAGCGGCCACATGACATTGCCATTGAGTATGGAGCGGCAAGTCGAGAGAGCAACTTGCGTTTTACCAGCCCCCTTCTTTCCGACAATCATGACATAACTGCCTGGACGCATTGTGTGATAGAGAGTTACGTCAGCCAATTTAAAAGCCTTTGCAGGGGTCAGTGCGGGATTGGCTGGAGGCAGTGCTTGATTATTTTTTTGCGATGAATCTTTCGTTGAAGGGCTCGATCCGACTTCGACGAGCAACTCTTTAAAATCAGAGAGGGATAGTGCCTTCTTAGTAACTCTATTAAGAAGAGAGGAAGGGGCTAGTTCTTCCCTCAAGTCAACCTCCTGTTCAAGGAAGGTTTGCTTCCAGCCTGTCCCAGCAGTCATCACCTCGTCAGACATGCCATCAGCCCTGATAGGCCAAGGGTATATTTTTAGATCACGCGCAATGGATTTAAGCTTTTCGGCAATTCGGTCTGCCTCAAAAAAGCCATCTTCCGAGAACTCCGGGAGCAATATGACCTTTCGCCCCTGAAAACATTTCAAATCAAGAGCATCAATGCCCCCGAAATGTCCGGAAACTATAAAATTACGTTCACCAATTCCAGCTTCACGGCATACCCTCCGAAGATGAAATGCGACAGGCAAAGACATCGGAAAAATAACGTGAGCGTCTGGAAATTTATCAATTGCAACTCTGGAAAAAGCCAATGCTGTTGATGGTGCGCAGCCAATCCCATGAAAATTTTCTATTCTATTTCTTTTTTGAATTGCTTTTTTAGACGCTATCAGGAAAAAACAGTCGTCTTTTGCTGCAGAATAACAACAAATTTTTTGTTCAACCTCCCCACCAAAGTTTTCTTGCTCATCGATACATGAAAGTTTGTATCTTTTATGTCCAACATTAATGTTCTCTGGAATAAAATATGATAAATAGCATGGTTCGTTATTATTGTTCACCCTGTTGTTCTGTGTAATGGGAAACGCATCAAAGCAGTTTTCAGGCTTGATACCCAACCTTTCTCCTAAGATACGTGCTGTTTGGATACGATCCCTGTCGAGTTTCTTCATGGCAAATCCAACGACATCGTCACCGCTAAATCTATCTTGTATTTCCCAACCTATTTTTCGTTCTGGATTCCCGAGTTCCTGAAGAAATTCTTCTTTTTCTGAACTGATCAGACATGTAAAAACCGCATTGATGAGGCCAACAAAAATTTCTGCGTTTTTGTTGGCCTGCAAACATGTTGCAATTGCTGTTTTATCAATCTTTGCGCGCAAGCTCAGAAAACTACGAGAGAGTTTGCTATCGTTAGAATATGACACTTTTACATCTCCATATCCGTTCAAAACACAACATTAATACTACTACCATAATCCAACTTCACAATCACATTTTCATATAAAACCTTTGGCGGGAATTTTTCACCATACTGCTTGCCAGCAAGCATGGGCAGTTCGTGCCCGAACACCTGGCGGAAATAGTCATTTTGCAGGCCCCGCTGCTTATAAAAATCTGCAAAGGTGTGCCTGAGTGAGTGAAACGTCTTACCCGATGCATCTCCAAGGGCAGCCGTCACCACAGATTTAAACTGCTTTCCTGGCTGTTTGCCAAACTTTACGGCCCCTTCTGATTTTTTCAGATCAGGGAAAAGTCGAACATGCTTTTTCTTTGTAATATCGGCATGGTAATCTAAAATTCCCAGCCTTATTAAAATGGGATGTATGGGCACGATTCGTCGCGCATTTTTATTTTTCAGCAGCTTGGGGCGACCCTCTTCATCAAGTCCCGTGGCGTTAATGTCGATAATCCAAATCCCTTTGTTCGAACTTTCATAAATGTCGGCGCAATGAAGCTGGGAGATTTCTTCAAGGCGCATACCAGTATAAAGAGCGATCAGTGGTATCCAGTAGTAGGAAGGAGATTTGAATTCTTTTTGTGCAAATTTGGGATGTGCAAAAATTTTTGACAATTCATCTGCAGAAAAAGCCTGGCGCAGTTCGATGTCCTGACGCGTATCCTTGATTTGCAGGTGTGTGGCCGGATTAACATCCAGCACACCTTCCCGCACGTACCATCCCAGCATACTTCCCACGGCCTCCACTAAAATGTTGACGGTGGTGACGCTGAGCGTTTTTTCAACTTTGAGCGCAAGCAGTTCCTGAATACTTTTATCCTTATAGGCCTTCACCCTTGTGCGGTTCGGCGGCAACCGCCGCAGGGTTTCACGAAAGTGCCGCATATCTTCACGGGTGATACTCTCAATGGATTTATCCCCGATGATGGCCAAAAATTCGCCCAAGCGGCCACGGTGATCTGCCACGCTGTGTTCCCGCCATTCACCATCCTGCAGCTTCTGATGGGTGTACCGCTCCATAGCTTCAGAGTACAGAAGCGCATTTTTCTTTGGCGGCATTGCCTCTATGGCTACCTGTATTGGGACTGAAGAAACCTCTTTTTCGGCAGTTTCTTCTATTTCACAAGGAAGCTTTCCGTAGTCACGTCCGACGATTTCTTCTTCCAGTAAAAAATCTCCACGCAATCGTGCTACTTCGATACGGTGCATGGTGATCTGCATTTCGTTATATGCCTTGACTATCTGTAAATAATTTTCTTCCGAAAGTTCTTCCCAAGTAAAGGCTCCCGATTTAAATAAATCAACAAGGCAAGTTGGTGCAAGTTTCTCCAACGCTTTTTCAGAATTCCAGCACAAGAGCATTGCGGCCTGTGAAGCCCTCAGTTGATCGTAAGGAATAGTTGTATCGCCTATTGTGAGAGCTTTTTTTTCAGAAAGATCTGCATGATCCTGCGCCAGCATCCGCTGGAGCAGGATATTCATTCGGCGGCGGATTTCTCTGTACTCCAACATGGTGTCCTCAAGAAAAGTTTTTTCCACTTCCGCAAGCAGCATGCGCGCGCGAAAACGGGCCGTCCGCAGATAAGATGTCCGCAGGCTGAGGCGCAGCTCACTTCGTCCCCAGTGCAGTCGGGGTTCCTTGGGCAAAGCGTAACGGAAATAATAGATGCTTCGTTTGAGACAAAGATACGCAGGAGAACTTTTTTTGTCATCCCCGGAAATGCGGAGAGCAGGTACGCAACTTGGACCAAGGGCTATGGGAGTGATAGGTGACATGGGGTTTTCTCCTGACCTGCCAAAAAAGGTTTGCACCCGATTTTGGCACGTCTTTGACCCCGCACTTTGACCCCATAAACTCCCAAGTGCGGGTTTTCGTCTGGTGCCTATGCTGGCCACAAGACAAAAAAATAAGTCGTTACAAGCTGTTGCTTATAACGACTCTTGAAAGATGGTGCCGAAGGGGAGACTCGAACTCCCACTCCCTTGCGAGAACTAGACCCTGAACCTAGCGTGTCTACCAATTCCACCACTTCGGCGCGAAGATTGATTTACCCGAACGGGCAGTGCTTGGCAAGCTTTTTTTGCCCACAGTCAAAAAAATTATGGTGTTGCGGCTCAGTATACACGGCCTGACCCGGAATATCTCTCACGCATTGCAGGCGGCAACTCTGCCGCAGGCTTGCTCTGCCCTGCGAACCGAGCCAGCCCTCACTTGTGCCAGCCCACGCCGGTCACCCGCGTGCAGCGTCAGCGCGCACCCCATTCAAAGCCAGCACGCCCTAACGGCAATAAAGGTTTTAGGGGGTGGGGGCGTGGGGGAGGAGACCCTTTTGCAAAAGGGTCTCCTCCCCCACAAAGCATTCCACGTCGCCATCGACGGGCCAACCACATACCTCCCCCACAAAGCATTCCACCGTGGCGCGTTTCTGTCGGAGCGCCCTGCGCTCACGTCTCTCCCCCACAAAGCACTTCAAAATGCCACGCCATGCTAGAAGGGCCAGACGTTGTCCATAAGGCGCGTGAACCATCCGGGCTTCTGCTTGTCGGCCAGTACGCCGCGGCCGTAGTATTCAATGCTGGCGTCGGCGAGCTGGGTTGAAAGCACGCTGTTGTCCGCGCTCACGTCCTTGGTGCGCACCATGCCGCGCACTACCATATACTCTGTTTCCTCGTTGACGCGGATTTCACGCGCGCCTTCGATCTGCAGCAGGCCGCCCGGCAGCACCCGGATGACGCGAGCCGCCAGTGAGGTGGTGACGTAGTTTTCGCGCTTGGTCTTGCCCGTGGCAGAAAGGTCGCTGCCAGACTTTGAAGACAAGGCCGGGCCCGGAATAGAACTGTTGGGGCCTACCCCCAGAAAGGGGATGAAGCCACTCGAAGTCTGCCCGAAAAGCGCGCCCACCTGATAATCGTTGCCGCTGTTCTTTTTCGACGTGGTTTCCGCCTTGTTCTGGGCTTTGGTGTTTTCCACCAGTTTGACCACAACGATATCCCCTACCCTGCGGGCGCGGCTGTCAGAAAAAAGCGTATCCTGCTCACTGGCCGCAAAAAGCGAACCGGGGTTGTTTGCCGCGTTGGTTTCCTGCCTGTATTCCTGCGGATCGATAACAGGCGGTTGCAAGGCCGGATGCTTGCGCGGCCCGCCGCCGCAGGCGGCGCACAGCGCAAAGACCAGCGCCAGAACGGGTATGACATGACGTGCCTGCATTTGCTCCTCTCCTTGGTAACCGCGCCTTGCCGCCAGTGCGGCTGCAACGCCTAGTGTATCTCCACGGTATTGCCGTTTTTGACAATGCCGAAGACCTGTTTTTTGGTTTGCAAGTTCCGCAGCGGAATGGTCGCGCCGGGTTCGCCGTCGGCCAGGGCCTGCGCTTGCGTGGAGATGCGCAGGTTATTTCTGGAAAATATGAGTGTGACCACATCCCCGCGTTTGACCATAAGCTGATTGGCCAGATCGCTTTGCAGGATTGTGTCTCCTGCATTGATGGCGCGGGCCAGCTGCCAGGGGCCGCCGTGCCCGTCCCAGGGCAGGTCGCGCAGCTGCCCTGCGTTGACGCGCATAAAGGTGACGCTTTGGGCTGTCAGGGCGTCGCCCTTGTTCATGGACTGGGCCGCCGTGGGCACGGTAAGCCACAGGGCCAGCGTGGCTGTGCCCGCCACCCGCCGCAGAACCGTACCGTCGGCCTCCTGCACGGCAAAGCGCAAGGGCACGCGCCCCGGAGCCAGTTTGCCCGGCTCAAGCTGTACGCGCTGCTGGCTGTGGGCAAGAAAAATGTATTCCGGCAGACGAAAGTCCGTGAGTTCGGCCTCTCCCGGCATGGCCGCCAACTGGGGAGTCAGGCTTTTGACGACATAGTTGCGCAAATCGTCTTCCCTGAAGACCAGGCCGCCGCGCTGGATCACGAGGGACGTGGGCAAAATGCAGCGCCCGGCCACATCCTGCCCCAGGGCCTGCCGTAATGCCTGCGACAGGCGGGAGCGGTTGATTTGCAACGGCTTGCCTTCTTCCGGCGGCGCTTCCCACAGGGGGGTGGCGCGCAAGGCGTCCCACTGCGCCTGATCCATATGCCCGATGGGCACGGCTATATCTCCCAGCTGCACCATGCTGGTGCCGGTCACGGCGGCGGAGACGATCTTGAGCCGCCAGTCGCCCTGCCCCAGCATGTTCAGCTGCCCTTCCTGGGCCAGGGGCACAGCATTGGCGGCCAGCTGGGAACTGGTCTTGGCGGCTCTGGCGTCCTGGGCTTCGGGGCTCAGGGGCATTTGCCCGGCGCGAACCTGTGGCGGCCGTAGCTGGGTTTTCACCTGTGCGGGCGAACGCCGGTGATTGCGGTCAGTATCCTGCCATACGGCCTGCGGCACGCCGCCCGCCGCCAGCACAGGCCCGGCCCGCCACAGGCAGGCCAGCGTCAGCGCCAGCAGGACAGCGGACACGGCAAACCAGACCAGCCTGACGAGCCGCGCGTTACGCCCTGCCCCGACCGTATCTGCCGTTGTGGATATATGTACCGCCAGTAATTTCATGATGTTGCTACCGCCTAACTGCGCTTGAGCTGTACCGCGATGCCAAGCATGGAGTCTGACGTCTGGATGGACTTGGAGTTGACCTCATAGGCGCGCTGACCAACAATCATGTTGACCATTTCGTCCACCACTTCCACGTTGGACATTTCCAGAAATCCCTGTGCCAGAGTGCCGACATTGGCCGTGCCGGGCACGCCTTCCACCGCGTCGGCCGAAGCCTGCGTGGGCGTGAAAAGGTTACGTCCGCGAGCGTCGAGACCGGCGGGGTTGATGAAGGTGTACAGCGGAATTTCCGCCCCGGCGATTTCCTGTCCCTGGGCGTCCAGCGCGGCTATATGCCCGGACGAAGAGATGGAAATATTCTTGGTTTCCGCAGGCACGGCAAATTCCGGCTGCAGGATGTAGCCATTGGCCGTCACCACAGTGCCGTCCTGGTTGAGCTTGAAGGAACCGGCGCGGGTGTACATGAGCTCGCCGTTCACATCCACCTGAAAAAAGCCGTCGCCTTCAATGGCCACGTCCAGCGTGTTGCCGGTATTCTGAAAGTCGCCCTGGGTGAAAAACTTGTGCACGGCCGTGGGGCGCGTGCCCATGCCCACCTGTATGCCCACCGGCAGACGGTTGTCGCCCTCGGTTATGGACCCGGCCATGCGCATGGTCTGGTACATGAGGTCTTCAAATTCGGCGCGGCTTTTCTTGAAGCCCGTCGTGTTGACGTTGGCCAGGTTGTTGGAAATGACGTCAATATTGAGTTGCTGTGCCACCATGCCGGTGGCTCCAGTCCAAAGGGAACGCATCATGGAAAACTCTCCTTGTTTCAGCCTTCGCTGTCAGCCCTGGAGCAGACTATTTTTGCGAATACGCATTCTCAACGTCTACGGTACGCCCGTTGTGGCGCTTGCCAGCGCGGATGAATCGCGCCTGCGCCTTCACGGCGAGCGTCTGCTCACGCAGCCGTAAGAGCTCTTTCAGAATGAAAATGCCCTAACCCTGTCGGCGGCCCACTTTATCCGTGGCCGCGCGATCCAGCGTATCCGAGGTCTGCATGACCTTCTGGTACGCTTCAAACTGGCGCTGCACCTCAATCATGTTCACCATCTCGGGCACCACCTCGACGTTGGCGGCTTCTGTAAAGCCTTGTTCCAGGCGGTTTCCGCCCGCGTAGGCATCGCCTTCCGCCACCTGCACATTCTGGCGCGGGCGATACAGATTATTGCCCATCTTCTCGAGGTTCTGCGGATTATCCACATTGACCAGAGCGATTTGCCCTATCACGTCATTGTCGGCAATGACCTGGCCGTCGCCGCTTATCTGGATATGCCGCGTGCCCTGCGGAATAGTGATGTTGCCGCCGCCCTGAGCCTGTACCGGATAGCCGTGCGGCGTCATGATGGTGCCGTCTTCAGACAGCACAAAGGCGCCGTTGCGCGTCAAAAATTCTCCTGTTGGCGTGGCCACGCGAAAAAAGGCGTTTTCGCCATTTATGGCCACGTCCAGAGGATTGCCCGAATACTGCATGGAGCCCTGGGCAAAATCTATCTTTGACACCGCCAGCCGCACCCTTGAGGCATTGAGCGGCTCGGGAAACAGGGGATCTGACTTGAGGTTCAGTATCGGCTCGCGGATTTCGTCAAAGGCATAGCTGACCATGGTGTCCTTGAACGCCACGGTGTCGCGTTTGTAGCCGCGCGTATTGGCATTCGCCAAATTATTGGCGATATAATTCATGCGGTGCTCGGTGCTGAGTGCGGCAAAAAGTCCGCTAAACATGCCAGCTTGCATGTGCTCCTCCTTGGTTGGCAGGCGCGCTGAAACGGGTGCGCGGCCATCTTTTCCCCGGGCCCGGTGGCCCGTGCCAGAATCTTTGCAAAGTACGGGCCAAAAAAAAGCCCCCCGCACAGGCGGGGGGCTGCAAGCGTGATCCGGGCTGAATTACGTTGGCGCGTCAGATCAGGCCAGGGCGTCTACTTCCATGTCACATCAGGCTGTTTACGCACGGGGCGCGCCTTGGCCTTGAAAAGGGGATAGCCCATCATCTGCGCGGCATAAGCCATCTCATCCGGCCCGACGCCGAGGAAGTCCCGTACAGGCTGCGCCGCCGGGTGCTCAAAGGCCGTGCAGAGATAGCCTCCCCAACAGCAGCCTATGCCCTGAGCATGGGCCAGCAGTTCAAGATAGGTGGCGGCAATGGCGGAATCCGTCCGTCCCCAGTGCCACTGGGGAGCGACCACTACCGCCAGATGCGGGGCCGTGCGGGTAATCACGTCGATCCCCTTGTCCCAAGCGCTCACAAGGCCGCTGGCATGTACGCCTTCGCTCAGAGTGGCGTCGGCCTGCGGCAAAATGCGCAGCCAGTCCACCACCAGTTCCGCCAGCCTTACCACCTGCTCGCGCGATTCAAGCACAATCCAGCGCAGGTTCTGGGTATTCTTGGCCGTGGGGGCAAAACGGGCCGCTGCCAGCAGCCGTTCAAACTGCTCCCTGGGAATGTTCCTGTTTTTAAAATTGCGCACAGACCTGCGGGACACCGCGAGTTCCTCAACCTGCTCCGCCGTGGGCATGTGCTCGGGGCGCAGGATCTGACAGTCCTTGCGGTCAAGCCCTGGCGCCGCGCAGGCCTGGGTGGGGCAAAAGGCCATACACTGACCGCAACCAATGCAATAGGCGGCCTTGTGCTTGTCCATGGTGGGATATGCGCCCACCTCGGCGTCAATTATATGCACCGGACAAACCATGGCGCAGATGCCGTCCTTGCGGCACAGATCGTGATCAACAGTAAATACGTTCATGATTCTCTCCTCTGGGTGAACGGCAGCGTGTGCCGCGCCCGTGTAAGCAAAAGGCATCCCGCGTGCACAAGATGCCTTGAAAAATGCCGGGTAGCAGGCGTGTTACATACCAAGCTGACTGAGCATATCGTCAATGGCGCTCTGCGACACGCCGTTGCCGTCGGGGCCTTTGAGGCCGTCGGCTTTCTTGCGGTGCTGGCGAAAATCCTCCACAGCTTTACGAGCCTCGGTCTGCAGGGATTCCGTATCCTTGTTCGGGTCTTTTTCCGCCCCGTCCATGATGAGGCCCGAAGAAATATACAGCTCCACCACGGTATTTTCGATCTTGTTCAGCGCCGTCACCACCCGCTTGATGCGCTGCCCCGTGATGTCCTGAAAGCTCAGGGCCGTCAGCAGGCCGGTAAGGTCGTCGCCAAGCAAAGCGTTATTTTTTTCAAGGCGCGCAATCTGCCCCTGCGATGCCGTGCCCTCGCGCACTGCCGCCAGGAGTTCAGCATTCTGCGCCTGCAAGTCAAGATGGCGCTCCACAACTTCCATAATTGACATGGTGGCGCTTTCTGTGGCTTTGAGCACTTCGGCCAGTTGGGCGGTGGCTTCGTGAAAAAGCGCATCCGTGTCGGCATCGGTCAGAGGCTTGCTCTGCGAGGCTGTGGAAATCTGCTGATAGATATCCTTGAGTCCCTGCCGCATGTCCGCGCTCAACTGCCTGTACACGGCGGGTTCGGCCTTTTTGTCGCTCATGCGTGTACCTTTGCGCCTCGGGCGCTGTTGGGGAAAGGCAATAGAAGGCCGCCGCGCCGAGGTTCGGCGCGGCGGCATGAAGAGAACTTACTTGTTGGTCTTGAGGAAGGTCTTGGCGCGGGCTGCTTCGGGCGAGTTGGGATACTTTTTGATGAGTTCTTCCAGACGGGCCTTGGAGGCCGCGCCCTGATTGAGCTTGCTGAAGCTTATGCCCTGCTTGAGGTAAGCGCCGGGCGCACTGGAGGACTTGGGATAGTCCTTGATGACCTTGTCATAGGCGAGGGCCGCGTCCGCAAACTGATTGCGCTGGAAGTAGCACTCGGCCATGTAGAACTGGGCCTCGGGAGCCAGGTTATGGCTTTTGTAGTTTTTCAGAAAGTCCGCAAAGGAGCGCTGGGCCTCGTCATACTTGCGGGCATTATAGGCGTTGACGCCAGCGTCGTAGAGCGCCAGCGAGATGTCCTTTTGGGGAGCCTGCACCTGCGGCTGCGGCTGCGGCGAAGGCTGGCCCCAGTTGCTGCCGGCGGGAGCCGCAGCGGGAGCCTGGGCGGCAGCGGCGGCCTGACCGCCGTAAGGCTGCACGCCTTCGGGCACGGCTGCGGCATACCCTGGGGAACCGGCGCCCACGGAACCGGCAGCACCGGCCTGACCATAGGTGGGCTGGCCATAGCTGGGAGTCTGAAGCGCCGTCTGGGTGGAAGGCGCGACCTGGCCCGTGGGCGCGACAGGCGCGACAGGCGCGACTGGCGCGGCAGCGGACGTGGCGGACGGCGCATCGCCAAGGTTCAGGTTCAGCGCCATGCTGCGCTCGACCTGGCGCAGGGCCTCGTCATGCCGGTTCACGCGATCCACAAGGGCGCGCGCGCCACCGGCATTGTTAAGGTCATCCATCTGCCCTTTCAAGGTGTTCAGTTCCTGCCGCAAAGCCTGGATCTGATTCCAGGCGTCAGCCTGCGAGGGTTGCATCTGCCGCAGCTGCACATCGTGCTGCTGCACCTGCTGTTCAAGGCTGAGGCTGCCCCCGCTGGAGCTGCCGCCGGATACGCAGGCGCTCAGCGGCAGAGCAGCGCAAGCCAGCGTGACAAAGCACAATGTACGGAATGTGCGCATAATATCCTCTTTTTCAAATTTGCACTTTTCCCAGGGCTTTTTTACGCCCCGTGAAAATATAGATGATACCGCCGATAACCGGTAAAAAAACCACCAGCACGAGCCACAGCGCCCGTTGCTGCGGTGTGGGAAACTCATGCCCCCATATGTGGATGAGGCTCCACAGCGTGGGGATCATAGGAATCATAACCAGAACCACATGCCACCAATGAAACATCATGCGGCATTACCTCCCTTGCCGGAGGCTTTCCCGGCGTTACGGCCCGTTTTGTCTCCGGCCCCGGAAGGCTGACGCCACATGGCGAGGCAGGCCAGGGCGGCCCCCACAAAGATGGCCGAATCGGCCACGTTAAAGGCAGGCCAGTGCCAGTCGCCCCAATAGACATCCAGAAAGTCCACAACCGCCCGAAAGCGGACGCGATCCACAAGGTTGCCCAATGCCCCGCCCAGAACCAGCCCCAGTCCCGCGAACAGCCAGGGGTCATCATGCGAGCTGCGAACCAGCATGAATATGGCCCATGCGGCCACGAGCGTTGCGACCAGAAACAGCCAGAACTGCCACTCGATATCGGAGCGGTTCAAAAAACCAAAGGCCGCTCCACGGTTGCGTATGTTCACAAGATCAAACAGGCCCTGGATCACCGGAACGGGCCTGTGTTCCGGGATGGTCTGCATGACAATATACTTGCTCAATTGATCAAGCGCCAGTGCCAGCAGGGCCATGCCCCCGAGAATACGGTAACGTTTGCGCATAATCCTCAGGATTCCATAACCTTGATAACCGCCGTGCAGCGCGGGCACAAGGCGGGATGTGCGGGATCGGTCCCAAGCTCGGTGCTGTATATCCAGCAGCGCTCGCATTTTGCGCCGCGCGCCTTTTCAACGCCAATGGCAAGGCCCGCCACCTCTTCATCCTGATACGCCGCCTGGGGCGCGCGGTCCAGAGCTTCCATATGCAACTGCGACACAATGCACACGGCGCGCAGGTCGGTATGCAGGCCCTCAAGCCGCTGGCGCAGTTCGTCGGCCACAAAAAGGGTGATGCGCGTGTCCAACGAATGCCCGATGATGCCTTCGCGACGCATGGGCTCAATGGCCCTGGTCACAGCGCCGCGCACGGCCAGCAGCACGTTCCAGTCGTCGCGCGTGCCTTCGTCAAGAAGGTAGGGCGCGGCTTCCAGGGGCGGCAGGGCAAATACCGTGAGTTCCGGGCCGCGCAGGCTTTCGGGCAGATGGGCAAAGATTTCCTCGGCGGTGAAGGACAGCACCGGGGCCATGTCGCGCAGCAGCAGGCACAGGATGTGCCACAGCGCCGTCTGGGCCGAACGCCGCTCATGGCTGGCCGGGGCCGAGGCATAGAGGCGATCTTTAAGAATATCCAGATACACGGACGAAAGGTCAGTGACGCAATAGTTGTGCAGGGTATGGTAAACCTTGTGGAAATCAAAATCCATATAGGCCTGCTGCACACGTTCGTGCACGCGACCGGCCACATCCAGGGCAAAGCGGTCAAGAGATTCCAGCTTGTCCAGCGGCAACAGATCGTCAGCCGAAATGTCGTTCAGGTTGCCGAGTATGTAACGGCAGGTATTGCGGATGCGGCGATAGGCGTCCACAAGGCGGCCGAGGATTTCGTCCGAAATGCGGATGTCTTCGCGGTATTCCACGGAAGAAACCCACAGACGCACGATTTCGGCCCCGAACTTTTCAATGAGTTCCTGCGGGGCGATGACGTTGCCGATGGATTTGGACATCTTGCGTCCGTCGCCGTCCACCACGTAGCCGTGGGTGAGCACGGATCGGTAGGGCGCGCAGCCGCGCGTGCCTTCGCTGACCAGAAGGGAGCTGTGGAACCAGCCCCGATGCTGGTCGGAGCCTTCCATATACAGGTCAGCCGGAAAGCCCAGTTCGGGCCGTTTTTCCAGCACAGCGGCAAAGCTTGTGCCGGAATCGAACCACACGTCCAGGATGTCCGTTTCGCGCTTCCAGTGGCTGCCGCCGCAATGCGGGCAGGCCAGCCCTTGGGGCACGATGTCTTTCAGTTCGGCTTCGTACCAGTAGTCGCAGCCCGTGGGGTGGCTGGCAAAACGCGCGGCCATTTCGTGCATCCAATCGGGATCATTCCAGGCCTCGCCGCAGTCTTCACACAGCAGGGCCATGATGGGCACGCCCCACTGACGCTGGCGCGAGATGCACCAGTCGGGGCGGAACTCCACCATATTATGGATGCGTTCACGGCCCCAGGCGGGAATCCAGCGCACCTGCTCGTCAATGGCATTGAGGGCGCGGCCGCGCAAGTCGTTCTTTTCCATGCTGATAAACCACTGGGTGGTCGCACGGAAAATGACGGGCTCCTTGCAGCGCCAGCAGTGCGGGTAGGAGTGCTTGATCTTGGCCTTTTGCAGCAATGCGCCAACTTCTTCAAGCTTTTCAATAACCTTTGGGTTGGCCTCAAAAACATTCAGGCCAGCGAAAAATTCCACGCTGGGCAAAAAGCGCCCCGCGTCGTCCATGGGCGAATAGACTTCCAGGCCATACTTGAGGCCCACTTCATAGTCTTCGCGGCCATGACCGGGCGCGGTATGCACACAGCCCGTGCCCGCGTCCAGGGTCACATGCTGGCCCAGAATGACGAGGGAGTCCCTGTCATAGAAGGGGTGCCGCGCCTTGAGACCTTCAAATTTCACGCCGGGCGCACGGTCAAGAATGGTGTAGTCGCTCCAGCCAAAGGTGGCGGCGCAGGATTTCACCAGTTCTTCGGCGAGAATATACTGGCTGCCGTCGGCTTCCACCAGGGCATAGGTGAATTCGGGGTGCAGGCAGATGCCCATGTTGTCCGGGAGGGTCCAGGGCGTCGTGGTCCAGATGATCACATACGCACGGGAAGGATCGGCGGCGGCAAAGACCTTTTTGAGGCCCTCGTCGGGCAGGGCGAAGCGCACATAGACCGAGGGCGAAGTGTGGTCATAGTATTCCACTTCTGCCTCGGCCAGCGCCGTATGGCAGGAGCAGCACCAGTAAATGGGCTTCTTGGAGCGCACCACGCCGCCGGTGGCCACAAATTTGGCCAGTTCGTCCGCCGTGGCCGCCTCATAGGCGGGCTTCATGCTCATGTAGGGATCTTCCCAGTTACCGAGCACGCCCAGGCGCTTGAATTCCTTGCGCTGCACGTCAATCCACTTGGAGGCGTATTCACGGCAGAGCTTGCGCACCACATGGGCCGGAAGTTCCTTTTTCTTTTCCTTGAGTTCCTGCTCGACCTTGTGTTCGATGGGCAGGCCGTGGCAGTCCCAGCCGGGCACGTAGCGCGACGTATAGCCCGCCATGTTGCGGGACTTGACGATAATGTCCTTGAGAATCTTGTTCAGAGCCGTGCCCATATGAATGTGCCCGTTGGCGTAGGGCGGGCCGTCATGCAGGATGTAGGTTCCCTTGCTGCCCGAAGCTTCCACCATGGCGGCACAGGCATTAATGGATTCCCACTTCTTGAGGGTTTCCGGCTCGCGCTGGGCCAGATTGGCTTTCATAGGAAAGGCGGTTTGGGGCAAATTCAGCGTTTTTTTATAATCACTCATTGGGGCTCCCGGCACTGATGTCGCAAGAAAAAAATGTCATTGGCGGTGAGAAAAATCACCGTAGTTTGGGCAAAGAAACGCCTAAAGTCAAGGATTCGCAAGTACCTTGCGCTGCCTGACACACCCGCTGCGGCACATAAAACAATTTTGACAAAAAGATCTTCCACCCCGGCTGCTTGCCTACTCCTGTCCGGGCTGGTAAGCTGCATTTCCTTCAGCTTGCGGCGGCTTGTGGGCGCTTCAGAGCTTGCCGAAACCGCAACAGTGTTTATCTGCCTGACAAGAGGTAACTATGTGTCTTGCCATTCCCGCGCGTATTGAAGAACTTTTTGGTGAAGGTATGGCCCGCGTTCGTGTGGGTGAAAGCCAGACTTTTTTGAACGCTTCTGTCATGCTTTTGCCCGAAGAACCCAATATCGGGGACTATGTTATCGTGCATGCGGGTTTTGCCCTGCACACCCTGACTCCCATTGAAGCGGAAGAAAGCCTGTCTGCCCTGCGCGAACTGGCTCAGGCTCTGGAAGACGGCCCGCCCCAATTTTAGCAAGCGACTTTTGGCGCGCGCCACTGGCGATGCCAGACCACGGCAGACCACGGCAGACCAAGCGCCTGGCACGCCTGTCACACCAGCCCGCACCGGACGACACCTCATGATTTGGCTTGATTTCATGCTCATCCTGCGGCGCAGGACGCATGAGTCCAGCCTGCCGCACTGACGACGCTTTCATTATAAGTACATACTATCCCTCTGGCTCAGTCAGGGGGATTTTTTATTGCAATTACACTAATACATACGATATCAATAAACAGCCCAGAACTATGGATGCTTGCAATGTTCACGGCGCCCGTTTTTTCGTTCACGTTGCACCACGCAACAATTATTGCAGATATCAAAAAATCTGACTCAGAAAACGGTCATGAAAGGAAGCACTGCATTGGATATCCCACGCATATTCACCATTACTGAAAGCGCCCACCGTATTCATAACCCCTACACAGCGGGAAAGCTCGCCATGTTGGGTGCGGCCTTACGCCTCAATGCGCAAAACCGCATACTGGACCTTGGCAGCGGATCTGGCGAACTGCTGTGCACATGGGCGCGCGATTACGGAATTACCGGCATTGGCGTTGACATGAGCCGACTGTTTTCCGAGCAGGCCAAACAGCGCGCCGCTGAACTTGGCGTTGCCGACAGGGTTGCGTTCATTCACGACGATGCCGCAGGTTATATTGCGGACGTAAAGGTGGATGTGGCTGCCTGTATCGGAGCCACCTGGATTGGCGGCGGGCTCGACGGCACCATTGAGCTTCTCGAAAAGAGTCTTTGTGCCGGAGGAATCATTCTTGTGGGCGAGCCCTACTGGTTGCAGGTGCCGTCATCGGAAGAAACCGCCAGAGGATGCCTCGCCAGTTCCATCGCCGACTTTCGCACGCTCCCCGAACTTGTCGCCCATTTCCAAGATCTCAACTACGACGTTGTGGAGATGGTGCTGGCCGACCAGGAAGGATGGGACAGGTACGAGGCGGCCAAGTGGCTGACCATGCGCCGCTGGCTCGACGCCAACCCGGACGATGACCTTGCCAAAGAAATTCGGGACGAATTGACGGCAGAGCCCTTGCGTTATGTTACCTATAGCCGCGAATATCTCGGCTGGGGCGTGTTTGCCCTGATGGCGCGGTAGTTGCCATCGCGGATAGCCCGGTCAAGAGTCCGCAGCCATGACCAGTGACAGCGGGGCGCCGGTACGCCGCTCCCGGCGTTGATGCCGAGGCCAGCCAAAATAGATAGACGGTGCGCCAGGGGCAACCCGGCCATTATTAAAATAAAAAAAAATATCTGCTGGCCTGAGGGTACTATTGCTATACGAAAGTGGTGAGCGTAGTAAAAACGTACTCGGATTCATGTAATCGGCATTAGAGAAGGAGATTCCTATGTTCAAGCATGTGTTTCTACCCCTCATTCTAGCGGTTGCACTTGCGGCCCCCGCTGCAGCGGAGACCTCTGGGGCATATGCTGGGCTTAAATTCATTGACTCCATCCAGAGCACGGGCAAATTTTCAAAAAGCGGGGATTTTGACTCGCTGGGCATGAATGAGTATTCGCAGAACACTGTAGGCGGAGGCATCTTTGTTGGGTATGATTTCTACCCACAGTATCAAGTCCCTGTCAGGTCAGAACTCGAATATGCCATCCGAAGCAACATGACAAAAACCTGGGACGCAAACATTGACCTCCTTGGAAAGGATGTTAAAGCATCAACCAAGGGTGAATGGAACGTTCAAACACTTTTTTTGAACGCCTACTGGGATTTTCATAACAGCACAGCATTTACCCCATACATTGGTGCTGGCGCAGGATTGGGATTTATAAAGAGCAAGTATAAGTCAGAATTATCCGATCCGGACGAGGAAGACCGCGGCAGCTTCACACAGTACGACACGGTTTTTGCCTGGAACGTTGGTGCGGGCTGTTCTTATGCTTTCACGGAGCATTTTTCTGCTGACTTGGCGTATCGCTTCGTAGGATTGGGCTACACCGAAATCAACAAAACGTTTGATGGGGAAAAAAACTCCGCCGGCATGGCTCCCTACGCCAATGAATTCAGCCTTGGGCTGCGGTACACGTTTTAACCTCAAATTTTTATAAATCTCCTCTCCTTGGGCCGCCGCGCGCGGCCCTTTCTTTTCCCCGTCCTCTGGGATTACTATCGCTATTTGATTACAGCAACGTACTGTTTTTATTTCAATTACGTGACTGAGTCCAAACAGCCATTTTATAATGCACCCAAGAATCAAACTGCTTAATGGAGAATCCTTCAGGCCCATACCACCCTATTTATGCAGGCATTGTGGGATCTTTATTCTGCCCTTGCCCCCTGTCGCAGGAGGCCTTTCGGAGAAAGCAAAACCAAGCCTGTCCGTTGAGAGGAATACTCTGTGTCCTGCGGACACGGGGGCTTTTACTTTATTATAGTTTTGGGCGCCTGCGCGGTGGCGGGAATTTTTCGCAGTCGGCCTTTCAAGACAAGAAAACAGGGTTTGGCCTTTGAGAGGAGGCTTTTGTACCCTGCGGGTACGGGGGCTTTTCATTATTTTAATTTGGGTCGCCTGCGTGGCGGGGGATCAAGAGGCATAGAAACCGGGCTTGTCCTTTGAGAGGCGGTTTTTGTGTCCTGCGGACATGGGAGCTTTTCTTTTTATGTTCTTTTGGCCGCCTGCGCGGCGTGCGGCAAGGCGGGGCCGGTTATGGGGCTGCGCCCCCTTCTCGGCCCCCCTTGCATCCCCCCCGAAGCACCCCGCTGGGGCTTTCCCGTTTCCGTCATTCCACGAGGGCTGCGCGGCTATTGCTCCGGGAGCTTCCTCGCTTCGCTCGGCGATCTCCCTTCGCGCCGCGCAATGCCAGCGTGCGCTTTCGCCCAGTGTGAGAGGCCGAAAGCGATATGCTTACCCGCCGCGCAGACGGCACAAACTTAATTAAAGTAAAACCGCTGCGCTCGCAGGGCACGAAAACCGCATCTAAAATGACAGGCCCGGTTTTTATGCTCCCCGAAACACAGACCATACAAACGCCCTCGTCACAATGTCCCTTCACCAGCAACGAGACGCCATACAATCAACCAGACGCCTTCTTCCCGGCCTCCCATTCAACGCGAAGGCGTGCGCTGGCGTTGCACGGCGCGGAGGGAGATCGCCGAGCGCAGCGAGGAAGCTCCCGCAGCGGAAGCCGCGCAGCCCTCGCGGGCGTAACGCTTTGGAAAGCCTCAGGGGGTCGTCCGGGGGGAGTGCAGAGGGGGCCTCGGAGGGGCACATGTAATGCCCCCCATGGATCAAGCAGCCTTTAAGGGAGTATCCTTCCGGTTTTTACGAGCCTGCTGATGCACGCATTGCGGGGTCTTCCAGCCAAGCGCCGAGTGCAGGTACGTGGTGTTAAAAAGTTCTATCCAGTCAGAAAGCTCGTCGGCCAGGTGCTCAAGGCTGCGCCATTCGCGCAACCAAAAGAGTTCTTCCTTAATTGTGCGCATTGTCCGTTCAGTATCCGCGTTTCCTTTGGGATTGTTGTAGCTGGTGAATGCCTGTGTGATGCCTAATGTCGCGCATTCACGCACAAAAGCCTTTCCTGTCGGTTGGCAGCCGTTATCACTCATCAGGCTCAAGCCCTGTTCTCGGACGCCTTCGGGAAAGTGCGCTTGAATGCCCATCTCCAGGGCTTGCAGCCACTCATGACTTCGGCTTTGGTAGCCAGCATGATGGCCGACGATCTTTTTGGAAAACCAGTCCACTACCAGAACAACATACACCCAGCCACCTTCCGTCATGACCTTGGTCATATCGATGCCCCACCACTGGCAGGGCCGAACAGGACGCGGCTTGCTTCCGCCGGGGGTTCGCTTTGCTCGCAAGGTTGCTCTCCTAACGCCCAGGCCATGCAGACGCATCAAGCGTTCCACACGTTTGGCGTTGACGTTCATGCCGTTTTTATGCCGGAGAGTAGCCCACACGCGGCGGTAGCCCCAAAAAGGATGCTCCATTTTAAGGGCTTCGATCAGCGGCAAGAGCTCGGCATCGCGCTGAAGCTGAGTCTGGCCGGTTCGCCGCCTGTCGCTTACCAGTCGTTTTTTTTTAATTCCAGCGTCAACTCGCCAACGGCCTGCTTAAGTTTTTGGTTCTCTGCCGTGAGGCGCTCTTCCCGGCGGTTTGTCGTGCCGGTTTCGAAGGCTTGGGCGGCATTGGCCAAAAACGTATCTCGCCAGCGGTAGTACATGCTCTGAGTGATTTGATACTCACTGCAAAGGCTTGCCACAGAACGCCCCTGCAATCCTTCAAGCACGATGCGAGCTTTGCTTTTACTGTCCCAGATACGGCGTTTCATGTTTCCTCCAGGGCTGGAAGAAAACTACCTTAACAGGACGGCCTTGTTAATGGGGGGCAGTATACACAGCCCCTAACAGGCCCCCTCTGCCGCCCGCCGCGCAGGCGGCCCAAATGAAGGATATGGGAAACGGCAAGGAATCAGGCTGCGTTAAATGAAAGGAAGCTAGCTACAGAACGGCAAAAAGCCCTTCGCGCTGTAGCAGCGAAGGGCTTTTTAAAAGATGTTGGCAGCGGCCTACTTTGCCTCAGCCGTTAGCGCTGTAAGCGCTTTACGGATGAGGACAGCAGCGATCCCACATGACGTTGCCGTAGCCGTAGGCGACGAAGGAGCCGTGCTGCGTGAAACGTGCCCAGAAAGGGCATTCCTCTTAGCCGTTCTTGCGGCTTAGAGGAACAGACAGCAGCGCTACGGATAAGGACAGCAAAGCAAAGCAGAAGCTTCGGCGTAAAATAAAAAATAGCAAAGCTCCCCGCGCGAGATGCAGCGGGGAGCTTTAAAAGATGTTGGCAGCGGCCTACTTTCCCACATGACGTTATGCAGTATCATCGGCGATGGAGAGCTTAACTTCCAAGTTCGGAATGGGATTGGGTGTACCCTCTCCTCCATGGCTACCAACAAAGTTGTCAAATATTTAATTGACAGGGAAGGAAGGAGTTTTTTTCATAAACAAGCCGCACGGGCTATTAGTACTGGTCAGCTCCGCATCTCACGACGCTTCCACCTCCAGCCTATCAACGAGGTAGTCTACCTCGGCCCTTCAGGGATTGCTCCAGGGAGAACTTATCTTAAGGCAGGCTTCCCGCTTAGATGCTTTCAGCGGTTATCCCTTCCGCACATAGCTACCCTGCTGTGCCGTTGGCACGACAACAGGTCCACCAGGGGTGCGTCCATCCCGGTCCTCTCGTACTAGGGACAGGCCCTTTCAATTCTCCAGCGCCCACAGAAGATAGGGACCAAACTGTCTCACGACGTTTTAAACCCAGCTCGCGTACCACTTTAAACGGCGAACAGCCGTACCCTTGGGACCTGCTTCAGCCCCAGGATGTGATGAGCCGACATCGAGGTGCCAAACCGCATCGTCGATGTGAACTCTTGGATGCGATCAGCCTGTTATCCCCGGCGTACCTTTTATCCAATGAGCGATGGCCCTTCCATTCGGGACCACCGGATCACTAACACCTACTTTCGTACCTGCTCGAGATGTCTCTCTTGCAGTCAAGCTCCCTTATGCGTTTGCACTCGACGGCTGGTTTCCAATCAGCCTGAGGGAACCTTTGCATGCCTCCGTTACACTTTAGGAGGCGACCGCCCCAGTCAAACTACCCACCAGACACTGTTCCCTCACCGGATAACGGTAGAGGGTTAGGGACCTGAAAAAACAAGGGTGGTATTTCAACAATGACTCCCCCCATACTAGCGTACAGGGTTCACAGTCTCCCACCTATCCTACACATGCAGTTCCAAATCCCAATGTCAAGCTATAGTAAAGGTGCACAGGGTCTTTCCGTCTTTCTGCGGGTACACGGCATTTTCACCGCGACTTCAATTTCACCGAGTCTCTGGCCGAGACAGTGTGGAGATCGTTACGCCATTCGTGCAGGTCGGAACTTACCCGACAAGGAATTTCGCTACCTTAGGACCGTTATAGTTACGGCCGCCGTTTACCGGGGCTTCAATTCAAAGCTTCGCTTGCGCTGACCTCTCCTTTTAACCTTCCGGCACCGGGCAGGCGTCAGTCCGTATACGTCGTCTTTAGGACTTCGCACAGACCTATGTTTTTAGTAAACAGTCGCCACCACCATTTCACTGCGGCTCCCTCAGGCTCATTAAGTGAATCAATTTCACCCGAAGGAGCACCCCTTCTTCCGAAGGTACGGGGTTATTTTGCCGAGTTCCTTGGCCAGAGTTCTCTCGAGCGCCTTGGATTATTCATCCCACCCACCTGAGTTGGTTTTCGGTACGGTTTGCATGTTCTATACTTAGAAGCTTTTCTAGGCAGTATAGGCTCAATGGCTTCAGACCTTACGGTCACGGACTCGCGTCTCAGCGTAAAGAAGTGCGGATTTGCCTACACCTCACGCCTACCTGCTTGCACCGGGTAATCCAACACCCGGACCATCTACCTTTCTGCGTCCCTCCATCGCGCGAACATACAAGTACGTGAATATTAACACGTTTCCCATCAACTACGCCTTTCAGCCTCGCCTTAGGGACCGACTAACCCTGGGAAGATTACCTTTACCCAGGAAACCTTGGGTTTACGGCGAACGGGTTTTTCACCCGTTTTATCGTTACTCATGTCAGCATAATCACTTCTCCACAGTCCAGCATGCTTTACAACACACCTTCAGCCCGTGAAGAACGCTCCCCTACCAGACCGCATACGCGGAATTCAAAGCTTCGGTACTATGCTTAGCCCCGTTACATTTTCGGCGCAACGTCATTAGACCAGTGAGCTATTACGCTTTCTTTAAACGATGGCTGCTTCTAAGCCAACGTCCTGGGTGTCTCTACAACGTCACCACCTTAACCACTGAGCATAGATTTGGAGACCTTAGCTGTTGATCTGGGCTCTTACCCTCTCGACAATGGACCTTAGCACCCACTGTCTGACTCCCATGGTACATCTGACCGGCATTCTGAGTTTGAAAGAGTTTGGTAATCTGGTAGGACCCCTAGCTCTGTCAGTGCTTTACCTCCGGTAGACAATCCATGAGGCTATACCTCAATATATTTCGGGGAGAACCAGCTATCACCGGGTTTGATTGGCCTTTCACCCCTATCCACAAGTCATCCAAAACGTTTTCAGCCGTTAATGGTTCGGTCCTCCACAAGGCTTTACCCTTGCTTCAACCTGCTCATGGATAGATCACCCGGTTTCGGGTCTAATC